>NZ_JBQCFT010000203.1:0-15142 GCF_051958795.1 Luteibacter sp. | reverse complement strand
TGGGTGGGGGGGGGGGGGGGGCGCGCTTTTGTTTTGGCCCCACCCCCCCCCGCGCCCCCCCCCGCTCCCACAAGATGCTTCTACACTTACTGCGTCTTACGGGTCATGCCGCCGCAGCCTCAGGGGCAGCCCGGCGCGGGTGCACCGACGCGCGGGCTGACCACGATGCGGTCGAGGTCGGGTGCGAACCCAGAAGGGTTGCCCAGCTGCAGCGTGTTGCTTCCCTTCAGCAGCGATACTTCCAAGACGCGGGCCGCCGGGTCGTCGAAGCTGCTCCCATCCAGGTCGAGCTGCTGCGGGTTGCGTCCATTCACCGTCAGGAACAACGAGCGCGGTCCCTTCGTCGCGTAGTCGATCTCGAGCTGGTAAACGCCGGCACGCGGCACGTCGACATGCGTGAACGTGACCGCGTTCGCCGCCCCGCCACCGATGTTGCCCGCCTTCGCAAGGCCCGAGAAATAGTTGCTGAAGCCCGCGGTGACCGTGCCGCCGAGCGTCGCCGATTCCGCCTCGTAGACGCTGGCCACCGGTGCCGGCACGCCCATGCCGTCACGGATAACGATGCGATCGAGGTCCGGCGGGTAGCTCACCGCGTTGCCGAAGCGGATGCGGTTCACGCCCTTGCGCAGGCAGACCGGCAGCGTGCTCGATGAAGGCAGCTGGAAACTGCCGCCGCCTGAGTTGAACGTGTGGTACGCGCCGTCGTTCACCTGGTAGAGGTATGAACGCAGGCCCTGGGTCAGCGAATCGACCTGCATGAGGTACACGCCATCGCGCGGCACGCTGATGTTATTGAACGTCACCGTGTTGTCCGCACCGAGGCCGAGGCCACCGACCTTGTTGCCGGCGGAGCAGCCCTGGCACGCGAAGACCTGCGCATTGCCATCGAGTGCCGCGGCTTCCGCCTCATACGCGGCGGAAGGGCCAGCGGGCACCTGCCCCGGCAGCCGGTCCACGAGGAGTAGTTGCGTGCCGTGGGCAGGCAGGACCACCTCGTGCTGGAGCACCGATGGGCCGAGCTCACTGTGCGACCACAGGTCGCGCACACGGAGCGCACCGACGGCACCGAGCACGCGCCACGGCAGGACCACCCGGGCCGGCGCAGCGTTCATGTTGAACAGCGCCACGTAGGAGCGGCCGTGGCCAAGGTCGCTCACCCACACCGGGTGATCGCCTCCGAGCACCTGGCGCGCCGGGCGCCCGGACTGGTCGACGGCCAGCACCTCATCGTTCGTCGCGATGCGCACGCCTTCCGGATCGAGCTGGGTCAGGTCGCCGCCGAGATACAGCGGTGCATTGGCCATCGACCAGATCGTCATGGCCGAACGCTTCTCGTCGTCGGTGAGGCCATCGCGCGCACCGTCGGCGATATCCAGCGAGTCCAGATCGTTCCAACCCTTCGTGGGGCCTGCCGCATCCTGCCAGCCCGGCAGGTCGCGGAAGCGCTTTTCGATGCGCGGCCAGTTGGTGAGCGTGGCGCAGCGGCCTTCGCATTCCACGTCGTCATCGATGCGCCGCGCGTTCGACCAGGTAGACCAGATGTTGTTGTAGTCCTTGCCGACCTGCCACGACACGGTGAACCACATCGGCCGGCCACTCTTCGCGATCGCCTTCGACCACGCCACTACGTCGTCGCGGTTATCGATGCTCAGGTCGTCGCTGTACGAGCCGGGCGTGACGCCATCGAGCTTGATGAAATCCACGCCCCATGACGCGAACAGCGCGACCACGGAGTCCATGTACTCCTGCGCACCGGGCTTCGAAAAATCGATCTTGTAGTGGTACGGCGACTCACCAGGCCCACCGAACGCATTACCGGCACGGTGTGGCAGCGCAAGAATGTCCTGGATATGCCGGTCCGTACCGAGGATTGGAAAGTTGGCCTGCACGGCCGGCTCTTCCACGCCCGGAATCCAGTAGATGCCGGCCTTCTGCCCATTCGCATGGATGTGGGCGATCAAGGCCTTTATGTCGGGGAACGTCGCGGGATCCGGCGTTGGCCGGCCATTCGCGTCGAACCCGCCCATCCAGCCGGAGTCGAGGTTGATGTAGGTGTACCCATGGGCCTGCAGACCCGACGCGGCGAGCGCGTCGGATTGCTTCACCATGTTGGCCTGCGTCAGGAACGCAGGATCCACGGTCTGCTGGCTGAAACTGCTCCAGCCGAGGTACGGACCTTGTGCCACGCCATTGACCTGGGCGGCGGCGGAACTGGCCAGGGCGAACAAACCACAGGCCAGGGCGAGACGGCGGAGCGACGGAACATGACGTACAGGCACGGCGCGACTCCTTGCGGGGGGAAACTAGCGCTGTTCGAACACGACTCCTGCGGCGTCGAAATCGCCCTTGATCTGCAGGTCGAGGCCGTGTTCCATCCAGTACGCGCCGCTGGCGGCGTCGGGCGTGCCCGGCGCGCCGGCGCCATGGATGAAGCGGATGCGGTAACGCGCGTTCGCGTCGAGGCCCTGCGGACGCAGCGTCGGGAACGCCCTGCCCTCCTCGCCATCACGCTGGAACGCGAACAGCACGGCCTGCATTCGATCGGCCGACACTGAATTCGTCGCGGACCAAGGCGCGCGCTGTTGCGGCGAGAGCAGGCGATAAAGGTCACCCCGCTGCACCGTGGCGCGGATGGCCTTGTACTCGGCGATGTAATGGCGCGCGGTGGCGTTGTCGGCGTCGGTCCATTCGAGCAGGTTGGCGCCGATACCGAGGCCGCCCTGCATCGCGGAAAGGAAGCGGAAATCCAGTGACAGCGCACGCTTGTTCGCCCAGCTCGGCGAGGCCGTGACCCAGGCCATCATCGCGGCGGGCGTATAGGCCTGGCTGAAACCATCCTGGATGGCGAGACGATCCGAGGCATCGGTGTTGTCCGACGGCCACACTTCGTCGGTGAGCGCCATGACGCCGAGGTCGACGCGCGCGCCGCCGCCGGAGCACGATTCGATTTCCACGCCCGGGTGCTTCGCGCGCAGGCGGCGGAGGATGTCGTACAGGTTCCGCGTGTAAGCGACATACACCTTCTGCTGCTCATCCGGGGCCATCTGCGGCCAGCCCGGCTCGGACCAGTTGCGGTTGTAGTCCCACTTGAGGAACTGGATGTCGTTTTCCGCGAGCAGCTTGTCCAGCACCTCGAACACATGCGCCTTCACGTCCTCACGCGCGAGGTTCAGCACCAGCTGGTTACGGCCCTCGCTACGCTGGCGATCCGGGAAGTTGAATACCCAGTCGGGATGCGCGCGATACAGGTCGCTGTCGGGATTCACCATCTCGGGTTCGACCCACAACCCGAAGCTCATGCCCAGGCCATGCACCTTGTCGATGAGCGGCTTCAGGCCATTGGGGAACTTGGTCCGGTTGACGGTCCAGTCGCCGAGCCCGGCGTGATCGTTGTTGCGCGCACCGAACCAGCCATCGTCGACGACGAAACGTTCCACGCCGAGCTTTGCAGCCCGCTCGGCCAGCTTTATCTGGCCGGCTTCGTCCACCTTGAACTCGGTGGCTTCCCACGAGTTGTAGAGCACGGGGCGCAGCTTCGCGTTGTCGCCACCAGGCAGGATGCGGCTGCGTTCGAAGCGGTGGAGGAGCCGCGATGCTTCACCCATGCCGTCGCCCGTATAGCCGCCATAGAACACCGGCGTATCGAGTGACTCGCCGGGCTTGAGGCGATAGCCGAAATCGAACGGGTTATAGCCGCCGGTCACACGGACCTGGCCCAGGATGTCTTCGTCGACGCGGATGCTCCACGAGCCGCTCCACGCCAGCGCGCCGAACCATACATCGCCGTGCGTCTCGTCCCACGCCCCGCCGCGATTGATCGCGAACCACGGGTTGTTTTCATCGCCCGTGGAGCCGCGCCGGCTTTCCAGCACGGTCGCGCCCGGCGTGATCGCGCGCGTCTGCAGGTGCCATTCGCCGGCCCAGGTGCCGGTGAGGTAACGCAGTGAATAATCGCTGCCGGAAGGCAAGCTCCAGGTCGCCGCGGCGGCGCTGTCGATCGTCCGCGGCTGCTTGCCCTTGTTTTCGATATGCGCGGAGCGGCCGATGACACCCGTGGCATCGTCGGCGATGTAGTGAAGCGTGACATCCACCCCGGCTTGTTTGTCGCTGAGCACGATGTCGAGTGCGCCGTGGTCGATGCGGTAGCTGTCGTAGCGCAGGATCAGGTCGCGGTTGCCATCGTCGAGCTTTACCTTGAGCGCCGGCATCGCCGTGATATTGCCGCCCCACCCCGCGTATTCCTGCCGCGACAACGCGCCCTTCGGATCGAACGAGGAACGTTCCGGCGCCGGCATGGCCGGCCCCAGCGGATCATCCTTGGCAAGCCGCGCGCCCCAGTAAAGCGTCTGCAGCTTGCCGTCCGGATCCACGCCCATGGCGTAGGTAACCTTGCCCGCGTCGAGACGGAAGACGTGCGAGGCCGTGTCGTAGCGGACGGCCGCATCGCGCGGCGCAGGAGCGGCTGCCAGCGGGGTGGCGAAGATGGCAGCGATAGCCAGGGCAAGCCGGGTGGCATGGGCGTGGTGCTTCAACGTGGTTACCCCTTCTCGGAAACGCGGAACGCAAAGGATCGTGCAAGAGATTCGCCGGGCGCGAGCACGGACATGCCGTGCGCCGCGGCGCCGCCGGGCTGGTTCACCGCATTGACGGGGTGATCCACGGGCTCGAAACAGAAGAACGATTCATCGGCGGGGACGTACAGGACATACGTATCCACATCGCTGGTGACATCCAGGCAAAGGCGTTGCTGCGGCCAGGTGATGCGGGCCGCGCCGGTCCAGCCCTGGAACGCGTTGTTGAGGCCGCCTGCAGGCAGCGGCCGATCGGAAGAAAAATCCCACGCCGGCGGCACCGCGTCGCGCGCGACCGGAATGAGGTTCCGTTCGTCATTGCGCCACACGGAGCGCGCCGGGGCGTGCAGCTGCACGCTACCGTGGCGGGGAAAGAAAGGGTGCAGGCCCAGGCCGAACGGCAGCGCGGACGGGCCGTGATTCGTGACGGACAGCTCGACGCGGAGCGTGTCGTGTTCCAGGTGGTAGGCCATGCGCGCGCCGTAGGCGTAGCCGCCTTCGACGGTGTCGTGCAGAGAGAATACGGCGGCATCGGGTTGATGCGAATCCACCTGCCACGCGCGCTGCCAGCCCGTGCCGTGGATCGGGTAGTCGTCGTCGGCGCGATTGCGCGCCAGGTCGATGCGGATGCCATCGTGGCTGAAGCCGCCGCCGGTTATGCGGTTGCTCCAGGGGATGAGGGGGTAGCAGGCCAGGGTGTTGGGGTCGGTCGGCGCGTGTGCGGCGTCGATGGAACCATCGCGCGCAAGCGCGCTCCCACAAAGGGCTTGGCGCATCAGGGGGATGGGGCCACCGTAGCCCAGCCAGTCGAAGTGCGCTATGCCGCCGCCCACGTCTGGCAGCAGACCCACGCGTAAGCGGTCGGTGGTCAGTTCCAGGACGTCGGAACAGTCCCGATTCTTCCCCTGCATCCCCACACCCTTCCCAAGATGGATAGCGGCGAACCTGAGGGGTAATTGTAGTATTTTATGACTATCAGCGATCAAGCTGCGCCGCAGCATGCCTGCTGTTGTGGGAGCGCGCTTCCGCGCGATGGCTCTTGCCTCAAGCCCCATCGCGCGCAAGCGCGCTCCCACAAGATCAAAAGCTTACCGGCGGCGACGGATGTTCCGGCGGGATGCGTCGACCATCTCCCGCATCGCCTCGCGCGCGGCGTCCGGCTGTTTGCGGCGGATCGCGTCGAGGACCAGCGCGTGCTGCGGAAGCGCGGCCTTGAAATCGACCGCCTTGCTCGCCGAGAGCAGGAAGTACTGCGCCAGCGCAGTCTCGATCACCGTGAACAACGACACCATGAGCTCGTTATTGGTGGCCTGGAGCATGGTCTCGTGGAACGTGAGGTCAGCCTCCGCCCAGGCATCGAGGTCTTCCGCTGCCGCCATGGCCTCATAGGCTTCCTTCAACGCGGCTAGCTGAGCCGTGGTCCGCCGTTTCGCAGCCGCCGCGGCTGCGCCCGGCTCGATCAACTCGCGCATTTCCACGAGCTTGTCGACGAAGTCGGCGGTGGGCATGGACGCGCAGCGCCAGGCGAGGACGTCCTGGTCGAGCTGGCGCCAGTGGACGGCTTCGCGCACGCGCGCCCCGGTGCGCTGGCGGGATTCGATCAGGCCCTTCGCCACCAGCACCTTCATGGCTTCGCGCAGTGCGGTACGGCTGACATTGAGCTTTTCCGCAAGGATATCCTCGCGCGGAAGACCCTCGCCCGGTGCCAGTTTGCCGCTGACGATGAGCTGGCCTAACTGGTTGACTACCTGGCTGTGCAGGTTGCGTGCTGCCACGGGCTTCAAAGGGGGCGCTCCTTGTCTGGACGCCCACACGGTATTCGCCAGCCAGCGGCGTGGCAAGGTGGTTGCAAGCGCAACGTCCGGAACCCGTGCCCGCACGGGTTCCGGTGACCTCGGTTAAAACTCGGTCCAGATGGCTTCTTCTGCAACCGGCGTACGGGCGGGCGCGCGAACGGCGGCCGGCAGCGCGCGATCGTTTGAACGCGATGCCATCGGCGCCTGCCGCTCAGGCGCGGCAGCCTCCTCGCCGCCGATGCTGAAGAACGCCACCTGGCGCATCAGCTCCTCGGCGAGGTCGAGCATCTGCTTGCTCGCGGCGCTGGCCTCTTCGACGAGGGCGGCGTTCTGCTGGGTCACTTCGTCCAGCGCGGTCACGGCACCGTTGACCTGCTCAATGCCGGCCGATTGCTGCAGGGAAGCCGCGGCGATGTTCCCGACCAAGCCCGACACCTTCGTCGCGCCCGTACCGATCAATGCCAGGGCCTCGCCCGTGCGGCCAACCAGCACGGCGCCCGCGTCCACGCGTGCGGAAGCGTCCGCGATAAGCTTCTTGATGTCGCGCGCGGCGGCGGCACTGCGCTGCGCGAGGGAGCGCACTTCGCTCGCGACCACCGCGAATCCACGCCCCTGCTCACCCGCACGGGCCGCCTCGACCGCTGCGTTGAGTGCGAGCAGGTTGGTCTGGAACGCGATCTCGTCGATCAGCACGGCGATCTCGCCCACGCTGCGGCTGCTGCGGGTGATTTCACCCATGGCGACCACGGCTTCTTCCGCCACCGACTGCCCGGACGCTGCATCGCCATGCAGCGACGTGGTGAGTTCCCGCGCCAGTTCGGCGCCTTCCGAGTTCTCACGCACGGTGGCCGTCATTTCTTCCATGGACGCGGCCGTTTCCTCGAGCGAGGAGGCCTGCTCCTGGGTGCGGCTCAAGAGATCGTCCGTTCCCGCGGAGATGTCGCGCGCCGCGTAGGTCACCAGCTGCGCGTTGCTGCGCACCTGTCCGACGATGCGGGTGAGCTGCTCATCCATCGTGGCCAGCGCGCGTAGCGTGTCGCTCAGTTCATCCCTGCCCTGCACGTCGAGCTGGTGGTTGAGTTCGCCGCGACTGATCCGCGCAGCCACGTCGCGCGCACGCAGCAGCGGTCGCACCACGGCGCGGGCAAGCAGGACACCCAGTAACGCCACGAGCAAGGCGGCCGCGACCAGCACACTCACGGTCACGATGACGGTGTGGCGCTCGCGGGCCGCTGCGGCGCGATAGTCTGCGTCGGCCTGCTGCTCGTTCACGGTGATGATCTGGGAGATCTGCGCGGTTGCCTGGTCCATGGCCGGGCCGACTTCCTTGATCAGGAAGGCGACAGCGTCCTTATCGCCGTGCGCGAGTTTGTCCAGGAGATTTCCGAGCCGGGTGTCGGAGGTGTCACGCGCCGCGATGAAGGCCTTGGCGGCTGCGCGCTCGTCATCGCTGGTCACCAACGCAGGGAAATAGGTGGACCAGTCTTTCCCGAGTTTCGCCTGGCTGGTTGCGATGCGCTCCCGCGCTTCGGCAAGGGCTTCGGGTGTGCCGCGCACCATGGCGCGGTTGATCGCGTTACGTTCATCCATGAGTGAGGCGCGAACTTCGCTGACGTGCACGATGGGGATGAGCGATGTGCGATAGATCCCTTCGAGACTCGCCTGCGTCTTGCTAAGGGCGAAAAGCCCGGTACCGCCGATAACGACGGCGGCGACAAGCGCCGCCGCCATGGTGAAGATGATGCGCCACCTGATTGTCATGATGCCCGTACTGCCAGTGCGAAAATGCTAAGACGGTAACGGCAGTAGCTGTCGTGGCTTTAGTCTCGAGATTTCTTGCGCTTGCGCGGTTTTCTTAGGCGTAGCTTAGCGATTACTCGCGCCGTTATTCAGTCAGTGCTTTTTTGCATCAGCCGCCCTTTGCGCGTCGGTGCTCGTGTTCGTGCCTTGGCCTTTAGGTGTCGCCGGAACGGGCGATCCATACTCGTCTTTTTTTCTCGAATCACGCGAATGGGTCGTGTTCACAGCATCGTTCCAATGCTGATTCTGCTCGTGTTTTTTTGAATCAGCGGTTTCATTGACCATTTGCGGAGCCGAGTTCGCAGTCTGCGATTTAGACTCGATGGGCGAGTCGTTCGATCTGGCTGCGTCCTGAGCCGAGGCACACATACTCATCGAGATGCCGAACATGGCGATGCTGAGGGTGGTGATTCGCATGAGATCTCTCCTGGCTGCGGGGTTTTGACGCTCTCACGCGTCGTCTCACGGAAGCGCCGACAGCCTGTGAAGAGGGCTGCGGCTAGCATTTCAATTCGCCCGGGTAAATCGCCTTCATCACATAGGTGAAATATCTGCCGAACTTTCATACACGTCGGTCCTTGCGCACGCAAAAACGTGCGGTATAACGATCCGTCATCGTTAACGCACCCGCAGTCGTAGTCGCCGTATGCTCCGCCAGCTCCATCGTCGTCAGAACCTTTCGCTCATCCTTTCCGTCCTTGAACTCGCTGGTATAAGCACCCCGCAGGCACAAGCCGACGCGCTCGGCAATATCGCCACGGCGCGCAAACTCTCCCGAATGCTGATAGGCGGCAACGTCCCGTCAATGTTCGCCCGTGGCGCCGAACACGCCTTTGGCGTCAAACGGGGCTGGATGGATCTTCCGCACAATGCCCCGCCACCGCTGCCGGCACGGCTGGGCGTGGTCGCCGTTGAGCCGACTTCCGCGGCTGAGTCGTTACCGCCATCGGCCTGTGAGGAGGCCGACGTTCCCGCGTAGCGAAATCAGTGCGCTTAGCTGTGATGCGCGGCAATCAGGTCACCATCTCCATGGCCGGGAATACGTCCAACGGCAACGGCAGATGCCTGTCAGCGCGGATGTGCCGGCTGATCTGGACCAGCTCGTACTCGGTGCGGATGCCGCGCCGGCCACGCCACTGCCGAACGCGTGTCCTGCACGCGAGCAGGTCGCCTTTCAGCAGGGTGATCCTTCCATCCTCGACGGCGGCAAGGAAGGGTTCGTCGGATATCCGGGCGGTGACGGCCGCTTCGCCATCGGACAGCCGCCATGCCCGGGTATCCGTGCCTGGACACGCTGCCATGGAGAAGAGCATGTCCCGGACATCATCGATGTGCAGGACTTCTTCGTCGGACGGCACGGCAAAATAGATGCGCTCATCGCCGCCAACAATCACGTTGAGCACGCCTTCGCTCCCAAGCGCGAATATCTCCACGCCGTGCTCGCCGAGCGGCTTGATGACACGCTCCAGGGCATCCCGGACGGCCAGGTTGTTCAGGAGGTCAAGTGCGTGACGCCGGACCTCATACATATCCTCGCCGGCATGGACACGTACACGCGCGAAGCCCTGTGCGTCAGGCGTGATCGGCTCGACGTGCGACACCGTGCGGCCGCGGAGCCATTTGAGGAGCGAGAAGAGGCCCTTCCCGACAATGCCGACGGCCGTGAGGATCGCGGTCGCGTTTGCGAATGCCGCGCTCGACTGCCCGGTAAGAAAGTCACGCACCGACTGGAGCCACTGCACTCCGGCGACAAAATCGATGTTGAAGCTTCCCGACTTGAACGGGCCTTTGATGTGCACGTCGATCTTTACGGCATCGCCGTATAGCGCGTGAGCTGAGGCTTCCAGGAGATCGGACATGGCGATCAGGGCGGGCGCCAGGTCACGCCGGTGCATTTCATGCGCGATGAGCGCGGGGCCGTCGTACGTAAGGCGAAATTCGGTCATGCCAGTCATGCTAACCCCGGGCTCTCCGTCGTGTGATGAGAAGGTTGCCCGGTGCGCAATCGTCGCCACGGGATCGCGTCATCCTGCCACGCGACCCCGTTCCGTTCTGTAGGCGCAGCCCTCGCGGATGCGAAGGGCTTTTCGTTTTTCCTGTAGGGGTCCCTCAGTTCTGGGCGATGCAGCCCCAGCCATCCAGGACGCCACCGAACCCTTCGGACTCGCCTTCGAGGGCAGCCTCGAACGCGGAGATGTTTTCGTGGCTGGGTTCCATGAATGGATGGAGAAACACCTGCCACGGCATCTCGTCGCTATCTTCATATTCGGAGAACGAGACCTTCTGGCCCTGCCTCAGCATGGCCACGCAAAACTCAAGCGCCGCCTGCTCCGTCTCGAACAGGACAGCGAAGTCGATTTCGCGCGGGATCGAGAGGTTGTCGCCTTCGGCAACCATCTGGCGGAGGACCTGGCCGTTATCGTCGTCGGGAAACATCAATTCGTCACTCATCGGTTCACCATTGGCGGGTGGAGGATGATCCGATTATGCGCGCGATGGCCGGTCCGGTCTGTACGCTGCCCCAGACATTGACCAAGTAGGTCGTCGCCCTTGAGACCAGCAGCGCGGAAAGGCCAGCCACTGCGCAGAGCGTGTCTGTAGGAATTTCCCTACACCGCAATGCCTGTTAGTCGAGCTGTGGCTCGGCTGCTAGGATCCCTCGGAACCGGGAGGACCCTATGAAACGATACATCGGCGTTCTGTGCGTAGTGACCTGTGCGGCTCTCCACGTCACGGCTGTCCACGCCGAAGAGAAGCCGAAGCTCACGTGCGACCGGGGTGGCCAGATCGGAAAGTACGGTGGTACTGACTGGTTAGTATATGGCTGCTCGGACGGCAAGACTCTCGCCTTCGTGACCGCCCAGGGCAATCCAGCCTCCCCGTTCTACTTCATGCTCACGCCCAAGGACGGCAATTATCAACTCTATGGAGAGGGCAACGGCGACAAGAGGCTCACGGACGCCGCATATGCCGATCTGAAATCGCTAACTCCAGCGCAGATCGACGCACTTCTCTCCAGCCGCGGACCATCGACCGGCCAATAGCCACTTCACGATCAAGTGCGTGCTTTAACGCAAGGGATCGCGGCCAACGGTCAGCGGCCGCCGCCCGGATCGCCATCGGATTGCGGGGAGTTCGGCGCGGCAGGATCATCTACCGCCCGGCGATCTTTCTTCGGATCGTCCCGGTTCGGCTCCTTCGGCGGAGGGTCCTTCTTCGGCGGCTGTTTGTCGACGGACGTAGGGTCGCCGATGGGACCCGGGTTGCTGATCTGATCGTTGTTCATTAAATACTCCCATGCGGTCATCAGTCGGACTGGCCAAACCTGCGCGTGGGGCTGTGATATCGGCGTCACCGGAGCATGGAGAGCCGGCATCATCTTCCCGGGGCGAGACGATACGTGGCGACGTTTACCTTCCAACCGAAATGGAAAGAAAGGCCAGCTACGGCTCATTACAGGAAGAACATCACATGGACTTACCGTCACTAATATCTACAGGCTCATGTGCGCTCACACGTCTCGGGCCCTGCCGCAGCTCGTTCTGCGTAGCGTGGTACTCGATCGCCGACGCAGCGATCCTCTGCGCCTTCTTCGTTTTCTGGTTCCGTGACACTGCCAAGCACGAGGGCCGCAGGAAGGCGATTCGCTACTTTCTGCCGATCGCCATTTTTGTGGCGGCCTCAGTTGCGCTGTGCGTGTATCTGGCGATGGACTGACGGCTTGTTCATCACGAAATGATGGCGATTCGTTCGTCCGTGGAGAACTTTAACCACGCTGGACACGAGTGGTCCGAAGAAGATGCCGTGCAGCCGCGAGTGCGACGCCGGGAGACGCCCAGATGGTGCCGGAGTGGGCCCCACATGCCTAGTATTGGCGCGGCCTACAAGCCATCACCAGTCCACTTACTCCCAAAGTTACTCATATCCCTCCCCGGCTGGACAGGGGATAGAATCCGCTCGGGGTGAGGCCCAACCGAGGGAACAGGGTATGAAGAAGGTATTTCTAGCCGGGCTGTGCCTGGCAATGGCCGGGTGTGCGACCGGCTACAAGGCAAAGAGCTGGTCGGGCGGGTTCAGTGAGACCCAGCTTTCTCCTGACACGTTCATGGTCAACTTCGCGGCCAACGCTTACACGACCCCTGAGCAGGCGTCGGACTTTGCCATCCTCCGGGCGGCAGACAAATCTGAGGCCCTAGGCTGTGCCCATTTTGCCATCCTGAATGGGGCGGAGACAGCGGTCACCGGGGCGATGACTGTCAACACGGCCGCCTATGGGGAGAACACAGCCATGTCCACAGGTGGAGTGTTCCCTATCGTGAAGCCCAATTCAAAGCTCATGGTCCGCTGCTTTAAGGGGCAACCCGCAGGCACCCAGGCGTTCGATGTGGCATTCATCCAGTCGAGCATCAGGGGCAAGTACAAGCTCAAACAGTATGCGGTGGCGAAATGATCGGGCTGGCGCTGGCGGCCATCCTCGGGGCTACCCAGCCCTCGGTCCAACCCGAGCTAGGTAGTACGGAGGCGTTCTTGCGGGGCTGCCACACCGCCGCTAGCGACGAGGATCCGCATAACGTGGACCGATTGCTGGAAGCGGCAACCTGCATCGCTTTTGTTAAGGGCGTCTCGGCCACCGTCGGAATGCTCTCGCCGGTGAAGATCGGTGACGTGGAGATCTGCGCACAGGACGGAGTTGCGCCCATGCGGATCATTCGGCGGATCGTCGCGATCGACACGGACGACCCCGCTAATCTCAAGGGCTATACGGATCGCCTGATCGTCAGCGTAGCAATGGCCCAGATCGCCCCTTGCGGTAAGCCCAAGAAATGAGCACATCCAAGCGACCGGATATTTCCGAGTAATTTACTGATACCCGTTGTTCTCAGTCGGCTTGATTCCTTTGATAGTTAATCAAGGCCATCGGGTTCAATGCCCCCTAGAACCTCCTACACATACCCCACTACAAGGGCTACCTGTTCTGGGTATGGGTAGGTATAGGGTAAGAGCTACGCGGCTGATGGTGCCCCGCTTCTATGAGCCTATTGCCCATTGCTGCTGACGGCACCGTCGTGCATGCTCGCTACTGATGACGTGAAGGGTCAAGCATGCGAGAGCCGATAGAGGTTGGTGACCACTGGGTGGTCGTCGAGACGACACCAGCCCTAGGCCAGCCTGAGGCTTGGGGAGCACGGTGGGCAGTGTATGCGAGCCAGAAGCTCGCCATTGACGATTCAGGGTTCCAAGGCTCGTCCCTCGTTTCGGGGACAACTGCGGTGTTTCCTTCCCGCGATGATGCCCACGCCCAAGCGATGATGGATGCAAGCCGGACCGGCTCAGTAATCAGCGGCACCTATCGAGCTACCGTCACACCCTGATAACAGGGCCGGTGTATGGTCGAAGACCACCCAAGGGGGTGTTCTAGATGGCCTCCATCAGGAGGCAACATGATTGAGGTTCCGATTAGCCCCGACCGTGTGACCGGTGAGACAAGGTCACTCTTCTACAATGAACACGGATACGAGATTCGCGTTGGGCACCGGGTCCAAGCGTCGTACCGCCTGGAGGCTGTGTTCTACCTCGTGGGCCGATTCGATCGTGAGCATATTTCGCTGGTCCACGGCCTTCAGGACGCTGGCGAGTTCGGAATGGCCCGATGGATCGCGCGTAACCGGAGGGGATTGAGCTACCCCTGAGCCTTGGTGAATCAACCGCACTGGCGGTCGCGAAACCATCTGGGTTTTCCGTGGGTTTCGCTTGGGTTTCCGCCACCTTCTGGTCGCTGATCTGCCATTACTACTTTTCGCTACTTTAGTGAACAGCGATGTCTAAATGTCTCTACTTTAGACGTCACTGTTCGCCATGCCACCTCGTCTCACTGCGTGATGGGCTGGCTCTGAGGGCCCTACTACAAGGCGACCTCACCGACAGCTACCACCCTACAGGGTCACCCGTGGTTGCCTTGTGGCGCACCCCCTACAGGCCGAATCTGGGCCATTCCGTGAGTAGCCTCCCGACTCACAAATATCAGCAGGAGTAGCGCGTGGACGAAGAACTCAACATCGCAGGCAAGGACTGGCTGACCGAGGTAGAGGCAGCGCACTACTGCGGGGTCTCCGTCCGACAGTTTCAGGGGCATTACTCGGCCCTTGGCCTGTCACCCAGGAGATTCATGGGCCGGAAGCTCTACGGGCGGGCTGAGCTTTACGCGGCGATTGAGCGGTCGCCACTATGGGATGGAACCGAACATGCAGCCGTCGTCAAAACTGGGGCCGTGCTCACACACCTGCCGAACCTCACCGGGACAAGGATGAGGCCCTACAAGCCTAGGAAGAAAGCTGCGGACTGACCATGGCGTAGGAGAGCCCTTTTACTAGTCAGATAACTCACGGCACGTAGGTCCACGACATTAAGCCTAGATGAGCCTAGTTTAGGCCCGTCTTGGCTGTCAGGAGCACGCAATGTGTCCTGCAAGCGTCGTGCTGCCCGTCCCAAGCCCGTTACCAGTGGCTGCGTACATGCGTATGTCCACGGATATGCAGCAGTACTCCATCACGAACCAGACGCGGGCCATCACTGGCTACGCCAACTCGCACGGGATGTCGATCGTACGGACCTACCGGGATGACGGGCGTAGTGGGCTGACCATCGAGCATCGGCCGGGGCTTCTTTCCCTTGTACGGGATATTTCCCAGGGCCCACCCGGCTTCACCGCCATCCTCGTGCTGGACGTAAGCCGCTGGGGCCGATTCCAGAACTCCGATGAGGCCGCCTACTACGAATTCCTGTGCTGGAAGGCAGGCGTTCGCGTCTGCTACGTCGGGGAACTCTTTGAGAACGACGGTACGCCCTTCGCGATGGTGGTCAAGGGCATCAAGCGGGCCATGGCCGCCGAGTACAGCAGGGAGCTGTCTGCGAAGACGTCAGCGGGTCAACGACACATGGCTAGCCTTGGATTCCACCAGGGAGCCCTGTCTGGGT
>NZ_JBQCFT010000202.1:0-16201 GCF_051958795.1 Luteibacter sp. | reverse complement strand
GCCCACCCTCGAGGCGAGTTCCGCAGGCGAGGCGGCTGGGCGGGAACAGCCCGTCAGGGGGCCGGCCATGGAGGGCCGGCCGTTTGAAATCGAGCCATGGATGGCGAGTTTCAAACCCCCGCCCGGCCGCCGGTTCGCGGCCGTAGGCCAAATAAGTACATGGGCCGCGTAGCGGCCGTCCTTTTCGAACGACGAGGACTGTCTGAGCAGCGAGGGTGGGCGCCAAGGGCTCTTTCCAGAGACGTCCGAGCGCTGACGCGATGGCGTAAGCCGAGCAACGCGAAGCCGAAGGCGAGCCGTCTCGAATCGCAGGCACAAAAAAGCCCGGCCGGAGCCGGGCTTTTTCGTCAGCGAGGTGGGGTGGCTTACGCCAGGCCCGCCTGCTTCATCACTTCGGCAGCGAAGTCGTCAACGACCTTCTCGATGCCTTCGCCGACGGCTAGGCGCTCGACCGAGATGATTTCCGCGCCACCCTTCTTCAGGGCTTCCGCGACGGTCATGTCGGTGTCGATGACGTAGGCCTGGCCCACGAGGGTCACGTCGGCAAGGATCTTGTTGACCTTGCCCGACACGATCTTCTCGAGGATCTCGGCCGGCTTCTGCTTTTCCTTGTCCGTCATCTTCGACAGCTCGATTTCCTTTTCCTTCTCGAGGAAATCGGCCGGGACGTCTTCCGCCTTGATGAACTTCGGGTTCATCGCGGCAACGTGCATGGCGATGTTCTTGGCCAGCTCTTCCGAGCCGCCCTTCAGGGCCACCAGCACGCCGATGCGGCCGCCGTGCGAGTAGGCGCCCAGCACGCCGTCGGTATCGACCGTGGCGATGCGGCGGACGTCGAACTTCTCACCGATGGTGAGGGTCAGGGCCTTGGCGGCATCTTCCACGGTGGAGTCGCCGAGCTTGGCGGCCTTCAGCGTGTCGATGTCCTTGGCGCCCGACGACAGGGCGACGTTGGCGACATCCTTGGTGAACTGGATGAAGTCCGGGTTGCGCTGCGAGAAGTCGGTTTCGCTGTTTACTTCGACCATGACGCCCTTGCCACCCTGGGTGGCGACGGCGACGAGGCCTTCGGCGGCCACGCGGTCGGCCTTCTTGTCAGCCTTGGCCGCGCCGCTCTTGCGCAGCGCTTCCATTGCCGCTTCGATATCGCCGTTGTTTTCGACGAGTGCCTTTTTGCACTCCATCATGCCGACGCCGGAACGCTCACGCAGATCCTTGACGAGGCTTGCGGTGATCTCAGCCATGGTAATTCCTCAAAGTTTTGGATTGCGCCGCGGCAAGGGTGCCGCGGCGCGGGTAAAACGGAAGAGCTACGGGGTGGGGCGCTTACGCGCGGCCACGACCACCGTCACGGCCGCCTTCGCGACGCGGTGCACCCTTCTTGGCCGGGGCGCGATCGTTGCGACGCTCGCCACGCGGGGCTTCGTCCTTGGCGACCGGGTTGCCGGCTTCGTCCATTTCCACGAACTCGTTGGCATCGCCACGGGCGGCGTGCTGCGGAGCGGCGGCCTTGCCTTCGAGGATCGAATCGGCGGCGGCGCGGGCGTAGAGCTGGATGGCGCGGATGGCGTCGTCGTTACCCGGGATGGCGTAGTCGACGAGGGCCGGGTCGTAGTTGGTATCGACGACGGCGACGACCGGGATGCCCAGCTTGCGGGCTTCCTGCACGGCGATGTCTTCGTGGCCGATGTCCACGATGAACAGCGCGTCCGGCAGGCGGTTCATGTCCTTGATGCCACCCAGCGAGTTCTGCAGCTTCTCGCGCTCGCGGCGACGGGCCAGCACTTCGTGCTTGACCAGGCGATCGAACGAACCGTCGGTTTCGGCGGCTTCGAGTTCCTTCAGGCGGGCAACCGACTGCTTCACGGTGCGGAAGTTGGTCAGCATGCCGCCGAGCCAGCGGGCGGTGACGAACGGCTGGTTGGCGCGGCCGGCTTCTTCAGCCAGGGCTTCGCGGGCCGAACGCTTGGTGCCGACGAACAGGATGGTGCCGCCCTTCTGGGCCAGGCCCGAAAGGAAGTTCATCGCGTCGTTGAAGAGCGGAAGGGTCTTCTCGAGGTTGATGATGTGAATCTTGCCGCGGGCGCCGAAGATGTACGGAGCCATCTTGGGGTTCCAGTAACGGGTCTGGTGGCCGAAATGGACGCCGGCTTCCAGCATCTCGCGCATGGTGACTTGTGCCATGGAATTACTCCTGGTGAACCGCACGGGGCGGTTCTATGGGGGTTGGGACCTCCACGCATCCCCGGCTTCGACCCTGCCCATTGGGCAAGGCACCCCGAAGACGGTGCCGATGCGTGTGTGGCGTTAAAAACGACTGCCTTACGCCGGGCCAATGGTGGCGCCGTGCGGTTACAATCGCGGTGTCGTTTCGCTCCCGTGGCCACGTAAAAGTGGCTTCGCCGGGCAGCAAAACTCGCTAATTGTAGCCTCCAGCCCCACCCGCCGCAAGCATGGGGCTGGAAATCCGCCGGGGGCACCGCCACGTACACGGCAGGCCCATCCCCCTGAGGGCAAAGGAAAAAGAGAGAGACCCATGGCAGTCGTACCGAAGACCCCCGAAGAGATCCAGGCCATGCGCGAGGCCGGCCGCCTGGCCGCCGAAGTGCTGGCCATGCTGGTGCCCCACGTCAAGCCGGGCGTCACCACCGAGGAACTGGACCGCCTGGCCCACGACCACATCGTGAACGTCCAGAAGGCCATCCCGGCCAACGTTGGCTACCGGGGCTTCCCGAAGACCGTGTGTACCTCGGTCAACCATGTGATCTGCCACGGTATTCCCACCGACACCAAGGTCCTGAAGGACGGCGACATCATCAATATCGATGTCACGGTCATCAAGGATGGCTGGCACGGCGATACCAGCCGCATGTATTTCGTGGGCACGCCCAGCGTGCTGGCGAAGCGCCTGGTCGAGACCCCCTACGAGGCCATGATGAAGGGCATCCAGGCCGTGAAGCCGGGCGCCACCCTGGGCGACGTGGGCGCCGCGATCCAGAAGCACGCCGAGGCGGCGGGTTTCTCTGTGGTGCGCGAGTACTGCGGGCACGGTATCGGCAAGGTCTACCACGATGAACCCCAGGTGCTGCATTACGGGCGCCAGGGCACCGGGCTGGAGCTCAAGCCTGGCATGACCTTCACGGTCGAGCCCATGATCAACGCCGGCAAGCCGCACACCAAGTCGCTGCCCGACGGCTGGACGGTGGTCACGAAGGACCACTCGCTCTCGGCCCAGTGGGAGCACACCGTAGCCGTGACGGAAGACGGCTTCGAGATCCTCACCCCCTGGCCGGACGCCGCCTGATACACCTCGCGATCCCGGCCTGCGTGGCGCGGGATCGCCTTCCAACGCAAGGGCCCCCGACGTGACGCTTCCCCCGCTTCCACGCCTGCCCGCCGTCGTTCCCCGCTCCGGTGTATCGCCCGAGGCGCGGCGCTCGCTGCGCCAGTTGCTGGGTGACGCAGATCGCGCCCTGAATACCGCGTTCGGCGAGGGGGAGGACGCTTCGGCCCTGGCCCGGCGTCGCGCCGAGGTCGTCGAGAAGGTCGTCGTGCATACGTGGGGCGCGTGCCTGGGCGACATGGCCGCCGCCTCGCTGTTCGCGGTGGGCGGATTCGGCCGCGGCATGCTGTTTCCCTGCTCCGACGTCGACCTGCTGGCCATGGTTGGCGAGAGCTCGCCGGCCCTCTACCGCGCGCTCGAGAACTTTTTCGCCTGCCTGTGGGATATCGGCCTGAAGCCGGGCCACGCGGTGCGTACGGTGGAGCAATGCCGTGAGCTCGCCGCGCGCGACGCGAGCGTGTTCACCAGCCTGCTGGACGCGCGCCGCCTGGCCGGCTGGCCGATCCTTTCCAACGACCTGCGCGGCATCCTCGATGACCCGGCGCTCTGGCCGCCACGCGAATACCTCGCCGCGCGCCTTGCCGAGCGCGATGCCCGGCATGCCCGCTACGACGATACGGCGCAAAACCTCGAGCCCAACCTGAAGGATGGCCCCGGCGGGCTGCGCACGCTGGATGCGTTGCGCTGGCTCGGGCGCCGCCTTGCGCATGCGCCGGATTTCGATGCCATGGTCGCCGAGGGCCTGCTTGAGCCGGTGGAAGCGGCGAAACTGACGCGCGCGGAAGAGACCCTGCGGCGCTATCGCTACGCACTGCATCTCGAAGCGGGCCGGGCCGAAGAACGCCTGTTGTTCGATTACCAGCGCGCGCTGGCTTCGCGGCTCGGCTTCGAAGACGAACACGCGAAGAACCTGGGCGTCGAGCAGTTCATGCAGGGCTATTACCGCGCCGCGACCCAGATCGAGCGATCCGGAACGCAGCTGGTCGAGCGGTTCGAGGAGATGCTCGACCCTTCGGCGGAGCCCGAGCCGGTCGGTACCGATTACCTGCGCTACGGCTCGCGCATCGCGCTGCGCAATCCGCACCTGTTCGTGCGCCGGCCGGCGGCACTGGTCGAGATCTTCATCGCGCGCCTCGATGCGCCGGGCATCAGCGGCTTCACCGCCGAAACGATGCGTCGTATCCAGCACGCGGTGTCCCAGCATGGCGAAGGCCTGGCCGACGACCAGGCCGTGCTCGATGCGTTCCTGGCGCTGCTGCGCCGCGGCGCGCCTGCCGTGGATGCCCTGTGGCGGATGAACCGCCATGGCCTGCTCGCCGCGATCCTGCCTGCGTTTGGCAAGGTCGTGGGCCGCATGCAGTACGACCTGTTCCACGTCTATACGGTTGACGAGCAGACCCTGCGCGTCCTTCGCAACGTGGCGCGGTTCGCCGATCCGGGCGCACGCCGCGAGTTCCCGCTCGGTTGCGAAATCTGGCCGCATATCGAGCGGCCCGAACTGATGCTGCTGGCCGCATTGTTCCATGACATCGCGAAGGGGCGCGGTGGCGATCATTCGGTGCTGGGCGAAGAAGATGCGCGCGCGTTCTGCCGGCGGCTGCGCCTCCCCGAGGATCAGGTCGAATTCGTGGCATGGCTGGTCCGCCAGCACCTGCTCATGAGCACCACGGCGCAACGCCAGGACATCACCGATCCGGACGTGGTGCATCGCTTCGCTTCGGTAGTGGGCGACTGGGAACACCTCGACCACCTCTACCTGCTGACCATCGCCGACATCATCGGCACCAGCCCGAAACTGTGGAACGCGTGGAAGGACCGCCTGCTGGCCGACCTGTACACCGCCACCCGCTTCGCCCTGCGCAGCGATATCAGCCACGCCACGCTGGCCGGCTCGCGCGTGCGCGAATGCAGGGAGCGCGCGCTGGGCATGCTGGTCGCGGAGCGCTTTGCCGCGGATGACATCGCGAAGGTGTGGGCCGACTTTCCCGACCTGAGCTTCCTGCGCCATCGTGCCGAGCAGATCGCGTGGCAGACCGCGGCCATCCTTCGCGCGGGCGGCGTCACCCCGCTGGTCGAGGTGCATCCGTTCTCGGTGCGTGGCAGCACGGAGCTATTCGTCTATACGCCGGACCGCGACGGCCTCTTCGCTACCGTCACGGCCGTGCTGGATCGGCTGCGCTTCTCCGTCGTGGAGGCGCGCATCCTGGTGTCGAATACGGGCATGGCGCTGGATACGTTCCTTCTTCTGGAGTCCGAGACCCAGGCACCGGCGTCGCTGCAGCGCGCCGAAGAGCTGCGCCTGCGCCTGATGCGCGCGCTCGATCATCCGGAAGGCCATAGCGCGCCCAAGCGTGGCATTTCGCGACACCTTCGGCATTTCCAGATGGCGCCACGGGTTACGTTCAACCCCGTGGGCGAGCGTACGCAGCTCGCCCTGGTGTGCACGGATCGCCCCGGCCTGCTGGCCGCCGTGTCGCAGGCGCTGGCCGAAGCGGAGGTGCGCGTGCATGATGCGCGTATCGCCACGTTCGGCGAACGCGTCGAAGATTTCTTCCAGCTCACCGACCGAAACAACGCCGCCCTCTCGCCCGCGCGCCAGGAGATCCTGCGCGAGTGCCTGACCCGGCATATCGGTCTCGAAACCCCCAGGACCCCTGTTGATGCAAATGCAAACGCTTGAATCCGTGATCGAGAGCGCCTTCGAACGGCGCGCCGACCTGACCCAGAACGAAATCGAAGGCGATAGCGGCCTGCGCGTCGCCGTCGACCAGGTGCTCGACCTGCTGGAATCCGGCGAGCGCCGCGTGGCCGAGCCCGATGGCAAGGGCGGCTGGGTGGTGCACGCATGGCTGAAAAAGGCGGTACTGCTTTATTTCCGCATGAACGGTAATCGCGTGATGGACGGTGGTCCGTCCAGCGCGTTCGACAAGGTGCCGCTGCGCTTCACCGAAGGCGATACCACGGAATACGCCAACCTTGGCGCGCGCGTCGTCCCCGGCGCGCTCGTGCGCCGCGGCGCGCACATCGCGAAGGACGCCGTGCTGATGCCGAGCTACACGAACATCGGTGCCTACGTCGGCGCCGGCACCATGGTCGATACGTGGGCCACCGTGGGCTCGTGCGCGCAGATCGGTGCGGGCGTGCACCTCTCCGGCGGCGTGGGCATCGGCGGCGTGCTCGAGCCGCTGCAGGCCAACCCGACCATCATCGAGGACAACTGCTTCATCGGCGCGCGTTCGGAAGTGGTCGAGGGCGTGATCGTGGAGAAGGGCTCGGTGATCGGCATGGGTGTGTTCCTTGGCCAGTCCACCCGCATCTACAACCGCGCCACCGGCGAGATCAGCTACGGCCGCGTGCCGGCTGGCAGCGTGGTGGTGGCCGGCAGCCTCCCGGCGAAGGATGGTTCGCACAGCCTGTATGCCGCGATCATCGTGAAGCAGGTGGATGAGAAGACCCGCTCGAAGACCGGCATCAACGAACTGCTGCGTAGCGGTGAGTGAAGCGATGACCACCACGGTGTATGGCCTGCCGACCTGCGATACCTGCAAGAAGGCACGTAACTGGCTCGATCGCTTCGGTGTCGCGTACACATTCGTCGACTACCGTGCGAACCCGGTGCCCGCGGCCACGCTGAAAGCGTGGTCGGAGCAGCTGGGTGGCTGGGAAAAGCTGGTCAACAAGGCGTCGACCACCTGGCGCACCTTGCTGCCGCAGCGCAAGGATCCGCGCTCCGATCCCGAGTGGACGCTGTTGCTCAAGGAGTACCCGGCGCTGGTCAAGCGCCCGGTCGTGGTCACGGGCGATGAGGTCAGCGTCGGGTTTACCGATAACGCCTTCAAGAAGCGCTTCGCCATCTGATGTCGCCGGTCCTCGAACTCACCCGCGACCTTATCGCCCGCCGTTCCGTCACGCCGGAGGATGCCGGTTGTCTTCCGCTGATCGCCGACCGGCTCGCGCAGGTCGGCTTCCGCATCGAGCACCTGCGCTTCGGCGACGTCGACAACCTCTGGGCAACCCATGGCACGGGTGGGCCGGTGCTGGCGTTCCTCGGGCATACCGATGTCGTCCCGAGCGGACCCGAGGAGCACTGGGCCACGCCGCCGTTTGAGCCGACGGAGCGTGGCGGGTTGCTTTACGGCCGCGGCGCCGCCGACATGAAGGGCTCGGTGGCGGCGATGGTCGTCGCCCTCGAGCATTTCGTTGCCGCACATCCGGATCACACGGGTACCGTGGGCCTGTTGCTCACAAGCGACGAGGAAGGCGTGGCACTACACGGTGTTCGCGAGGTGGTCGATCACTTCAACCAGACCGGCCAGCGCATCGACTACTGCGTGGTGGGCGAGCCGTCGGCGAAGGCGCAACTCGGTGACCTGATCCGCGTCGGCCGCCGTGGCTCGCTGTCGCTCACGCTGACCGTGAACGGCATCCAGGGCCACGTGGCCTACCCGGAGAAAGCGAAGAATCCCATCCATGCGTTCGCCCCGGCATTGGCTGCGCTCGCCGCCGAGCGCTGGGACGAAGGCAACGCCGACTTCCCGCCGACGTCCTTCCAGGTGTCGAACATCAACGCTGGCACCGGTGCGAACAACGTGATCCCTGGCGAACTTGTCGCCCTGGTGAACTGGCGGTTTTCCACCGCGAGCACGGCGGATGGGCTGCGTGCTCGCGCCGAGGCGATCCTGCAGGCGCACGGCGTCGATTACGCTGCGCAATGGCACCTCTCGGGGCAGCCGTTCCTGGCGACGCCAGGCGGCCGCTTGCGCGATGTTGTCGCCGATGTCTGCCGCGAGTTGTGCGGCATCGATCCGGAACAGAGCACCGGTGGCGGCACCAGCGATGGGCGTTTCATCGCGCCGATGGGGGCTGAGGTCATCGAGCTGGGGCCGGTGAACGCGACGATCCACAAGGTGGATGAGTGCGTGTCGATCGCGGACCTCGAAAAGCTTCCCGCGCTGTACGAGGAAATCTGTAGGCGCATGCTGACCTGACGCCACGCCGCGTGCTGACGCGGCCCGGTGGACGACCTGCATGGTGGTTGGGCTGCGAGAACGAGACCCTGTCGGACTCGTTCTCGCAAGGATCTCCCATGCGCCGATCATTCCCCTGGCTGCTGTCCGCGTGCGTTGTCATGTCGCCATTCGCCGATGCGGCGGAGGCCGTTGCGCCCGTGCCCGTCGTGATCACCGTAGGTGACGACGACGATCCCGAGGTCATCCGGCGCGATGTGCTCGGCTGGCTCGATGAAGGCAGGCCAGTGGCGCTGGCCGGGCGTCCTGTCCAGCTCGCGCGAGTACGCCTGGAGGGCGCGCAGGCGTGGCCAGCCACGAACACCATCGTGCTCGATCCCAGTGCTGGCCTCGGCATTTCGGGATTCGATGCCGACGACGATGCATCGAGGCGCCTGCTGCTCGCCGCGTGGCCCTGGGCCATGGACGTACTTCCTGCGTCGCCGGCACGTGACCGTCGCGAGGCGCCCGTGCGCGCGCGTCAGAGGCATGTGGAGTTCAGCGTGCCCGCGGCGTCGCCGGGGCAGGTGTGCCGCGCGTTCGCCCAACAGGTCGCGACCACCCTGTTTGGCGCGGATGAACCGACGCCGCTCGAGCGGCGGGCTTTCCGCCGCGCGGTGCGCCGCTGGTGCCAGTACGGCACCTTGTCGCTGCACCTCGCCGCGCGACCGCAGTTCACCATCGAGCCGTTCGGCAAGCCCTACGACGTAAGGCTCACCATCGCCACCGAGTGGGCCCTGGTCCGCAGCGAGGACATCGCGTCCGCAGGCAGCGCGCGTTACCTCTTCTGGACGAAGACCCTGAACGAGGGTGCCGCGGGCGGCTTCTCGCGGATCCACGGTACCGATGCGTGGTACGACCCGGCCACGGGGGTGGTGCACAACCTGATGGATGTCGCGATCCATGCCGGATGGGGCCGCATCGAGGGGCGCGAGCTCGTGACGGCATGGCCGTTGAATTCGAGCTTCCCGCAGGTGGGTAACGTACTCGTGTTCCGTTGCGACGATCTCGAAGCCTGGCGCCCACCGGACTGCCCCGTCGCGCCGGTACTCAAGCGGCTGCTCCCTGAGGACAGTGCGGATGGTCTGGTGACCGTGGCCAGTGGCGAGACGGTCAGCGTAGGGGGCGATGCCAAGATGTCGAGATCCTTCAGCGAGGACAAGATCTCAACCTCGTTTACCTTCGGGGTAAACCTGATGCGCGCGACCTCGAAAATGTCGCAGGTCGAACTGTCGCTCGTGCACACGCGCAGCAATGCAGACACGGTGTTCTACCGAAGCACCTGGTGGCTGCCCGATGTGCCCGCCATCTTCCGTTGGATCGATGCGCGCAAGCACGCGGGTAGCCTCGCGAAAGCCTCACCGCTGGCGACCAGCCTCAATCCGCACCACGAGATGGTCTGGGAGCTCCCGCTCGCCGGCAACGAAGGGCGGGACTTCGAGTACCACATGGTGTACGAAGCGGGCTGGAACGCGTGCCGTGCCGATGGCTATTGCTCGGAATACAGGCGCGGCAAGGACCCGGCGGTTCCACCGAAGGAGCGCGGCGCCTGGGTGGACGGCATCACCATCCACCTCCCGTGGCGGTAGGGAGTTCGCCTAACGTGGGCTGATAACCAGGCTGTGCTGGCTGGGGCCGGGCAACAGCGGCGTAAGGTGGCCCTGCACCCAATCCTCGTGGCCTGCGCCGTGGAAAGGTGACAACGGGTGGCCGCTCTGGCCACCCGGCATCTCCAGGTAGCTCTCGTCTTCGTGCCCCGGCGAAATCGCGAAGCGCTCGGAGGCGCCGAAGGCCGGCGCCTGCACCCGCGGCATATCGGTGTCGCCCGCCATCGGCTCGACGGGCATATCCACGAACTGCGACAGCGCATGGGGCAGGGCGCCGGAGAGCGCATGCTCGATGTGCGACGTGTTCTGTTCGCCCCACGTCCGCGCGGCGATGCCACCGGGGCCGCTGGCCAACTCCTGGGCGGTCTGCCGCGCGGCAGCCTCGAGGAGTGCATCCCCGCATGCCCACGTGGTGTCGAGGAGGTTGGGTGGACGCTGGACCAGCATTTGCCAGACAGCGCCTTCCGCTGTCGTGGCGCGCGGCCATGTGAAGTCCGGGAAGCGCTTTGTAGCCCGGGCGGCGAAAGGCGCGAGGACCAGGGTGTGCACATGCTCGCGGAACGTGCGCACGACGCGATAGTCGACGCTGTCGATGGCAGCGTGTCCCGTCCAGCGTGCCGTGGCCTGGCGCAGGGGGTCGAGTGCAGCATCATGCGTGCGGGAAAGGGTTGCCTGTAGCAGGTCGTTCCAGCGTGAGAGGAACAACGCGCGGTCATCCAGCTGGATCGAGAGCATGTCGCCGGGTACGAAGTGCTCGCGCGCTTGCAGGTCGTCGCGGATCTGCTGCGCGCGAGCGCCCAGGTCATGGCCGCCGTTGCCAAGGAGCGCCAGCGCGGGGCCGCCCACCGTCCGGTTGTTGGCAGTCCACAAACGGCCATCCGCAGGGTCGATCACGCGCGGGTAGCTGGTCGCGTCGGCGAAGCCGGGCCAGCCAGGCACACCGGGCTCGCGCAACGGGATGGCGTCGCCGATGATCGTCCACGCGATGTGGCCGGCACGGTCGCCGACCAGCAGGTTTTGCGGGGGCATGCCGGCGCGCGAGGCCACGGCCAGCGCGGCGTCGGTGTCCGTCGCGCGTTCGAGCGCCATGATGCCCAGGTTGAACGCGTCGGGCCGGTGCGCAATCCAGGCCAGGGCCAGCGGCGTGCCATCGGTGTCGGTCGCGGCCAGCGGTCCCCATGGCGTGTCCTCAACCTTCAGGTGGCGCGACGCCCCGCCAGCCACCTCGATGACTTCGTCGTGCACCGCGATTGCCGCGCTGCCCGTCGGCGTGGTGTATCGCGAGGGGTCGGCCTTGTCGCGGGTGACGCGTACAAAGTCCATCCAGTCGCCGTAGCCGTTCGTGAAGCCCCACGCCACCTGTCCGTTGGAACCCGCGACAAGCGCCGGGGTGCCGGGGAGCGTTACGCCGTTGAGATCACGCATGCCACCGGGCGCCGAGGCATCGGGGAAGCGGATGCGTGCGCGGAACCAGATGTTGGGAACCCGCAGGCCAAGGTGCATATCGGTCGCCACGATGGCGGCGCCGTTCGCCGTCAACGTGCCGCCGACGGCGAAGCTGTTGCTTCCAGGCATGGCTTCGCTGGCCGGGATAGTGGCGTGCCCCGCGAGCTTTTCCTGCCCCCGCAGGTCAAATACATCGGGGCCCGGGAGCACGATGTCAGGCGAGCGCGAACCGTCCAGCGGTGCTTCCCATGTCGGGTCGGGCGCGACGAGCGCATCCACCAGTGACGCAGGCAGCACGGCGCGCAGTCGCGCGATGCCGAGTTCGCGTCCGTTGGTGCCATTTTCATTCAGGTCGAAGTACATCGCGCCCAGCGCGAGCAAGGTGTCTTCGCTTTTCCAGGGCTTCGGTGCCTGGCGCAGCAGGAGGTATTCCCATGGCCGCACGCGCAGTTGCCCGAGCCCGGCGTTGACGCCGTCCCGGTACGCGTCGATGACCTCGCGCTGGTCGTTCGGGAGGAACTCATAGGCGGCCTCGACCACCGCACGCATGCGGTGCACGCGGTGGTTCAGGTCGAGACCCACGGCCCGTTCGCCGGCCAGCGCGGCCAGTTCACCCGCGGCCACGCGGCGGAGCAGGTCCATCTGGAAGAAGCGATCCTGGCCATGGGCGAAGCCGAGTGCCCAGGCGGCATCACGCCGGTTGGCCGCCTGCACGGTAAGCGTGCCGCGCGCATCGCGCTCCAGGGTGACCGGGACTGATGGTCCTTGCAGGGCAAGTTTTCCATCCAGCCGCGCAAGACTGCCGGAGAGGGCGAAATACGCCGCCGCCAACGCCAGCACGACCAGAACAATGAAACCGATCAGCAGGCGGTGGGCGATGCGCATGGGCTATCCGCGTCGTTTGGGAAAGACGGCGACCATGCCGGCATACGGTTTGGTCATGAAGGCAGGCGCGCCGGCGTAACCACCCGCCGGGGTCCATGCCTGGGAGATCGTGCCATCGAGGAACAGCGCGTTGCGGCAACCGAGCTCATCACGGAACAAGCGCGCGAACGAGTGGAAGTTCACTGGCGCGCGGCTCACGACGAAGACGACTTCGCTGGGGCTCTTCGCGCAGACACCGCTTCGCCACTTCATGCTGTCCGAGCCATTGTCGAACTGGGTGTTCACCTCACCGTCGATGACCAGCATCGGCCCGGATTGCGTGGCCCAGCGCGGTTTGCGCGCGGCCGTAGCGAACGCTTCCGTGGTGCTGACCGCCGCCGTGCCGTCGTCGTAAATCGCGAAGACACCGTTGGGCAGCAGCGAGAAGTTGCCGGAACGCGGGTTACCGTGGGCCCGGTTCAGCGGAACCAGGGCCTTGCCGTTTTCGACGTACAGGCCGAGCGGGCGGAAATCGCGATCGTAGATGCCCGCATTGGTGGCGAACGCCAATGGGCGGCCCTTGCCCGCGGTCCACGTTTTCAGGGCCTCGATGCTCGCGAACGGCTGGTCGTTGTCGGGGTTGCGCCAGTACAGCTCGATATCGTCGCGCCGTGTATCGACGGTGGTCACGAAATACGACTGGCTATCGAACACGACATCGCGGCCATCGACCGCATCGGCGGGCGCGGCGCAGCCGATGAACAGGCCGGCGAGGCCAGCGAGGGCGAGGCTACGAAGGAAGAGGCGGCTGGCCATGCGGGGGATACGGCGGTGGGGCATCCGTGGATGTTCGCCGGGCGGGCGGGGCGGGTGCAAGGGCTGGCGCAAGGTGGTGGCGCGCCAACGGGCCCTGCGGCCGCCAAGGGCGTAAACTCCGGGGTTTACCCCACGCCGCAAACGCCATGCCCTACACACCCATCGTCGCTACCCTCGGCTATGTGTTGTCACCCGACGGCCAGCGCGTGCTGATGATCCACCGCAACGCCCGCAAGGACGACCAGCACCTGGGCAAGTACAACGGGCTGGGTGGAAAAATGGAGCCGGGTGAGGACATTGCCGCGTGCATGCGTCGCGAGATCCGCGAAGAAGCCGGCATCGAGTGCACCGAGATGAGCCTGCGCGGCACGCTGAACTGGCCGGGGTTCGGCAAGAACGGCGAGGATTGGCTCGGTTTCATCTTCGTGATCACCCGGTTCGAGGGTGAGCCGCTTTCGGAAAACCCGGAAGGTACGCTGGAATGGGTGCGCGCAGATGAACTGGAAACGCTGCCGATGTGGGAAGGCGACAGGAACTTCCTGCCGCTGGTCTTCGATGGCGACCCACGGCCGTTCCACGGCGTAATGCCCTACAAGGACGGCCGGATGGTGTCCTGGAACTACACGCGGCTCTAGCCAGCGGCTTGACCGTAGGAGCCCACCCTGTGGGCGACCTACTTCGCGACGACGCTGAAGATCCTGTGGCTCTGTCGCGAGCGGCGTCGCCCACAGGGTGGGCTCCTACAGTGCTACCGGCGTCAGCCGGTGGTTTCGATACGCTCCACGCGGCGAAGACCGCGTGGCAGCACGCCGCCACGGGTAGCGCGGTTGCCGCCGTACTCCACGAGGTCCGCCCACTTCAGCGTGAGCTTGCGGGCGCCCGCGTACATCGTGACTTCACCCTTGCCTTCGGTGACGACAGCGACGCCAACGACGCGTTCTTCGCCGGAGGTGAGCTTGGCCTTGGGGATCTCGATGAGCTTGTTGCCCTTGCCCTTGTCGAGCTCCGGGAGCTCGGCCACCGAGAACATCAGCAGGTGGCCTTCGCTGGTGACCACCACGACGCGGTCGCGGGACGGATCCGGCGTGATGGCCGGATTCAGCACGCGGGCACCATCGCTCAGCGAAATGATCTGCTTGCCGGCCTTCTGGCGCCCCGTCAGTGCTTCGAAGCGGGTGACGAAGCCGTAGCCGAAGTCGGTGGCAAGGATGATGCGGGTGTCGTTGTCGGCCGCCACCACCGCGTCGAAGCGTGCGCCCGACGGCGGGCTGAACCGCCCGGTGAGCGGCTCGCCGTTGCCACGAGCGGACGGCAGCGTATGCGCCGGGGTGGCGTACGCGCGGCCGGTCGAATCGATGAAGGCCACCTGCTGGGTCGTGCGGGCACGTGCAATCGCCGCCAGGCTGTCGCCTTCACGGTACGAGAGTGCCTCGCCGTCGACATCGTGACCCTTGCCGGCGCGCACCCAACCCTTCTGCGATAGCACGACGGTCACCGGCTCGGAGGCCACCAGCGCGCTCTCGTCCAGCGCCTGGGCGACGCTTCGTTCGATCAGCGGCGAGCGGCGCTCGTCGCCGAACTTCTCGGCGTCGGCGCGCAGTTCTTCCTTGATCAGGCCCTTCAGCTTGGCCGGCGACTTCAGCAGCACGTTGATGCGCGCGCGCTCTTCTTCCAGCTTGTCGCGCTCCTCGGTGATCTTCATCTCTTCCAGGCGGGCCAGCTGGCGCAGCTTGGTTTCGAGGATGTAATCGGCCTGCTCATCGTCGAGGCGGAAGCGGCTCATCAGCACCGGCTTCGGCTCATCCTCGGTGCGCACGATGCGGATGACTTCATCGAGGTTGAGGTAGGCGATGCGCAGCGCTTCGAGCATGTGCAGGCGCCGCTCGACGCGGCCCAGGCGATGGTTCAGGCGGCGCGTGACCGTATCGGTGCGGAAGCGCAGCCATTCGGTGAGGATCATCTTCAGATCCTTCACCTGCGGCCGCCCATCCAGGCCGATCATGTTCATGTTGATGCGGAAGCTCTTCTCCAGGTCGGTGGTGGCGAAGAGGTGCTGCATCATCTCGTCGACATCGACGCGGTTGGAGCGCGGGACGATGACCAGGCGGATCGGGTTCTCGTGGTCGGATTCGTCGCGCAGGTCTTCGATCATCGGCAGCTTCTTCGCGCGCATCTGCGCGGCGATCTGCTCGAGGATCTTGGAGGGCGAGACCTGGTGGGGCAGGGCGGTGATGACGATATTGCCGTCGTCACGCTCGTAGATGGCGCGGGCGCGCACCGATCCGGTACCGGTCTGGTACATCGCGGCCAGCTCGCGCCGCGGCGTGATGATCTCGGCCTTCGTCGGGTAATCCGGACCCTGCACGTGTTCGCAGAGGTCGGCGATGGTGGCATCCGGGTCGTCCAGCAGGCGGATGCAGGCGCTGGCCACCTCGCGCAGGTTGTGCGGCGGGATGTCCGTGGCCATGCCCACGGCGATGCCCATGGAGCCATTCAGCAGCACGTGCGGCACGCGGGCGGGGAGCCAGGTGGGCTCTTCCAGCGTGCCGTCGAAGTTCGGCGACCAGTCGGTGGTGCCGTGGCCGAGCTCCGAAAGGAGCACCTCGGCGATCGGCGTCAGGCGCGACTCGGTGTAGCGCATGGCCGCGAAGCTCTTCGGGTCGTCCGACGAGCCGAAGTTGCCGTGGCCGTCCACCAGCGGGTAGCGGTACGAGAACGGCTGGGCCATCAGGACCATGGCCTCGTAGCAGGCCGAATCGCCGTGGGGGTGGAACTTGCCGATCACGTCGCCGATGGTGCGCGCGGACTTCTTCGGCTTGGCCTGGGCGCCCAGGCTGAGTTCGCTCATCGCGTAGATGATGCGGCGCTGGACCGGCTTCAGCCCGTCGCCGATGAACGGCAGGGCGCGGTCCAGCACCACATACATGGAGTAGTCGAGATACGCGCGCTCGGCGTAGTCCTTGAGCGGGATCTGTTCGTAATTGGCTTGCAAATTCATGGTTTTAGCGATCCGGCAGCGCGCCGCGGCGCGTCGTTAACCGGAGGATGGTGCCAGAAACAGGTCTCAGGAGCGAAGACTGGTGGCGGCAGGCCGGCAGCGTCGCGCGCAAGCGCGCTCC
>NZ_JBQCFT010000201.1:0-14414 GCF_051958795.1 Luteibacter sp. | reverse complement strand
GGCGTGGCCGGGGCCGGGGTTTGGGGGGGGGGGGGGTGCTGGGCCTCGTGTGGTCCCCCCCCCGCCCGCGGGGGGGGCGGGCTCGGGCGCTTTGGGCCCCCCCCCCCCCCCCCCCCCCCCCCCCCCCCGCTCCCACAACGTCGCCCGGCGGCATACGTTGGTATGATTGCCAGCCATTGTACCGATTGGTACAGTGCAATCTCCCCGGTACAGGAGATAGCATCATGGCCGCACCCGTTCCTCCGTTCACCCACGAAACCGCCGTCCAGAAGGTCCGCCTTGCCGAAGACGGCTGGAACAGCCGCGACCCGGCCCGCGTGTCGCTGGTCTATACGCCGGATAGCGAATGGCGCAATCGCGCCGAGTTCGTCCACGGCCGCGAGCAGATCGTGGAGTTCCTCACCCGCAAGTGGGCGAAGGAGCTCGACTACCGCCTCATCAAGGAACTCTGGGCGTTCACTGGTGACCGCATCGGCGTCCGCTTCGCCTATGAGTGGCACGACGACAGCAACAACTGGTACCGCTCCTACGGCAACGAGAACTGGGAGTTCGGCGAAGACGGGCTGATGCATCACCGTTACGCCTGCATCAACGACATGCCCATGAAGGAATCGGACCGGAAGTTCTTCTGGCCGCTCGGCCGCCGCCCGGACGACCACCCGAGCCTTTCCGACCTGGGCCTCTGATGCCGCGCCTCGTTTACGAACGCGCCGATGTCCTGCCGCTGCTCGCGGAAGCCTTCCGCGAGCTCGGCTTCGACGGCGCATCCATGGCGCGGATTACGGAGAAGACCGGCCTGGGCAAAGGCAGCCTGTATCACTTCTTCCCGGGCGGGAAGGAGGATATGGCGGCTGCCGTGCTAGGCGAAGTGAATGCGTGGTTCGAAGACCGCGTGTTCACGCCGCTGGCCACGATGCCGCCTGCCGAGGGCATCCCGACCATGTGGCGCGCCGTGGACGAATATTTCCATAGCGGCGCGCGCGTTTGCCTGGTCGGCGCCTTCGCGCTCGATGAAACCCGTGATCGCTTCGCGGCGGCCATCGGGGACTACTTCGCACGCTGGATCGATGTGCTTACCGCGGCGCTGAAGGGTGCCGGTGTGCCCGAACCCCGGCAGGCCGCGCTGGAGATCGTCGGCGGGATCCAGGGTGCTCTGGTGCTCTCGCGGGCTCTAAACAATCCGGGCGTCTTCGTGGAAACTACGGCTCGACTCCGCGAGATGGGCAGCGCCACGCCGTGACGAAAACCAAAATCCGTTGTGTCTGGGCGGGCAGCGACCCGCTCTACGCCGATTACCACGACACCGAATGGGGCGTGCCGCTGCACGACAGCCGCATGCTCTGGGAGCAGCTGATGCTGGAAGGCTTCCAGGCGGGCCTGTCGTGGATCACGATCCTGCGCAAGCGCGAGAACTTCCGGAAAGCGTTCAAGAACTTCGATCCAGTGAAGGTCGCCCGCTTCACGGAGAAGGATATCGAGCGCCTCCTCGGCGACGAGGGCATCATCCGCTCACGGGCCAAGATCGAAGCGACGATCCAGGGTGCGAAGATCTACCTCGACATGAAGGCGCGTGGCGAAGACTTCGCCGACTACTGCTGGTCGTTCACGAACGGCAAGGTGCTGCATGGCGATGGCAAGACCGTGCACGCGCAGACGCCGCTCTCCGCCACCATCTCGAAAGACATGAAGAAGCGAGGCTTCAAGTTCGTCGGCCCGACCATCGTCTATGCGTGGATGCAGGCCGTGGGCATCGTCGACGACCACGCCCGTACCTGCTTCCGCTACCGGGCTCAGTAAGAGCCCGGCGGTGCCTTTTCGCCCCACCAGCCTTCCTCCGGCCGGTGGTGGGCCTTGAGTCCACCGTAGAAGGTGAGGGCGCGCAACGCCCACTGGCGGCTCACGCCCAGCATGTATCCAAGCGGTGCCTTGAAACGGTCGCGCCAGTAATGGTGGCCTGGCGTAGCCGGATGCATGCCCAGGTACTTGCGGCATACCCGGTTGAACTGATGCACGCGCGCGTTGCGCACGGTATGGCTCGTGTAGAAGGTGACGCCGATCGAGATCGACACGGCGTCATCGCCATGGACCCAGTCGGTGTCGGATCGCGTCATGTGCGGCGCCGTGGTCGGGAAATACACGCCGTCTCCCGGGCCGCTATCGAAATCGTGGCTCGTGGCGCGCGATGAATCCTTCAGCCTGACATCGCGCAGGGTATGGCTGACGATGAAGTCCTCGACGTGCGCCGCGCTCACCGCGTCGCGGTCGTCGGGCTCCCAGACGCTCAGCGTCTTGCGGCCGTGCAGCTGCATCCAGAAGTTATTCTCGCGATCGATATGGAATGGCGTTACCGACGGCGGGGCCGAGATGAAGATGAAGCCGGTGACATTGAAGATGCCTGGCTGTTCCTTCTCGATCAGCGGGCGCAGGCCGTCGATGATTTCTTCCAGCAAGGCTCGGTAACGCGGCACGGCCTCGACGTTGTACAGCGCGATCCACGAACCGCTTTCATGGATACGCTCGAAGACCTGGTCGATGTCACGCCCATCGGTCGGTCTGGGCTCGTGGCGGAATGCCGAGTCCTGCTGCATGCCAGGTCGCACGAACCGACATTGCTCCTTCGGCATCAGCTCGCGCGCCAGATTGGCCAGTTCCGGTAACTGGAACAGCGCGTGGCGATGGAAATTGTGCCGCAGCCGGGTGATCCGGTGCGTGGAGAACCCCGCGGGGTCCAGGGGCCACACGATATGCGGCTCGCCGTTGTCGCGCTGATCCATGGTGACGCTCCCCTCGAAACATGACCCCTGCCAGCGAGGAAAAGCGTCGTACTAACCTGCGGCCCGTGCCATTGGACAGACGGCCTAACCGCAAGGTCCTATCAGCGGGGCGGGGTTGGGGGGGGGGGGGGGCGGCGGGGCGGGAGGGGGTGGAGACGCCCCGCCACCCCGCCGGCCGCGCCCCAGGCGGGGGCGGGGCGGGTGGGGGTCTCGGGGCACCCCCCCCGGCGGCCCCCCCCCGCTCCCACATGGGCCGGATCAGACCAGCCGCGAGGCGGCGACCGGGGTGTTGCGGAAGGTGACGCCAAGGCGGTTGAACGCGCTCATCAGGGCGATCGCGACGGACAGGTCGGAGAGCTCCTTGTCGTTGAAAGCAGCCGTCGCGGCTGCGTAGTCCTCGTCGGGCACGCCGGTCTCGGCGACGTTCGCGACCGACTCGGTCCAGGCCAGCGCAGCCTGTTCGCGCGGGGTGAACACCTCGCCGGCTTCGCGCCATGCGGAGGTGAGGATCAGCTTCTCGAACGGCACGCCATGCTTGTGCAGGTCCTGCGAGTGCATGTCGATGCAGAACGCGCAGCCGTTGATCTGAGACACGCGCAGGTAAACGAGGTCGATCAGGTTCTTGTCGAGGCCGCACTGGGCCAGGTAGCCGTGTACGTTCAGGAAGCCCTTGGCGGCGTCGGGGGCGGCTTTCATGTAGTTGATGCGCGAGCTCATGGTGGCGACTCCGGTAATGAAGGAAGGTGGCTATGGGATGGGGATAGCCTGCGCCCGGCATGGGTCAGTCACCAGAGCCAAGAATGCGTTCCGGCGATGTACCATCGGCGGCATGGACGCTTCCTTCGGCATACGAATCGATCGCGGCGCGCGGCTGTCGCTGTCGGCGCAGATCGCGGATGGCATCCGCGATGCGATCCGCGACGGCAGGCTCGCCCCCGGTACCCGCCTTCCGTCCTGGAACGACCTGGCGGCCCAGTTGGGCGTCGCGCGGGGCACCGTCCGAATGGCCTATGAGGAACTGGCCGACGGCCAGTTCGTGGTGCCTTCGGGGGCGGCCGGTACGCGCGTCGCGCGGCGCGTCCCGGCGTCGCGTCCGGAGCCGGAGCCCATCCGCACGCGCGCCCCCTTCGGTGGTTACCCGGTCGGGCACACCTCCGCGCTGCCGTTCCAGGTAGGCGTGCCGTCGGCGGACCTGTTCCCCGCGGCGCTCTGGTCGCGGTTGCTTGGCCAGGCGGCGCGCGAGACGGCCGCGGCCCCTGCGGACTACCCGGATCCGCGCGGCGAGCCGAACCTCCGGGCCGGGATCGCGGGCTATCTCGCCGTTGCGCGTGGCCTGGCCTGCCATCCGTCGCAGGTGTTCATCACCCACGGGTATGCGGGCGCGCTCAGTGCGATCCTCCGCGTGCTGCGCGTACAGGGCGCCGATGCGTGGTTCGAGGAGCCGGGTTACCCGTTCGCCCGCACGGCGCTGGGCTGGGCCGGCGTGCGGCCGGTGCCGGTGCCGGTGGACGCTGAAGGCATGGACGTCGCGGCGGGCAGGGCGCTCGCACCGCATGCCGCTATCGCCCTCGTCACGCCCGGCCAGCAGGCACCCACCGGCGCGGCCATGTCACTGGAGCGGCGCCTCGCACTGCTTGAATGGGCGCACGGTGGCGAGCGCTGGATCATCGAGGACGACTATCTCGGTGAACTGCAGCTCACCCGGCGCGCGGCTCCCGCGCTCGCATCGATGGACAAGCACCGCGTGATCCATATCGGCACCTTCAGCAAGACCATCGCACCGGGCCTGCGCATGGGCTACCTGGTCGTGCCGGCGGCACTGACCGCTGCGCTCCACGAGGTGGTCGGCACGCTGGAGCCCGCGCCCCCACCGGTCATGCAGCACGCGGTCGCTGCCTTCATCCAGCAGGGCCACTACCTGCGCCACCTCCGCCGGATGAAGCGCGCGTACGCCAGCCGGCGCGACGCAGTGGCCGCGGCGCTCACCCGCGCGGGGTTGGCCTGGGAGGGCGGTGGCCTCTCGCTGTGCGTGCCACTACCCGCGGGCAGCAACGACGTCGCGCTCGCCAGGGCCGCGCATGCCGCCGAACTGGCGCCGGTGCCGCTATCGCCATGGTTTGCCGGGCCGGAGAAGCGTGCGGGACTCCTGCTCGGCGTGACCAACGCCGACCCGGAGCAAGCGGATCACCTGGTGGAACGCCTTGCGGCGGTGCTGCGTGGCGCGACCGGCTAGAATGCGCGGCTTGCCCTGGAGTACTCCTTGAACAGCCCGCTCATCCCCGATGCCGCTCCTCCGTTCAGCGATGAAGACCGCGCGTGGATGGCGCGCGCGCTCGAGCTGGCGGCGCATGCGCGGGACGCTGAGGGCGAGGTCCCCGTCGGCGCCGTCCTCGTGGTGGAAGGCAAGGCCGTGGGCCTGGGCTGGAACCGCAACATCACCCTGAACGACCCCACCGCGCACGCCGAGATCCAGGCCTTGCGTGCCGCAGGCGAAGCGCTGGGTAACTATCGTTTCCCGGGTGCGACCCTGTACGTCACCCTGGAGCCCTGCGCCATGTGCGCGATGGCGATGGTCCATGCGCGCGTGGGCCGGGTGGTCTACGGCGCGACCGATCCGAAAACCGGTGCGGCCGGCAGCGTCTTCGACACGCTCATATCGGATCGTCATAACCACAAGGTCGTGGTTGCCGGGGGGCTCGAAGCCGACGCTGCCGGCGACATGCTGCGCCAGTTCTTCCGGTCGCGCCGCTAGGCGAACGGTCGCAGGGCTTCCGCCACGGGCAAGGGAATGGGCAGGGTCAACAGGGCGTCGGCGCGCGTCACGCCGAGGTTGACCGACGCGATGGGCAGGCCCTTGCGCGACGCTTCCAGAACGAAGCGATAACCGGAAAAGACCATCAGCGACGAGCCGATGACGAGCATGGCATCGGCGCGGGCAAGGTGGGCCCATGCGGTATCCACCCGGGCGCGGGGCACGTTCTCGCCGAAGAACACCACGTCAGGCTTGAGGATCCCGCCGCACACCGTGCACGGCGGCACGACGAATCGTGAGAAATCCACGTTATCGAGGTCCGCATCGCCGTCCGGCGCAACCGTGGCCTGGAGCTCGAGCCACGCCGGATTCGCTTCCTCCAGGCGGCGCTGCATGGCGTCGCGGCGGGTGATGTCACCGCATTGCATGCAGCGGACGCGATCCATGCGGCCATGCAGGTCCACCACGTTCACGCTGCCGGCGGCCTCGTGCAGGCCATCGACGTTCTGCGTGAGCAGGAGCTCAATGCGACCCTGTCGCTCCAGGTTGGCGAGTGCATGGTGGGCGATGTTCGGCTGCACGGCGCCGAAGTGCCGCCAGCCGATCATGCCGCGCGCCCAGTAGCGTGCGCGGGCTGGTTCGCCACTCATGAAGAGCTGCAAGGTCATCGGCGGGCTGCGCTTCCACGCGCCCTGGCCGTCGCGGTAGTCGGGGATACCGGAATCGGTGCTGATGCCGGCGCCGGTCAGGACGAACAGGCGCGGATGCGCGTCTACGAACGTTCGCAGAGCGTCGGGCGCGGCATCGTACGCATCGGTGAGTGTCATCCGCTTCACTATATCAGCGGTTCGTGGCCGCGGCCTTCACGCAACCAGGCCAGTGCCCGGGTCGCATCCATGGCGAAGCGGCGGATGCCCAGTGCCATGTCGTCCAGCGGGCGTACCGCCAGATCCTGTTCGAGCCGGATGCCCATGGCGGAAAGCCCGGTGGCTTCGGCCATGCCGAGTGCACCGGAAACGCGGTGCAGCCATTGCCGGACCGCATGCGCGTCCGCCCGGGCCAATGCGCCCTCGAGGTCGCCGACGTCCGCGGCGAGGGCTTCACGAAGCGCATCGATGACCTCGCGCATCGCCGCGTCGCTGCCCAGCATCGTGCGCAGGGCGACGACATCCACATGGGGTGCGGCGGGCGGCACGATGAAGCCCAGTTCGATGGCAATGCGGAACACATCGGCCGTCTCGATGGCCAGCGCACCGCCCAGGGTGTCCAGCCGTCGCCTGATCGCGTCGATGACCGAGGCGAACGAATCCGTTGCGGCGGCGTCGGACGGCTTCAGGATCATGCTGAAGTGCGCCACCTGCCTTCCGGGCTCGTCACGCACGACATCGATCGCGAGCGTCACCACATCGCTCGCCGGGTGGTCGATGGCGAGTTCCATGAGCGGCTGCAGCATGTCGCCCAGGCCGCGGATGGGTCCGACCAGATCGGGACCGAGCGTGGGGTCGATCTCCAGCGCGAGTTGCAGGCCGCGTCGCTGTGCGCGCCCGCGATAGCGCTGCCCAAGGCGTTCGAGCAGGTCAGGCAAACCGGCGGCATGTGTGATGCGTGCGGCGCGCGCGGCGCGTGCATCAAGCCAGCGATCCACGGTCGTGCGCCACCAGCGTGCTGGCATCCCCATGCGTGATGTGCTCAACTCAGCGCCCCGCGGAGCACAGGCATGGCAACGCGGCCACATGGACAGCGCCACATCGAAGGATCACTCATGGCCTATCGCGTCATCATTGCCGACGACCATCCGGTCGTGTTGAAGGGCATCGGACTTGCCCTGGCCCGTAACGGCGTCGCGCGGGTCGCCGGCGAGGCGGATTCGCCCGAAGCGCTGCTCGAGCTCCTTGAAACCACCGCATGCGATGCGCTGATCACGGATTTCAGCATGCCGGGATCCGATCGCGATGGCCTTGCGATGCTGCAGGCCGTGCGCTCGCGTTATCCGCGTCTCCCGGTGATGGTGATCACCACCATCGCCAATCCCGCGTTGTACCGCGAGATCCTCTCGATGGGTGTGTTGGGGCTCATCGGCAAATCGGGCGACGCGCGGGATATCCCCGAGGCGCTGCGTGAGATCGTGGCCCATCATGTGTACCTCGGCGCCTCCGTGCAGGCCGTGCTGGGCGTGGAGCAGGGGACCGTGGTCGACCGTAGCGGTACCCTGGCGGACCTGTCGCCGCGCGAACTCGAGATCCTGCGCCTGTTTGCCGCCGGCCACGGCGTCACCGATATCGCGCGGGCCACCGGCCGCGGCCTGTCCACCGTCAGCCAGCAGAAGACCAATGCCATGCGCAAGCTGCGCCTGGCGAACGATAACGAGGTTTTTGAGTACATCGAACGGCTGCGCCTGTGACTGCTGAACGGACGCTGCCACGATAGCCAGCGAATGCGGCCGGGGACATAGAAGAATTCTCAAAACTACGCGATCCTTGCCAGCTGGCGGGCGCGGCAACGTGCACGCCTGCTTGACAACCCCAGGCACGCGCCGTGCCTACAATGCCCGACCCCGGGGCCCCCGCGGCTCCCGTAGCAAGGAGATTCATCGGTGAGTGCCAAGATCAGCCCCCTCGCGGGAAAGCCCGCTACCGAGAGCAAGCTCGTCGATCTGTCGGCGCTCGTGGCCGCCTATGCGGACCTGAAACCGGATCCCTCGGTTCCCGAGCAGCGCGTCGTCTTCGGCACCTCCGGCCATCGTGGCTCATCGTTCGAGCGCTCGTTCAACGAGGCGCATGTCCTCGCCGTGGTCCAGGCGATCTGCGAGTACCGGAAGAAGGCGGGCGTCGATGGCCCGGTCTACGTCGGCATCGATACCCACGCGCTGTCGCAGCCGGCGTTCGAAAGCACGCTGGAGGTACTGGCGGGTAACGGCGTCGAGACCATGGTCTCGGCAGGCGGCGAGTACACGCCGACACCTGCCGTGTCGCACGCCATCCTGGTGCACAACCGGGGGAGCGAGGCAGGCAAGGCCGATGGCATCGTCATCACGCCGTCGCATAACCCGCCGGACAACGGCGGCATCAAGTACAACCCGCCGCATGGCGGCCCCGCGGATACGGATGCGACGAAGTGGATCGCGGACCGCGCCAACGCGCTGATCGAGGGTGGCCTGCGCGAAGTGCGCCGCGTGCCCTACGCGCAGGCCGCGAAGGCCTCGACCACGCACGCGTTCGATTTCCTGCAGCGCTACGTCGGCGACCTCGGCGACGCGCTTGATCTTGAGATCATTCGCGCCAACGGCGTGCGCATGGGTGTGGATCCGCTGGGCGGTGCCGGCGTGCATTACTGGAGCGCGATCGGCGAGCGCTATGGCCTGAACCTCACGGTGGTGAGCGAGGCAGTCGACAAGACCTTTGCGTTCATGTCGCTGGACTGGGACGGCAAGGTCCGCATGGACCCATCGTCGTCGTACGCCATGCAGCGCCTGATCCACCTCAAGGACAAGTTCGACGTCGCCTTCGCCTGCGATACCGACCACGATCGCCACGGCGTCGTCGCACCCAGCGTCGGCCTCATGCCCGCGAACCACTACCTCGCGGCAGCGGCGTGGTACCTGTTCCAGAACCGTCCCGGCTGGCGTGCGGACGCGGCCGTTGGCAAGACCGCGGTCAGCACGGGTCTGCTCGACCGCATCGCCGCGCACCTGAAGCGCCCGCTGCTCGAAGTGCCCGTCGGCTTCAAGTATTTCGTGCCGGGCCTGTTCGATGGCAGCGTCGGTTTCGGTTGCGAGGAAAGCGCGGGTGCATCGTTCCTGGCGAAGGATGCCTCCGCCTGGTCGACCGATAAGGATGGCATCCTCGCTGCGCTGCTGGCCGGCGAAATGACCGCGCGCACCGGTGGCGACCCTGGCAAGCTGTACCAGGAGATCACCGGCAAGCTGGGCGATCCCGCCAATTCGCGCATCGATGCGCCCGCCACGCACGCGCAGAAGCAGAAGCTGTCCAGGCTCGATCCGGCGCAGGTCACCTCGAAGACCCTCGCCGGCGACCCGATCACCACGGTCATCAATCAGGCCGATGGCCAGCCCATCGGCGGTATCAAGGTGAGTTCGGCGCAGGGCTGGTTCGCGGCGCGGCCGTCGGGCACCGAAGACATCTACAAGGTCTACGGCGAAAGCTTCCGCGGCAAGGACCACCTGGCCCGCGTGCTCGAGGAAGCCCAGGCCATGGTCGACAAGGCATTGGGCTAAGCCATGGCGCACGAACCCATCCGCGTGCTGGTCGGCTCGCGTAACCCGATCAAGGTGGCCGCGGTCCAGCGTGGCCTGGCGCCGCTTTTCCCGGGGCGCCTGGTCGAATGCACCGGCATGCATGCTCCCTCCGGCGTCCCCGACCAGCCGATGACGGCGGCGGAGACCCGCGAGGGCGCGCTCAACCGGATGAACTACTGCCGCCAGCACGGCGAGGCCGATTTCTTCGTCGCGCTGGAGGGTGGGGTCGATGTCACGGAAGACGGCCCGGGCACCTTCGGCGTCGTCGCCATTGGCCACGGCGATGTCGTCTCCGTAGGGCGGAGCGCGTGGCTGCCGCTCCCGCCGGCCGTGTATGAGGCCCTGCTGGAGGGCGATGAACTTGGCGATGTGATGGACCGGCTGTTCGGTACGGTCAACATCAAGCAGCAGGGTGGAGCGATCGGCCTCGTCACCAACGGCCATGTCACCCGCGAGGACGCTTACGCCCAGGCCATGGCGCTGGCGATGGCCCCGTTCCTCCACCCGGAGCTCTACAGCCTCGACCTGTAGGGCGGGGCAAAGGTGTTGTGCCGCCGGGGTAACGATTTAGATCGATTCAACCCCTTGAATCCAGCCCAAGGCCCCTTATCCAGCATGGCATCGGTGACGGTGTGTCCGCCGCCATCCCTTGCCTCGGATACCAGGTCATGACCACTTCAAGCCCGCTCGAACCCGTTCCGTCCTTCGATTACGTCATTTTCGGCGCCACCGGCGACCTCACCATGCGCAAGCTGCTGCCGGCGTTGTACCGCCGGTTCGCGGAAGGCCAGGTGCCGGCGGATGCGCGGATCATCGGTACGGCGCGTTCGCCGCTGGATGATGCCGCGTATCGCGAGCGAGCGCTGAAGGCGCTGCGCGAGTTCATCCGCGGCGACGAGCTGGTTGACGCGACGGTGGAGCGATTCCTGCACCTGGTCCACTACGTGAGCCTCAACGGTGCGGACGCGAACGGCGACTGGGCGAGCCTGGCGGCGAAGCTGGCCAGCAATGATCCGGCGCGGGTCCGCGTGTTCTACCTGGCGACGGCGCCCGACCTCTATGGCGCGATCGCGGCGAACATCGACCAGAAGGGCCTGCGCACGGCGCACTCGCGCATCGTCCTGGAAAAGCCCATCGGCACGGATCTCGAGACCGCACGCAAGGTCAACGAGGGCGTGGGCCAGCACTTCCCGGAAAACAGCATCTACCGCATCGATCACTACCTCGGCAAGGAGGCGGTGCAGAACATCATCGCGCTGCGCTTCGCGAACCCGATGCTCGAGCGCATGTGGGACCACGAATCCATCGAATACGTGCAGATCACCGCCGCGGAGACCGTTGGCCTCGAGGGTCGCGGTGGCTATTACGATGGCTCTGGCGCCCTGCGCGACATGATCCAGAACCACCTGCTGCAGGTGCTCACCGTTGTCGCCATGGAGCGCCCGTCGTCGCTGGATGCCGACGCGCTCCGCGACGAGAAGGTGCGCGTGCTCACGTCGCTGAAGCCGCTCGACCGGCATAACCTCGCGGCCAACGTGGCGCGCGGCCAGTACGTCGGCGGCACCTCGGCCGGACAGAGCGTGCCGGCGTACCGCGATGAACTGCCCGATGCGGTGCCGAGCAAGACCGAGACGTTCGTGGCGTTGAAGGCGGAGATCGATACCCCGCGCTGGCAGGGCGTGCCGTTCTACCTGCGCTCGGGCAAGCGCATGCCGGAGAAGCTGACGGAGGTGGTCATCCAGTTCCGCGCCGGCGAGCCTGGCCTCTTCGGCGAAGCACGCCCGGGTAGCCGCCTGGTGATCCGGGTGCAGCCCAACGAGAGCGTGATCCTGCCGCTGTTCGTGAAGCAGCCGGGTAATGCATTCGGCCTGGACGAAGTCGATGCACTGTCGAAGCTGGGCGAGCCGGGCCGCGTGCGGTTCCGCGACTCGTACGAGGGCCTGATGCTGGATGCCGTGAAGGGCAGCCCGGCCCTGTTCGTCCGCAAGGATGAGACCGAAGCCGCCTGGCAGTGGGTGACCCCGATCCTGCAGGGCTGGAGCGATGCGGCCAGCGGCCCGGATGCGTATGAAGCGGGCACCTGGGGGCCGGAATCGGCGCGCGCGTTGCTGGCCCAGGCCGGTCACCAGTGGGTGGAAGACCTCGCCGCCTGAGCGGCCCTTCACCCTCCCGGGGCATTGCATCCACGCCGCTCGCCCGCATTATGTGGGGAGCGGCGAAGCGGGCGACCGCGGCGCCGATCATCCCCAGGAGGCTCCCCATGTCCGACTACCGCAAGACCCCCGAGGCCCTCGCCCGTCTCAGCCCGGAGCAGTTCCGGGTGACCCAGCAGAGCGGCACCGAGCGGCCGTTCCATAACGCCTTCCACGAAAGCAAGGAACCGGGCATCTACGTCGATATCGTCTCCGGCGAGCCGTTGTTCTCGTCGCTCGACAAGTTCGACAGCGGTTGTGGCTGGCCCAGCTTCACCCAGCCGCTCGAGAACGAGCACGTCGTGGAGAAGCACGATGCGAGCCACGGCATGGTCCGCACGGAAGTGCGCTCGACCCACGGCGACAGCCACCTGGGCCATGTCTTCCCGGATGGTCCGCGCGATCGCGGCGGCCTGCGCTACTGCATCAATTCCGCATCGCTGCGGTTCATCCCGGTCGCCGACCTGGAGAAGGAAGGCTATGGCGATTACGCCAGGCTGTTCACGAATGCCAATGGAGGTGCCGCATGACATCGAAAGCCATTCTCGCCGGCGGTTGCTTCTGGGGCATGCAGGACCTGATTCGCAAGCAGACCGGCGTCATCAGCACGCGCGTGGGCTACTCCGGTGGCGACGTGCCGAACGCGACCTATCGCAACCACGGCACGCATGCCGAGGCGATCGAGATCGAGTTCGATCCGGCGAAGATCAGCTACCGGAAGATCCTGGAGTTCTTCTTCCAGATCCACGACCCGACCACCGTCAATCGCCAGGGCAACGACCGCGGCACCAGCTACCGTTCGGCCATCTTCTACCTGGATGACGAGCAGAAGGCGGTCGCCGAGGACACTATCGCCGACGTGAACGCCTCCGGCCTGTGGCCTGGCAAGGTGGTCACCGAGCTGAGCCCGGCTGGCCCGTTCTGGGAGGCGGAGCCGGAGCACCAGGATTACCTGGAGAAGTACCCCAGCGGTTACACCTGCCACTTCATCCGCCCCGACTGGGTGCTGCCGCGCCGCGCGGCCTGACCCCATCGTGCCACCCGCCGGCTCTGGTATAAGAGCCGGCGGAGTGTCGGCGGGGAAAGGGCATGGCGGTTGGCGAGGGCAGGGCGGTTCCACCCGCGTGGCGGCGCCATGCGCTGTGGCTGTGGATCGCGTTGCTGGTGGCCATCGGGTTGCTCCGGGCCACCAACCGTTTCCTGATCGACGTGGCCAACGGGTATTCGAGCCCGTTCGCGCCGAAACTCATCGAAGAACTCACCGGCTCGCTGACCTTTGGCGCGTGCCTGCCGCTGCTGTTCATCGCCCTGCGTCGCATGCCGCGCACGCTGCTTGTCCATGCTGGGCTATTCCTAGCACTGTCCGTGACCCAGACGACGCTCATGATCGCGTCGCGCGCGGTCGTGTTCCGCCTCGCCGGCGACCCGGGGCTCGCGTATCCGGTCACCGTGTGGCGCTATCTCATGGAGATGCCCACCCAGCTGTTCTTCTATGCGGTGATCGTGGCCGGCGTGTGGTTGTTCGATCGTTACCGCGAAGGCCGTGCGCGCGAACTGCGTAATGCCCAGCTCGAATCCGCGCTATCCGAGGCGCGCCTCGAAGCGCTGCGCCTCCAGCTCAATCCCCACTTTCTATTCAACACGCTCAATGCTGTGTCCGAGCTCATGTACGAGCGGCCGCGCGTCGCCGATGAAATGCTCGCGCGCGTCGGCGAGCTGCTGCGCGCGACGCTCGCCGCCGGCAGCCAGGAGCATGCGTTGAGGGAAGAATGGCGCCTGCTGGACCTGTACCTCGACATCCAGCGCGCGCGCTTCGGCGCGGGCCTCGATGCCGGGAGGGATGCGGATGAAAGCCTGGCCGATATCCAGGTGCCGTTCCTCGTGCTGCAGCCGCTCGTTGAAAATGCCATCGAACACGGCGGCGTCGGCGATGCGCGGTACGTTCGCATCGAAGCGCGGCGCGACGGCGAGCACGCGGTACTGACTGTCCGCGACGGTGGTGGGGGCACGACGGTGCGTCCCGGACACGGCATCGGCCTGGGCAACGTGCAGGCGCGTCTGCAGCATCTGTACGGTGCTGCGGCTGGCGTGCGCCTGGAACCTGCGGGGCAGGGCTCCGTGGTCACGTTGTGGCTCCCAATCCGGGAGGCGTCCACGCCATGACCCTGCGCGCCGTAGTCATCGATGACGAAGCACCGGCCCGTGCCAAGCTGCGCCGTTACCTCGCTGAGCACGAAGGCATCCTGTGGGTCGGCGAGGCTTCCGACGGGCCCTCCGCCGTGGCGCTCATCCAGCGCGAGCGCCCGGATATCGTCTTCCTCGACATCAGCATGCCCGGCATGGATGGCTTTGCCGTCCTGCAGGCGCTGGGCGATCCGCTGCCGGCGGAGATCGTCTTCGTCACCGCCCCTGGCGACCAGGCCGTCCGTGCGTTCGAGGTG
>NZ_JBQCFT010000200.1:0-2003 GCF_051958795.1 Luteibacter sp. | reverse complement strand
GGAAACACCTTCGTAAAGACCCTGCGCCACGCGCATCGTGCGGCTGGTCGAGAAGCCGAGCTTGCGCGCGGCCTCCTGCTGCAGCGTGGACGTGGTGAACGGCGGCGCCGGACGACGCTTGCGCTCGCGGCTCGTGACCTCGCCCACGGTGAACTTGCCGGCGGCGGCTTTTTCGAGCGCCGAGCGCGCGGCCATCGCATCGCCCTCGTTCGTCAGGTCGAACTGCTCGAACTTCTTGCCGTTGAGCCTGACGAGGCGCGCGTCGAACGCGCCTTCGGGGTGTGCGAGACCCGCCTGGATCGTCCAGTATTCGCGGGCCTTGAAGGCTTCGATCTCGAGCTCGCGCTCCACGATCATGCGCAACGCGGGCGACTGCACACGACCGGCGGACAGGCCACGCTGCACCTTGCGCCAGAGCACCGGCGACAGGTTGAAACCGACGAGGTAGTCGAGCGCGCGGCGCGCCTGCTGGGCGTCGACGAGGTCGTGCGACAGCTTGCGTGGGTTGGCGACGGCCTCCTTGATCGCCTTCGGCGTGATTTCGCTGAAGACCACGCGCTGGACGTCCTTGCCGTCGAGCAGGCCGCGCTCTTTCAGGATCTCGCTGATGTGCCAGGAAATGGCCTCGCCTTCGCGATCCAAGTCGGTCGCGAGATAGATGCTGCTCGCGGCGCGGGCCGCTTTGGCGATGGCGTCGACGTGCTTCTCGTTACGGTCGATCACCTCGTAGGCCATGGCGAAGCCATGCTCCGGATCGACGGCGCCCTCCTTCGGCCGCAGGTCGCGGACGTGGCCGTACGACGCCAGCACCTGGAAGTCGGACCCCAGGTACTTGTTGATCGTCTTGGCCTTGGCCGGCGATTCGACGATGAGGAGGTTCTTTGCCATTCGTTACCGATTCCGAGGGTCGCGGGGCGAGTGAACCCCAGCACATGTATATATTTAGTTGGAAACACATCGCCGGGACGGCTGTCAAGCCGACGATGATCAGACCACGCGCTGGTACCGGTTTCCCGGAAGGGCGGCGATCTCGCCTTCGAGTTCCAGAATCAGCAACATCGACGACAGCGCGCCCGGGGCGAACCCTGTCGATTCGACCAGGGCGTCGAGGGAGGCGGGATCGTACCCCATGATGTCGAGCAGGCGGCGATATTCCTCATCCTGCCGCCAGTCGAACGGGCCGGTCTTGCGGCGGGATGCCCCCGCGGGGGCCGTGGCGCCCTCGAGTCGCGCCCTGAGCTCGGCCCCGAGCTCGACGGCCGCCGGAGCCAGTGCGGCCAGTACCTCGTCGGACCGCTGGACCAGCCGGGCGCCCTCGGCGATCAGCGAATGGCAGCCCTCCGCCAGCGGGTTGTGGATGGAACCCGGCAGGGCGAAGACCTCCCGCCCCTGCTCACCCGCGACCCGCGCGCTGATCAGGGATCCGGAGCGCAGCCCGGCCTCGATCACCACCACGCCAAGGCTCAGGCCGGCGATGATGCGGTTGCGCTGGGGAAACTGGTGCGCCAGCGCGCCGGTGCCCGGCGGATATTCGCTGACGATCGCGCCGTGTTCGGCGATTCTTCGCGCCAATGCGTGATGTTTTCGCGGGTAGACGCGATCCGGCCCCGTGCCGATGACCGCGACGGTCGGCTCGCCCGCGGCCAGCGCGGCTTCATGCGCCGCGCCGTCGATGCCGTCGGCCATGCCGCTGGTGATCAGGAGGCCCGCGGTGGCCAGTTCGCCGGCAAAGCGCCGGGCGTTGGCGAGGCCGGGCTCCTGAGCCCTGCGAGCGCCCACGATGGCGACCTGGGGCCGGAGGAGCAGCGACGCGTCGCCTTTGACGAAGAGAGCGGCCGGCGGGTCCGGAATCGCCTCCAGCTGCGGAGGGAAGTCTTCCTCCGTGCAGCGGAGCAGGCGGTTCCCCTCGCCCGCGAGCCATGCCAGATCGTGGGCGAGCGTGGCCTCGTCGGGGTGGTCGATCCAGTCGCGACCGGCGGGTGACAGGGTGTCCGGATGGCGCC
>NZ_JBQCFT010000199.1:0-15373 GCF_051958795.1 Luteibacter sp. | reverse complement strand
TTCCACGACTACGTCTGCCCGGCGGAAGACCTGCTCGGCGCGGAAGGCAAGGGCTTCGGTATCGCCATGGGCGTGCTCGACGCCGGCCGTATCGGCATTGCTTCGCAGGCCGTGGGCGTCGCCCGCGCGGCGTACGAAGCCACGCTGCAGTGGTCGCGCGACCGCAAGGCGTTCGGCACGCCGATCGGCACGTTCCAGATGACGCAGTCCAAGATCGCCGACATGAAGTGCAAGCTGGATTCGGCCCTGCTGCTGACCCTGCGCGCCGCGTGGACGAAGGGCCAGGTCGAGAAGACCGGCGGCCGCTTCGGCACCGAGGCCTCGATGGCCAAGCTCGTCGCCTCCGAAGCCGCGATGTGGATCACCCACCAGGCCGTGCAGATCCACGGCGGCATGGGCTACTCGAAGGAAATGCCGCTCGAGCGTTACTTCCGCGATGCGAAGATCACGGAAATCTACGAGGGCACGAGCGAGATCCAGCGCATGGTGATCGCGCGTGCGGAGACGGGGTTGCGCTGAGCGCCTCGTCACTGGACCAAGCGAAAACCCCGGCCAGGTGCCGGGGTTTTCGTATCTGCGAAACTAACTGCACCACTCGCAAAGGCCCGGCGACGCTACAGGATTGGCGTCATACGCTCTGACCATGCTCTCCATGGCAGGGTCACCGCGTCCCGTCGCTATCAGATGCCTCGCGCGCTCAATCGCCCACTTGGGCCGGTACCAGTTTCCATCGTCGATTAGCTCTGGTGCGTCGCTGAGGTCGATGGGGCGACCCTCGAGCGCATTGAGTTCGGCGATGGTTTCCGGGCTGATCGGTGCATCGAAATCACGTGTGTAATAAACGGTGGTTCCAGTATCTGGTGAGTTCATGGCGAGCAGCCTTTCGGGCCGCGAATCACGTTGCGCGGAGCCAAATGTAGGCATGCGCGCAGGCGCGAAGCAAACTTCGATGAAGCGGATACGGCATGAACAATGGCACTTCGAAGACGGTATGCCATCGTCTTTGAAGCGCTTTTTACGTTATGCCGGTGTCCTTCTCGTTCGAATGTAGGCGCCGCCCACGCCGGTCGTAAGGCCGGCGTAGGAATGCGAATCTGCTCAGATCAGTGGCGCGGCCGGGGCCTGTTACCACCGGTAAGCAACGCGCGTGTACAGGTAGCGGCCGCTGTAGCCGAACGGCGAATAGTCGGGGTATGGCCACGTGCCCCCCACCGCGCCATCGCTACCTGCCTTGTACTTTTGCGGATAGACGTTGGTGAGGTTGTCGACGCCAGCGGAAAACGTCCAGCCGTCGACGTTGTAGTTTGCGGAGAGGTCCAGCAGCCAGCGGGCGGGGAAGGTCTGGTCGTAGCCCGGATTGCTAACGGGATCCTGGTTCTGTGAGAACTGTCCGTAGCGGGTGAGCGTGCCGTGGAACGCCCAGCTTCCGAGCGTGTAGTCGCTACCCAGTGCGATCTTGTCGCGCGGTGCGCCGTTGGTGATGTACCCCTGGGCGATGTGGCCAACGCGTATCAGTTCGAGGCCATTCTGGGCTAGCTGCGGTGGATTCGGCGCAACTGACAGAATGGACGTGTGGTTGCGGTTGTACGCTGCCGTGAACTGCCAGATACCCGACGCACCGAGGTCGAGGCGATAGCCGCTGCTCAGGTCGACGCCGCGCGTGCGCGTCTTCAGTGCATTGGTGAAGTAACTGCCGCCCTGGATGTTCGCGTAGCCCTGGCTGGTGAGGTAGGCCTGTACGTCATCGCCCACGAGGTTCTCGGAGGGCACGACGCGATCGCCGATCGTGATCTGGTACACGTCCAGTGAGAACGTCCACGCGCCCGGCAAGTACGTAGCGCCCAGTGTGTAGTTATGCGACTTTTCGGCCTTCAGTGGTTCGGCACCGAGGGAGCGCGCCACGGGATCACTTACCGCGAAGTTGCGGATCTGGGTCGGGACGCCGCCAATCACATTTGTAGATGTGGTGGTGTAGAACTGCTGCGCGAGCGATGGCGCGCGGAAGCCGGTACCCGCCGTCCCACGCAGGGCGAACGTGTCCGTGAAGTCGTAACGGGCCGACAGCGTGCCTGACGTGGTGTTGCCGAAGTCGCTGTAATCCTCGTGGCGCACCGCTAGTGAGCCACTCAACTTGTCGGTGATCTGGTTCTCCAGGCTGATGTACTCAGCGACATCATGTCGCGAGTGGTATCCCGCATCGCCCGGCGTGAAGCCCGGGAAGCCCTGCGAACCCGTGCCGAAGTACGACGCCGGATCGCCGGCCTCGATGCCATAACGCTGGTAGAGGTACTCGACGCCAAACGCGAGCGTGACGGGGTTCTCGAGCCAGCCGACGGAAATGTCCTTCGCGATATCGACGTCGAACGCCTTCTGCGTCGAGATCAGCCGGCCCGCGTTGAAACTCGTGGGGCTGGCCGCGCCAAGGTCGCGGTTCAAGGTGTGGATGGGATCGATACTGACGTGGTCGCGGCCGTAGTTGCCGCTGATATCCCAGCGCCACCCGCTCGCCGTGGTGCCGCGAACTCCGGCAACCAGCGCGCTATCGATCGAACGGACGTCATTGAGCGGCAGGAAGCCATTCGGATAGATCGCCGGGACGTTCCGCGTGCTGTTGTAGGCGCGGAACAGCGCGGGTGAGGTGCCTTCACGGCTGCTCGTGCTGGCGAACGCATAGAAATCAGCATGCGGCGTGAGTGCGTATTGGACGTTGAGCAACGCCTGATGATTGCTGATGTCGGGTTCACCAATGCGCTGGGTACGTGTGCCGTAGACCGGTGACGTGGAGTCGCGAAAATCGAGCCCGCCGCGGTTGGTCGCATCGGCGTGACCCTGCACCACACTCAGCCGCGCCCAGCCCTTATCACCGCCGAGCGGAACGCCAAGGCTGGCCTCACCCTGGTATTGCTTACCATCACCCGCGCTATAGCGGCCCGCGGTGATGCTCGCTTCGTTGCTACCGGGCTTGGCTGCACCCTTCAAAACAATGTTGATCACGCCCGCGATGGCGTCCGAGCCATACTGTGCCGAGGCGCCGTCGCGCAGCACTTCGATATGGTCGATCGCCGAGATCGGGATCGAGTTCAGGTCGGCGGGGGCCGAGCCACGGCCCAGCGCGCCTTGCAGGTTGAGCAGCGCGGTCGTGTGCCAGCGCTTGCCGTTGACCAGCACGAGCGTCTCGTCGGGAGAAAGGCCGCGTAGAGCCGCCGGCCGCACGATGCCCGAACCATCGTTGCCCGGTGCGCGCGGGAAGTTCAGCGACGGCACCAGGCGGGAAAGCACGGCGGCGAGCTGCGTATCACCGGCGGATTGGAGGTCCTTCGCCGTGACGATGTCGATCGGCGAGAGCGAGCTTTCCTGGCTGCGGTTCACCGAACGCGTGCCGGTGACGACCACGGACTCGAGTTGGGTGGGCGATTTGCCCTGCGTGTCGGGCGGTGTCTCCTGTGCAGCTGCGACGGGCGTGGCGATCGCCGCGGCGATCAGGAGGGGCCGGGGAAGGCGGCGGGTCGGGGCGGAAGGCCTGGGGCGATCCGGGTGGTCGAGCGATGGGTAAGCGGCGCCAATCGCGTAAACACACGCGAACGACGCTAGCTCGCCGGTGAGGGCGATGGCTTGTAGAAACGGAGGGGGAGGGGGCGAAACCGGCGGCTAGGTAGCGCCGATAGCGCGCGAGCGCGCTCCTACGGGGAGCGGCGGGGGCTTAGGCCCGACAACAGCGACAACACGCCGCGACCAGCGAAGTGGTCGGCAGGGAGGGCGTGTTGATGGCGTGCTGCATGGTCGGGGTCACGTAAGCCTCGTGTGGTTGGCCCGGTGAGACGTCTGGATGGCCAGATCGTTATTTCATGCTGGGGGTGCGCGGGGCGGATGTCAACCGGGGCTATCGCGTGAATAAAAAAAGAGCCCGGCTTTCGCCGGGCTCCTGGTCTTGCGTGATGCGGCTTACGGCCGATCCGTCCCGCGTCGCGGATCCGAATCGAAGGCCCTGACGTCACCGATGTTCGGTGCGTGGGGCGCCGCGTTCACCGGCGGGGTACCGCCACCGTGCGGGTTGTTGCCACCACCGTGCGGGTCATGGCCGTCGTCGCCGCCATCACCGTGGTGACGGATCGTGTGCGAGACCTCGTCCAGCTTGTCGCCCAGCATGCGGCGCACGATCACGTAGAACACCGGGATCAGCAGCAGGCCGAGGATCGTGGCGAACAGCATGCCGCCGATCACGCCGGTACCGATCGCGTGGCGGGAGTTGGCGCCCGCACCGGTCGAGATCGCCAGCGGCAAGACACCGAGGATGAACGCCATCGACGTCATCAGGATGGGGCGCAGTCGCAGGCGCGAGGCTTCGACGACCGATTCCTTCAGCGTCTTGCCGTGGCCCTGCTGCTCCACCGCGAACTCGACGATCAGGATCGCGTTCTTCGCGGCAAGGCCGATCACGGTGATCAGGCCGATCTTGAAGAAGATATCGTTCGGCAGGCCACGCAGCTGCGAGAACACCACCGTACCCAGCATGCCGAGCGGCACCACGAGGAGCACGGCCACCGGGATGGACCAGCTTTCGTACAGCGCGGCAAGGCAGAGGAACACGATGACGATGGACAGCACCATGAGCATGGTGGCCGAGTTACCCGCAAGGATTTCCTGGTAGGACTGGCCGGTCCAGTCATAGCCGAAGCCCTTCGGCAGCTTGTCGTTCACGATGCCTTCGACGATGCCCATGGCCTGGCCGGTCGAATAACCCGGGGCCTGGTTACCCACGATTTCCACCGCCGAATAGCCGTTGTAGCGGGTCAGGCTGGGCGACACGTTCGTCCACGTCGTGTGCACCACGCTCGACAGCGGGATCATCGTGCTGTCGGTCGTGGTCGAGGCGCTGGAAACGCCCGACGAGGTCGACGTCGACGACGAGGCCAGCGTGCTCGGGGTGAAGATGTGGTTGAACGAGTCGGTGCCCATGCGGTACGGCGCATCGGCCTGCAGCATGACGCGCTTCACGCGGCCGCCGTACTGGAAGTCGTTGATGTACACCGGGGCCAGGGTGAGCTGGATCGCGGTGTAGATATCGCTGACCGACAAGCCGAGGGTCTGCGCCTGGGTACGGTCGACATCGAGCTTCAGGGTCGGCGAATCTTCCAGCGTGTTCGGACGGATACCCACCAGGCGCTTGTCCTGCGCGGCGGCGCCGAGCAGCATGTTGCGGGCCTGGGTCAGCTCAGTACGCGACTGGCCGGCACGGGCCTGCAGGTACATGTCGATACCGCCGAACTGCGAGAGGCCGCGGATGGTCGGCAGGTTCACCACGAAGATCGTGGCATTGCGAACCGCCTGCATCTTGCCGTTCATCTGCGCGATGAAGTCGGTGGCCTTGATGTCACGATCCGACCAGTCCTTCAGGCGGATGAAGTTCATGCCGACGTTTTCACCCTGGCCCAGGAAGCTGAAGCCGGAGATCTGGAACACGCCGTCGACCGCGGAATCCTTGAGCAGGATATCGCGCATGTTCTTCTGCACTGCCTGCGTACGCGCAATGCTGGCGCCCGGCGGGAGCTGCACGATCGCCAGTGCATAGCCCTGGTCTTCGTCGGGGACGAAGCTGCTGGGCAGGCGCGAGAACAGGAAGCCGCAAAGCACCGAGATCAGCACGAACACCACCATCCAGCGCGGTGCGTGACGCACGGCCGAGGTGATGTGGCCGGCGTAGGTGTGCGTCGTCCAGTCGAAGACCTCGTTGAACTTGCGGTAGACGATGTTCTTCTTCTGGCCGTGCTCGTTCTTGAGGATCGTGGCGCAGAGCGCCGGGGTGAACGAGAGGGCGAGGAAGGCCGAGAAGCCCATCGACACGGCGATGGTCAGCGCGAACTGCTTGTAGATGATGCCCGAGGCACCCGGCTGCAGCGCCGAGGGGATGAACACCGCCGCCAGCACCACGGTGATCGCGATGACGGCGCCGGTGATCTGGCCCATCGCCTTGCGGGTCGCTTCCTTCGGGGGAAGGTTCTCCTCCGACATGATGCGCTCGACGTTCTCGATCACGACGATCGCGTCATCCACCACGATACCGATCGCCAGCACCATGCCGAACAGGGTCAACTGGTTGATGGTGAAGCCCAGCGGCGACAGGCCCAGGAACGTGCCGAGCAGGGCGACCGGGATGACCAGGGTGGGGATGATCGTGGCGCGGAAGTTCTGCAGGAACAGCAGCATGACGAGGAAGACAAGGATGATCGCCTCGATGAGGGTGTGCACCACCTCCTCGATCGAGATCACCACGAACTTCGTGGAGTCATACGGCACGAACCAGGTCACGCCTTCCGGGAAGCTCTTGGCCAGGTCGGCCATCTTCGCGCGCACGGCGTTGGCCACGTCCAGGGCGTTCGCGCCCGGGAGCAGCTGCACGCCGAAGGCGCCCGTCGGGGTGCCGTTCCACTCGGTGGCGAAGCCATAGTTCTGCGGGCCCAGTTCCACGCGGGCCACGTCCTTCAGCTTCACCACGGTGCCATCGTTGTTGGCGCGCAGGATGATGTTGGAGAACTCTTCCGGCGTCGTGAAGCGGCCTTCCGCGGACACGGTGGCGTTGAAGCCGGTGCCGTCGACGGCCGGGTCGGAGCCGATGGCGCCGGCCGCGAACTGCACGTTCTGGCTCGCCAGGGCCTTCTGCAGGTCGGTGGCCGACAGGCCGTAACCGCGCAGCTTGTCCGGGTTCAGCCAGACGCGCATGCCGTACTCGGCACCGAGCTGGCGGGTGCTGCCCACGCCCGGGATACGGGCGACCTGGTCGAGCACCTGCGACGACACGATATCGGTGAGGCGGTTGCTGTCGATCGCCGGGTTCGACGAGGTCAGCGCGATGAACGCCAGGAAGTCGGGGTTGGACTTGGCCACCACGACGCCCTGCTGCGTCACTTCCGAGGGCAGGCGCGGGGTCGCCAGCGACACCTTGTTCTGCACCTGCACCTGCGCGATGTCAGGGTCGGTACCGGTATCGAAGGTGAGCGTGACGGTCGCCTGGCCCGAGGAGCTGGACGACGAGCTGAAGTACAGCAGGTGGTCGATACCCGTGAGCTGCTGCTCGATCACCTGCGTCACGGTCGATTCGGTCGTGTCCGCGCTCGCACCCGGGTAGTTCGCCGTGACGACGACCTGCGGGGGCGCGATGTTCGGATACGACTCGATGCCCATGTTGAGCAGCGAGATCGTGCCGGTAAGGCAGATCAGGATCGCCACGACCCACGCGAAGATGGGGCGGTCGATGAAGAAACTCGGCATGACGGAACTCCCTTACTGCTTGCCGGCAGGGGCGGCCGCGGAGCCCGCCTTTGCCGGTGCCGCGCCAGCGGCAGGCTGCGGCTGGGCAGGCTGCGCGTTGACCGGCGAGTTTTCCTTGGCCTTGGGCACGCCTTCGACAATGATCTTGTCGCCCGGCTGCAGGCCACCCGTCACTACCCAGTTCGAGCCGCTGGTGCGGTCGGTCTGCACCGGGCGGCGCACGGCGGCGGATTCGACGGTCTTCTCTTCACCCGACTGCGGGTCCTTGACCTTGGCGGTGCCCACGACAAGCACATAGGCCGAGTTGGCATCGCGCAGGACGGCCGCCTGCGGGATCAGGAACACGTTGTGCAGCTCGCCCAGCGTGGCCTTCACGGTCACGTACTGGCCGGGCAGCAGGCGCTGGTTGTCGTTCGGCAGCAGTGCGCGCAGGTCGGTCGTGCCGGTCTGCGGGTTCACCGTGGCCGAGGAGAAGTCGAGCTGGCCGGATTCGCCGAAGTCGGAGCCGTCCGGCAACTGGATGCGGACCTTCGATTCATCCGTCGACGACAGCGTCGCGGCGCCCTTGGCGGCGGCGTTACGCAGCGTATCCAGGTCGGCGACCGACATGCTGAAGTTGATGTAGACCTTGTCCAGCTCATCCACCTGGGTGAGCAGGGTGGTGTCACCCTGTCCCACCAGGGCGCCCTCGGTGACCTGCTGCTTGCCGGCGCGGCCGCTGATCGGGGAGCGGACGTCGGTGAAGCCCAGGTTGATCCGGGCCGACTGCACGGCGGCTTCAGCCTGTTTGACCGAGGCGTTGGCGGTGCGCTCGGTGGCCTCGGCGGTGTCCAGGTCGGCGCGCGACACGTAATTCTTGCCGATCAGGCCACGGGCACGGTCGGCCTGGGCCTTACTGTTCACGGCCGTGGCCTTCGCCGAGGCGAGGTTCGCGGTTTGTGCGTCGAGCTCGGCCTGCAGCGGCGCCGGGTCGATCTTGAACAGCGACTGGCCTTCCTTGACGTCGGTGCCTTCCGTGTACAGGCGCTTCAGCAGGATGCCGGGCACGCGGGCGCGGACATCCGCGGTCCGGAACGCCGACACACGGCCGACCTGGTCCTGGACCAACGGCACGTTGGTCGGCTGGGCAGTGATGACACCCACCTGCGGCGGGGGCGGTGCCGGTGGGGCTTCCTGCTTGTGGCAGGCAGCCAGGGCGGCGACGAGGCCGGCGGCCAGCAGGGTGGTGCGCAGGGGCAGGGGTTTCATGAGAACTCCGTTCCTTTTCCAGGTTTCTTGTTCGTTCGCGTCCGGCCATCCGGGAGGATGTCGTACGCATGCATAAATACGGTTACCGCGTGCCGGGCCCAGTCGTCCTGTGCCTTTGGTCCCCTCGCTCGCAGGCCGAACAGGCGGCGGTCCCCTTCGAGTCCATGCAGCATGGACAGGAACAGTTCCGCGGCCGTGTCCGGGTCTTCCCGGCGCATCTCGCCGTTTTCCATCGCTTCAGCCATGCAACTCGATAACCGGGTTGCCACCGTTTCACTGGCGGTGCGGAAAAAGGTCCGCGCCGCCGCAGGGAAACGGGGCGCCTCGGCGATAAGCATCCGCCCGAGCGCTACATTTTCCTGGTCCATCACGTGGGTCTGGTGCGCCTGTGCCAGGGCCATCAGCGTGGCGGACAACCCGCGGCGCTCCGGGGAGAGGCTCGCATGCAGGGGTAAGACGAGTTGTTCGACGGCCGCGTGGAACAGGGTGTCCTTGTTTTCGAAATGCGCGTACACGGTCTGCTTGGAAACCCCGGCCTCGCGGGCCACGGCACCCATGCTTACCCGGTAACCGTCGCGCAGGAACAGGGCGCACGCCGCCTGGAGCACCCGCTGCTGCCGGTCTGACGCCGGGCGGTTATCCAGGTGCGACATTACCTATACCTGCTGGACTATACCGTCCAGTTTAGAATCTCCCCGTCGCTATCGTCAACGGTCATGACGCCCATTCGCGTGCGAATTGTTGCGACGCACATGCCGTGCCAATCGGCCATGCGTGGTGGGTGCGTCGCCAGTTACCGATTAATTGCCGCGCTGCGGTGAAAATCCCTTGAATCACATGCACGCGCGGTGTGGCTACATGACACGTGCGGGAGCTATCCTTTTACGGTTTTCCCAACTTCCCCACATCGATATCCGCCCATGAATGCGATTCGCGCGGCCGAAAATGGCCAGTTCCAGACGCTCGTTTTCGATGAACTGAAGAAACTCGACTTCCCCGCAGAGCGCCTGAACGAGGCGCGCTTTTTTATCGAGGCCTTCTTTGAACGCATGGCGCAGGCCGATCATGCCCTGCATACCGAGGCCCGCTGGGCCGCGCTGATCGCCGACCTGCTCGGGTTCGCCCGCGAGCGCACCCCCGGCAAGGCGAAGGTGCGCGTCTATAACCCCGGCGTCTCCGGCACCCGGGCCGTGATTGAAGTCGTCACCGACGACATGCCGTTCCTGGTGGACACGGTATCGATGGTCGCCGCGACCCATGCGGATATCCACGCCATCATCCACCCCGTGGTCCCGGTCATCCGTTCCGCTTCGGGCCAGCTCGAAGCCATGGGCACCGGTGAACACACCGAATCGATCATGCGATTCGAAATCGACCGCATGGACGACACGGAGCTGGACACGGTGCGGGCCAACGTCGAAACCGCACTGGCGGATGTCCGCGAGGCCGTGGCCGACTGGAAGACCATGCGCGGCAAGATGCAGGAAGTGGCCGATGACCTCGGCAAGCGTTCCTTGCCTTACACCGCGGAAGAAGTCAGCGAGGCCTCGGCCTTCCTGCGCTGGGTGGCGGAGAACCACTTCACCTTCATGGGGTACCGCGAGTACGAAGTGGCCGCCGATGCGGGCGATGAAGTGCTGCGGACGGTGGAAGGCTCCGGCCTTGGCATCCTGCGCGGCGCCGAGCGCTCACTGGCGCCGCGTTCGCTGCGCACCCTGGTGGCGAGCGAGCTGCCGCGCTCCGGTTCCACGGATGCGATCATCCTGACCAAGACCAATGCGCGTTCGCCGATGCACCGCGCGGGTTACATGGATTACATCGGCGTCCTCAAGTTCGACGCCAATGGCCGCCCGGTCGCGGAACAGCGCTTCCTCGGCCTGTTCTCCTCGAACGCCTACATGGCCCACCCGCAGCAGGTCCCGCTGGTCCGTGAGAAGTGCGAGACCGTGATGGCCCGCTCGGGCCTGAAGCGCGATTCGCACTCGGGCAAGGCGCTCCGCCACATCCTCGATACCCTGCCGCGCGATGAGCTGTTCCAGTGCAGCACCGACGAGCTGTTCGCCCTGGCGACCGGCCTGCTCGAGCTGGCCCAGCGCACCCGCACCCGCCTGTTCATCCGCCGCGACAGCTACGGCCGCTTCTTCTCCTGCCTGGTGTACATCCCGCGCGATCGCTTCAACACCAGCGTGCGCGAGCGCGTGGAAGCCGTCCTGCGCGAGGCGTTCCATGGCGAGCACGTCGATTCGGCCGTGCTGATGGGCGAAGCCGCCCTCGTGCGCCTGCACGTGGTGGTGCGCCCGCGCATCGGCGACCACCCGGTTTACGATGCCGTTGAAGTGGAGGCGAAGATCGCCTCGATCGCCCGCAACTGGTACGACGAGCTCCGCGACCAGCTGGTCACGACGTCGGGCGAACAGCAGGGCATCATCCTCGCCAACCGTTACGGCAAGGCGCTGCCGGCGGGTTACGTGGACGAAGTGTCCCCCGCGGTCGCCGCGGCCGACGTGCGCGCGCTCGCTGGCCTCGATGGCCCCGACGCGATCAGCATGTCGTTCTACCACCCGGCGCACCGCCCGGAAGAGCTGCGTTTCAAGGTGTATCGCTCGGGCTCGGACATCGCGCTTTCCGAGGTGCTGCCCCAGCTGGAAAACCTCGGCCTGCGCGTGCTCACCGAGCACATGTACGAGGTGAAGGTCGGCGAAGCGTCGCTCTATATCCAGGATTTCGAAGTGCAGCCGGTCGGCCGCCTCGCGTTCGATGTGTCGCAGGTCGGTACGATCTTCGAGGACGCGTTCGAGCAGATCTGGCGCGGCAACGCCGAAAACGACGGCTTCAACCGCCTGGTGCTCGGCGCCAAGCTCAACTGGCGCCAGGTCGCCGTGCTGCGCGGTTACTGCAAATACCTGCTGCAGACCGGCGTCGCCTTCTCCCAGGCGTACATGGAAGACGCGCTCAACCGTTACCCGGCCATCGCCGGCCTGATCATCGAGCTGTTCAACGTGCGCTTCGATCCGCGCCGCGAAAGCATGGATGAAAAGGAGCGCGCATACGCCGAGGGCATGCTCTCGCACGAGATGCACGCGCTGATCGACCAGGACACGCTCGCCGCCCACCCGGCGCTGATCGGCAACCTCGTCGCCGCGCTGGCACGCCCGCGCGCCGAGCAGGCGGGCGCGGTCGAGGAGGCCATCAACACGCTGCTCGACAACGTCTCCAGCCTCGATGAAGACCGCATCCTGCGCAGCTTCATCGCGCTGGTGCACGCCACGCTGCGCACGAGCTTCTTCCAGGCCTGGGACGGTGCGTTCCGTGCCTACATCGCCTTCAAGTTCGATTCGCACAAGGTGCCCGACCTGGCCAAGCCGGTCCCGTTCCGCGAGATCTTCGTCTACGCGCCGCGCGTCGAGGGTATCCACCTGCGCTTCGGCTCGGTGGCCCGCGGCGGCCTGCGCTGGTCCGATCGCCGTGAGGATTTCCGCACGGAGGTGCTGGGCCTCGTGAAGGCGCAGATGGTGAAGAACACCGTCATCGTGCCGGTCGGCTCGAAGGGCGGCTTCTTCGTGAAGCGTCCGCCGGTGGGCGGTGACCGCGACGCGCAGCTGGCCGAGGGCATCGCGTGCTATCGCATGTTCATCAACGGCCTGCTCGACATCACCGACAACCTGGTCGAGGGCAAGGTGGTGCCGCCGCATGACGTGGTCCGCCATGACAACGACGACCCGTACCTGGTCGTCGCGGCTGACAAGGGCACGGCGACGTTCTCCGATATCGCCAATGCCATTTCCACCGAGCACGGCTTCTGGCTGGACGACGCGTTCGCGTCGGGCGGCTCGAACGGTTACGACCACAAGGGCATGGGCATCACGGCCAAGGGTGCCTGGGAGTCGGTGAAGCGCCACTTCCGCGCGATGGGCCGCGACAGCCAGACCCAGGATTTCACCACGGTTGGCGTGGGCGACATGTCGGGCGACGTTTTCGGCAACGGCATGCTGCTCTCAGAACACATCCGCCTGCTGGCCGCGTTCGACCACCGCCACATCTTCCTGGATCCGAACCCGGATGCGGCGAAGAGCTTCGTCGAGCGCCAGCGCATGTTCGCCCTGCCGCGTTCGTCGTGGGATGACTACGACAAGTCGTTGATCTCGGCGGGCGGCGGTGTGTATCCGCGCTCGGCCAAGTCGATCCCGGTCTCGGCCGAGATCAAGGCCGTGCTGGGCATCCGCTCGGAAGCCACGCACATGGCGCCGAACGACCTGCTTTCGGCGATCCTGAAGGCGCCGGTCGACCTGCTCTGGAACGGCGGCATCGGCACCTACGTGAAGGCCAGCAGCGAAACGCATGCCGACGTGGGCGACCGCGCGAACAACGCGCTGCGCGTGAATGGCAACGAGCTTCGCTGCAAGGTGATCGGCGAGGGCGGCAACCTGGGCATGACCCAGAAGGGCCGCATCGAAGCCTCGCAGGCCGGCGTGTTGATGAATACGGACTTCATCGATAACTCCGCCGGCGTGGACACCTCCGACCACGAGGTGAACATCAAGATCCTGCTGAACGATGCCGTCCAGCGCAACGAGCTGACCTTCGAAGGCCGTAACAAGCAGCTGGCCGAGATGACCGACGAAGTGGCCCGCCTGGTGCTGTGGGACAACTATCGCCAGAACCAGGCCATCACCCTGATGGAGCACCAGTCGGTGCGCCGCCTGGGTTCCATGGCCCACTTCATCACGACGCTCGAAGCGGAAGGCCTGCTCGATCGCGCGGTGGAATCGCTGCCGACCCAGGCCGAGTTGAGCGAGCGCAAGGCGAAGGGGCAGGGCCTGACCCGTCCCGAGCTCTCGGTGCTGCTCTCGTACGACAAGATCCGCCTGTTCCAGCAGCTGCTCGACTCGGATGTGCCGGAAGATCCGTACCTCTCGCGTGAGCTGGTGCGTTATTTCCCCGTGCCGCTGCACGAGAAGTACGCCGAGCACATGCAGCGCCACCGCCTGAAGCGCGAGATCATCGCCACCGCGGTGACCAACTCGACGATCAACCGCATGGGCGCCACCTTCATGATGCGCTTGCAGGAAGACACGGGCCATGGTCCGGCGGCGATCGCGAAGGCATACACCGCCGCCCGCGAAATCCTCGACGCCCGCGACCTGTGGGCCGAGCTGGAAGCGCTGGATGGCAAGGTGGCGGAAGATACGCAGATCGATGCGATCCTGCAGATCTGGTCGCTGTTGCGTCACCTGACCCGCTGGCTGCTGAATCGTCCGGGCGGCTCGCTGGATATCGCCGCCAACGTCGACCGCTATGCGGCCGAGGTCACCAAGCTGCGCAAGGCCCTGCCGGATGTCCTCACCAGCACCGGCCACGGCGAGTTCGAAGCGAGCCAGGAGAAATGGGAAGGCTTCGGCATGCCGACCGAACTGGCCGTGCGCCTGGCCCGTGTCTCGGTGCTCCGCGCCGCGCTCGACATGGTCGAAGTCTCCAAGGCCAGCGGCAAGGACATCGCCACGGTGGCCAAGGTGTTCTACGAGCTGGGTGAGGCACTGGACCTCGAGTGGCTGCGCGGCCAGATCGAAGCGTTGCCGGTGGAAGGTGCGTGGCACGCACAGGCCCGTGGTTCGCTGCTGGACGAGCTCAATGCCCAGCATCGCGCCCTGGCCGTCCAGGTGCTCTCCATCGCAGGCGATCGCACCGACGTGAGCCCGGTGCAGGCATGGCTGGAACGCGACGACGCCACGCTGAAGTACACCCGCGCGATGCTCGCCGAGATCCTGACCCAGAACGCTGACTACCCGATCGCCTCGGTCGCCGTCCGCCGCCTGGCCCAGCTGGCGCAGATCCCGGTGTAATCTGGTGGGGCCGCTAAGGCGGCCCCACTCCCGTAGGAGCGCGCTCCCACAGCGCGCTCCGATAGTTTTTAACGGGCGTGGGCTAAGCTCCGGGCTGGTCCTCAAAACACCCGCCCATGCGCCTAGCCTTCGTCGCCAGCGAAACCGAAGTCGCCCAGCGCGCCCGCACGGCGCTTTCCAAGCGCTATGGCGGCGTCGAGCCGGGTGATGCGGAGATCATCGTCTCCCTGGGTGGCGATGGTTTCATGCTGAGGACGCTGCATGCCCACCGCACGCTGGGCATTCCCTTCTACGGGATGAAGCTGGGTCGCCTCGGCTTCCTCATGAACAAGCACGAGATGGATGGCCTGGTGGAGCGCGTCGAACGTGCGCACCCGGCCGTGCTCCATCCGCTGGAAATGCACAGCATCTGCTGCGATGGTGTCGAGCACCGCGCGCTGGCCTTCAACGAGGTGGCCCTGCTGCGCCAGAGCAACCAGGCGGCCCACCTGCAGGGGCGCCTGAACGGTGAGGTGAAGCTCGACGAGCTGGTCTGCGACGGCATCCTCGTCGCGACGCCGGCGGGTTCCACCGCGTATAACCTTTCCGCCCACGGCCCCATCCTTCCACTGGACGCGAACGTGCTGGCGCTGACACCCATCAGCCCGTTCCGCCCGCGCCGCTGGCGCGGCGCTATCCTGCCGCACGCGGCCAAGGTCGGTTTCGACACCAAGGATCCGAACAAGCGCCCGATCAGCGCCACGGCCGATTTCCACGAGGTGCGCGATGTCCGCACCGTCGACATCCGCCAGTCCCGCCGCCACGCGGTGCGCCTGCTGTTCGATCCCGAGCACAACCTGCAGCAACGCATCCTCGACGAACAGTTCGCCCCCTGACGTTGTGGGAGCGCGCTTTGAACTGACCCCCAGAAGTTGGACACCCGTCCACCCTCTGGGGGGCCTCATGGCTAAGTACGACAAGCGATTCAAACTCAAGGTAGTAAAGCAACTACTAGCGGGCCCTGATGGCGCCCGGCGACT
>NZ_JBQCFT010000198.1:0-2550 GCF_051958795.1 Luteibacter sp. | reverse complement strand
CCCGCTAACTTGTGGGAGCGGGCGGGGGCGCGGGGGGGGGGGGGGGGCCCCCCCCCAGCGGGCCACCGCGCGCCCCCACCCCCCCCCACAGCCGGCCGCGCCAGACCGGGGGGGGGGGGTGGTTTGCGGGGGGGGGTTGGGGGGGGGGGGGCGGGGGGGGGGGGGGGCCCCCCACCCCCCCCCGCCCCCCCCCCCCGCTCCCACAAGTTAGCGGGCAGCCGAGAACGCTACCTGCAGCACGCCCTTCGCGAAACCGCTGGCGGATGAAGTCACCTTGAGGTGTTCATCCTCCTGTGCGGCGCGGAGGTCGTGTACCAGCGCCCGTTCACCGTCCAGATCGTGCTTTACCGTGATGATGGTTCGCGCCGAATCGTGTGTCGCCGCTTCGGCGAGTTCGATGCGTGTACCGGCCGCTACGTCACGCACCACTGCCGAGCGCAGGCGATCGGGCGGACAGCGGTCGCCCGCGTATTCCTCCAGCATCACCGTTCGCCGCGCCCCCGCCGCCACCGCGCAGATGCGCTCGCCCTTGCCCGCGGGTTCATCGAAGAACTCGATCACACCGGCGTTCAACGCGGCGACCACGCTTGCCGCTTGTCCGGCTTCCACGAAATCCACCGCCACGTAGTTCGGCTTGCGGCCCGCCGCGGGGCGGCAGTGATCGTCAATGCGCGAGCGCAGGGCGTCGTAGCTGTTGTCCGTCGCGCTGTGGTTGCCAAGCGGCGCGCCGTGGAAGTGGTTCATCACGAAGAGGCGCGGCCACTCGCGCGGGCCCCACGTGGATTCGTTGGAAAGACCGGGTGACTCCCAGCGGCTGGTGCAGGAGGCATCATGCTCGAAGATGGTCCGGCCGAGCTCCCAGTGGTTCTCCGAGGTGTAGGTGCGGTCATACAGGACATGCGTGGGTCCTCCCGCGGTTGGCAGGGCGCCCGCGTTATCCCGTCGCTGCGTGAAGATGACCAGCCGCTGGCCCGCGTCTGCCATCTCGCGCGGTGTGGGCCAGCGCTCAGCCGTCCACTGTTCCGGCGAGAACGAAAGCCGAGCGGCCTCTGGCGCGAGCGACAGTTCCGCGGCCAGCGCGGCGCGGCTCGTGTAGTCCTCGAGGTGAAGCGTGACGATGGCCTGCGGCACCTGCCGCATGAAGGGCAACACGTGGTTGTTCAGTGCATCAGCGAGGGTTGGCTCGGTGCCAAGGCAGCTGCCGTGGCACAAACGCACGCGCCCGTTGCTTTCGTGGATATCCAGCATCAGGCCGCGCACGCCCCTCTGGAGTTGCGCGCCGAGGGAGAGTGTCTGGCCCGGAACGAGCGTGTTCGCGAACGCGTTATGGGCCGTAAGCCAGGTGTATTCGTTGAACGGCCGGTCCAGCGTGGCCTGTGCGTGCGCTGCGGGCACGGCAACGGCGGCGAGCGCCGCCAGCATGAGCTTCTTCATACGCATCCTTGCGTGAGTGGGGAGGGGCTAGCCTACGGAGGGGTGCGCGCTTCGCGCTATCCGGCGAAGGACGACATCGATGTAGGAATTCACCTCTGGCAAGACGGGCACCAGAACGACGCGCGCTGCCCGAGCGTAACGACGCGAACAGGCGTCCCGCACACCTTGCACGGCTCGCCGGCGCGGCCATACACGAACAGCTCCTGGAAGAAATAGCCGGGTGCGCCATCGGGCGCCAGGAAGTCACGCAGCGTGGTGCCGCCGCGGGTGATCGCGTACGCGAGGATCCGCTTGATCTCTGCGGCGAGGCGGACATAGCGTTCGTACGAGACCTTCCCCGCCGCGCGCCGTGGATCGATGCCCGCCGCGAACAAGGCTTCGCTGGCATAGATGTTTCCCACGCCGACGACCACCGCGTTATCCATGATGAAGGTCTTCACCGCGGCACTGCGGCCGCGCGAGAGCTCGAACAAACGCTCGCCGTCGAACGCGTCCGTCAGCGGCTCCGGGCCGATCCCTTCGAGCAGCTCGTGGGTCTCGCCGGGGTTCTGCCAGAGCAGGGCGCCGAAGCGACGCGGATCGGTGAAGCGCAGGACCTTGCCGGTATTAAACGCGATATCGACGTGGTCGTGCTTCGCGACCGGCGTGTCGGCGGGCAGCACGCGCAACATGCCCGACATGCCCAGGTGCAGCAGCGCGGTGCCCGCGCTGGTTTCCAGCAACAGGTATTTCGCCCGGCGGTCGACACTCTCCACGACCTGGCCGGGCAGCAGCGACGACACCTCGGGCGGGATCGGCCAGCGCAGGTCCGGGCGGCGCAGGATCACGCCCGTGACGCGGCGCCCCTCGATATGCGGGGCGATGCCGCGGCGGGTGGTTTCGACTTCGGGTAATTCGGGCATGGCCGGAATATTGGGCGAATTGGGGGGAAGGGCAAGGTACGGCGCATTTCCTTGTGGGAGCGAGCTTGCGCGCGATGGGTGCTTGCGGCACCGCCTATCGCGTGCAAGCACGCTCCCACAGGGTCGACGCGCTGCCGCAGGTTTTGTGGATCTTCCGCGAAAGATGTCGCCCACAGGGTGGGCTCCTACAGCATTGGCTTTGTAGGCAGGGCCT
>NZ_JBQCFT010000197.1:0-9044 GCF_051958795.1 Luteibacter sp. | reverse complement strand
GGGAGATGCGCCGTGAACGACACGATCCATCTCTACCTGGTGATGGCCATGCGCAACCCCGGTTTCCAGGCATCGGCGGCGCAGGAACACATGGGGTTCCTCGACAGCCTGATCGAGCGCGGCCTGCTGGAGATGACCGGCCCGTTCACCGATGGCAACGGCGGCGCCTACCTCCTGCGCGCTGCCGACCTGGAGACCGCCACGCAGATCGTCCATGGCGACCCGCTGCATACCAGCGGCTCGTCCACCCTTACTGTCCACGAGTGGCGCGTGCGCCGTTTTCCCTGAGGCAACCACGATGCAAACCAACGCCAACGCCAACGCCAACGTCAGCGCGGAAGAAATCGCGCGCTTTGAAAAGCTTGCCGCTCGCTGGTGGGATCCCGATGGCGAATCCCGCCCGCTGCATGACCTGAACCCGGTGCGCTCGGCCTACGTCGCCGGCCGCGCCAACCTGCGCGGTGCGAAGGTGGTGGACGTCGGTTGCGGCGGTGGCCTGCTCAGCGAGGCGCTGGCCCGCGCGGGTGCCAACGTCACCGCCATCGATCTCGGCGCCAAGCTGATCGAGATCGCGAAGCTGCACCTGTTCGAGTCGAACCTGCAGGTGGATTACCGCGTGCAGTCGTCCGAGGAACTCGCGGCCGCCGAGCCGGCGTCCTTCGATGTGGTCTGCTGCATGGAGATGATCGAGCACGTGCCCGATCCCCTCGTGCTCATCCGCGACCTGGCCGCCATGCTGAAGCCGGGCGGCCAGCTGTTCCTTTCGACGCTCAACCGCACGCCGGCCGCGTTCGGCGCGGCGATCGTCGGCGCGGAATACCTGATGCGCCTGCTGCCACGCGGCACGCACCACTACGCGCAGTTCCTGAAGCCCTCGGAAGTGGCGGGCATGCTCCGTCATTTCGAGCTGGAGCTCGAGGATATCTCGGGCCTGGCCTACAACCCGCTCACCCGCAACGCCAGCCTCACCCGCAACACGGCGGTGAACTACGTGCTGGCGGCAAGGAAGCCGGCGTGAGCAAGCTGCCTTTCAAGCCCGAAGGGGTCTTCTTCGACCTCGACGGCACGCTGCTCGACAGCGGCCTGGACCTCGATCACGCGCTGCGCCTGCTGTGCGCGGCGCAGGGCGTCGAACCGCCGCCCTACGAGGCCGTGCGGCCGGTCGTTTCGCGTGGCTCGCGCGCCATCATCAGCGTGGGTTTCCCCCAGCTGGATGAGGCCGGCGTGCTGGCGCTGGTGCCGCGTTACCTTGCCCTGTACGAGGCGAACATGGCAGCGCACACGGTGCCGTTCGCCGGTGTCGAGCCGATGCTTGCAGGGCTGGTCTCCGCGGACATCCGGTGGGGCATCGTCACGAACAAGCCCGGCTTCCTCACCGATGCCTTGCTTCCGCAGGCCGTGCCGCACTGGCAGCCGGCCGCCGTGGTGTCCGGCGATACCCTGCCGGTGAAGAAGCCCGATCCCGCGCCGGTGCTGCTGGCGTGCGAGACCGCGGCCTGTGCGCCTGCGCGTTCGGTGTTCGTCGGCGACGACCGCCGCGACATCGTCGCGGGGCATGCCGCCGGCCTGTTCACCGTGGCCGTGCGCTGGGGTTACCTCGACGGTGGCGACCCCGATACGTGGGGTGCCGATGCCGTGGTCGATCATCCCGATGACCTAGCGGCACTGCTCGGCGTGGGCGAGGTGCCGGCATGACCGATGGCGCCATCCAGAGTTACGTCGACAAGTGGCTGGCGATCCAGCCACAGCAGCGCATCGCGCTCGGCTTCGTCCATCCCGACGTGCGCGACGAGCGCGTGGCACTGGCCGCCCTCGAGCAGGAACTGATTTCATCGGCTTATGGCATCCGCGAACCGCAGGTCGCCGCCGCCAAGTTGCAGTGGTGGGCCGAGGAACTCTCCGGTGCGGCGGCCAGTGGCGGGCGCCACCCGTTGACGAAGCGGCTGTTCGCGAGCGAACGGGCGAAGGCGATCCCGTCGGCCCTGTGGCTGGCGCCGGTACTTGCCGCCATGGCCCAGCTGGAGCAGGGCACCTCGTCGGATTTCGCTGCGCAGGTCGCGGCCGCGCGCAACATGCACGGCGCGCTCGCGGCCCTGGAGACCGCGTGGTGGTTCGGCCCGAAAGCCCCGAGCGAAGCCGCGGCCGAGGTTGCGACGTTGTCGCACCTGGTCTTCGCGCTCTCGCGCCTGGAGTTCGATGCGGACCGGGAGCGCCTCCCGCTGCCGATGTCGCGGCTGGCCCGGCACGGCCTGAGCCGCGGGCAGTTGAAGGAAGATTCCCCCGCCCGCCGCGAGGCACTCAAGGCGCAGCTCGGCGAACTGGCGGCCGGCCTGGGCGCCGCGCTGGGCCGGGGGCAGCCCCTGTCCACCTTCCGTGGCCTGGAGGGCCGCACGGCCCTTGCCACGGCGCGTGGCGCCGCACGAGCCGCAGAACCCTTCGCTGAATTGCACAAGCGCCAGTCCCGCACGGGCCCGGCCACCGCCCTGCGTGCCTGGCGCGCGGCGCGGCAGGCCGGCCGGTTGGGCTGAACGCAGCGTTTCCGGGCACACACCATTGAGCCGTTGCTCATGGCCCCCATCTCGGGGCGAACGGCCGGAAACGTCCTACGTCCCAAGGAACCCCTGATGTACATCCAAGATTCCCCGACCCGCCTGCTGCCCGACGTTGCGTCGCAGGAGCACGCCCTGGCCATTGGCACGCTCGACTGGGTCGGCATGGATGGCATGGAAATGCCGGTTGCCTTCGATGCCGGCGACGGTGACGTCCGTTCGACCGGTGCCCGCGTCGGCGCGTTCGTGAACCTCACGAAGCCGGAGAAGCGCGGCATCCACATGTCACGCCTGTACCTGCTGGTCTCCGAGGCGCTCTCGGCCGGTCCGCTCACCGTCGCGGGGATCCGCGCGCTGCTCGGCGAGTTCCTCTCGTCGCACGAAGGACTGTCCGACCACGCGCGGATCACCATCGGCTTCGAGCACCTCGTACGCCGCCGCGCCCTGCGCAGCGACAACAGTGGCTGGCGCGCCTACCCGATCACCATCGACGCCACCATGCGCGGTGACCAGTTCCATCTCGAGGTCACCACCGACGTCGTGTACTCATCGACGTGCCCTGCGTCGGCGGCGCTGTCGCGCCAGCTCATCCAGGACAACTTCGCGAAGTCGTTCCCGGCCGGCGAAGCGATGGATCGTGAAACGATCCTTGCCTGGCTTGGCACGGAGCAGGGCATCATCGCCACGCCGCACGCCCAGCGCAGCACGGCCACGATCCGCGTTGCGCCGAAGGGCGAGGGCGTGTTCAACCTGATCGGCATGATCGACAACGTCGAGACCGCGCTCGGCACGCCGGTGCAGACCGCGGTGAAGCGCGCCGATGAACAGGCGTTCGCGCTGGCCAACGGCAGCAACCTGATGTTCTGCGAAGACGCCGCGCGGCGTATCCAGAAGACTTTGGAATCCGACCCGGGCGTCGCGGATTTCCACGTGCGCGTTGCGCACCACGAGAGCCTGCACCCGCACGACGCGGTGGCGTTCGCCAGCAAGGCGCGCTAAAGCGCCACTACCTGTAGGAGCCCACCCTGTGGGCGACATTTCTCGCGGGAGAGCGACAGGAACCGTGGCTCTTTCGCGAAAGGCGTCGCCCACAGGGTGGGCTCCTACGGTGCGAAAGGCGTCGCCCACAGGGTGGGCTCCTACGCGATCGGCAACGCTCAGGGCGCCCGGATCCCCGGCAACAACAACGGATCCAGCCGCACGCCGAACCAGTTGAATCCCCAATGCACGTGTGGCCCCGTCGCGCGTCCGGTCTTCCCAGCCGCGCCGATCACCTGGCCCTGGCGGACGCGTTCGCCGACCTTCACGTCGATGCGTGACAGGTGCAGGAAATTGGATGACAGCCCGAAGCCGTGATCCAGCAGCACCGTGCCGCCGGTGAGGTAAAGATCCGGCTGGGCGAAGGTGATCACACCCGCTGCGGGCGCCTTCACCGGCGTGCCTTCGGGCACGGCGATGCCCATGCCCGAGTGCGGTGCCTTCGGGTCGTCGTTGTAGATGCGCTGGTTGCCGAAACGTCCGCTGATGCGGCCGGTCACCGGCCAGATGAAGCCATGGTCGAAATCTTTGCGGGCGTCATCGCGGTTGCGCGCCGCGACGACGAGTGCCTGCTCGCGTTCGATCCGCGCCGCGATCTCCGGCGGCGGGTTCACGGTTTTCGGCGGCACGCCTTCCACGCGTTCGATCGGCCAGTCGCGCGGGGTGACCGCCACGCGGGTGCTGCGGCCGCCGACGTCGACCACGAGCGGGCCCTGTTCGTCACGGCCGGCGCCGAACACGAAGACGCCATCGGCGCCGACATGGACGGGCTTGCCGTTGACCCGCACCGGCGTACCGGGCGGGGCGTGGGCGATGACCAGGGCGCCCTGCGACATCGTGGTGGGGAGGTCGGAGGGGGCTGCCATGGCCACGGTTGGAGACATCAGCAGCGCGGCGCTGGCCATCGTTCGCAAGCTCACTCCCACAAGCGCGCGGGCGCGGCCGTTGTGGGAGCGTGCTTGCACGCGATCAGCGCTGGCGACACCACCGCATTCCCTTGCGATTTTTCTCATCGATCGAAAGCCAACCGCTGCCCGCGAACGCTCTCATCGACCGTCTTGCCATCAAACACACGCTGCCCGTTCACAAAGGTCGAGGCGATGCTGCTGCTGAACGTGTAGCCCTCGAACGGCGACCAGCCACACTTCGAAAGCACTTCTTCACGGGTGACCGTGTGCGGCTTGTTCGGATCCACCAGCACCAGGTCGGCTGCGTAGCCTTCGCGCAGGAAGCCGCGATCCTTCACGTTGAATAGCTTCGCCGGGTTGTGGCACACGGTTTCAATGACGCGTTCCAGCGTGAGCTTGCCTTCGGTCACGCGCTGCAACGCTGCCTGCAGGGCGAACTGCACGAGCGGCAGGCCCGACGGCGCCTTGTCGTACTTCTGCTCTTTTTCTTCCAGCAGGTGCGGCGCGTGGTCCGTGGCGAGCACGTCGAGGCGGCCTTCGGCCAGCGCCTTCGTGATGGCTTCGCGGTCGCTTTCTTCCTTGATCGCCGGGTTGCACTTGATGAACGAACCCTTCTCCTCGTAGTCCTTCCTGCCGCCGAAATGCAGGAAGTGCACGCAGGTTTCCGCGGTGATCCGCTTGCTTTCGATCGGGCCCGGCTCGAACAGGGCGAGCTCATCGGCGGTGGAGATGTGCAGCACGTGCAGGCGCGTGTTGTGCTTCTTCGCCAGCGAAATGGCCAGGCGGGTCGACTTGATGCAGGCCTCGCGCGAGCGGATGTGCGGGTGCTCCCACACCGGGATGTCCTCACCGTACTTCTCGTGCGCCTTCGCGAGGTTCGCGTCGATCATCGGCGTGTCTTCGCAGTGCGTGATGATCGGCACGGGCGTGTCGCGGAAGATCCCGTCCAGCGTCTCCGGGTTGTCGACCAGCATGTTGCCCGTGGAGGCGCCCATGAAGACCTTCACGCCCGGCGCAGCCTTGGGATCGAGCTTGCGGATGTGCTCAAGGTTGTCGTTGCTGGCGCCCATGTAGAACGCGTAGTTCACCAGCGATTTTTCGGCGGCGAGCGTGTACTTGTATTCCAGGCTGTCCCGGTCGAGTGCCGGCGGCTTGGTGTTCGGCATTTCCATGAAGCTGGTGATGCCGCCTGCGGCGCAGGCCCGCGATTCCGTCGCAAGGTCTGCCTTCTGCGTCAGGCCGGGTTCACGAAAATGGACCTGGTCGTCGATCATGCCCGGGAACAGCCACAGGCCACTGGCGTCGATCACCTGTTCGTCACGTTCTGTTTCCAGACCCGGCGCGATCTTCGCGATTTTTCCATCGCGGATGCGGACGTCGGCTTTGAACCGCTTGTTCTCGTTGACCAGTTCGGCGTTCTTGATCAGCCAGGCATCAGTCATGGGTATGAGCTCCTTGGGCGCCGCAGCGGCGCAGGACAAATTGGTCAGGGACGGGATCGTGGCCACCCTCGCAGAGGGGCTGGCACCGCAGGATGCGCCAGCTGCCGAGCAGCGTGCCCCGCAAGGGGCCGAAGCGGGCTATGGCAATCCGCGTGTAATCGGAACAGGATGGATGGAACCGGCAATTGGCCCCCAGCAGGGGACTGAGCCACCGCTTGTAAAGGGACAACAGGAAGAGGAGGAGGCGGGTCACTGTCTCTTGGCCAGGTGGGGGTGCCTGCGTTGGGCACTCAACAGTATCCCAGAAGATAGGTTGCTGGGGTAACGCATCTGGGCTATAACACCCCGCCGCCACGGCCACCGAGGTGAAGGAAATGGCGAAAAACGCTCGTAGCTCCACCGTTGCCAAGGCTGCCGCCAAGAAGGGCGGGGCAGGTGACGCGTTGAAGACCAGGACGGTTGCGGCCGGGGGGAAGGCACCGGCGAAAACGGCCGTGCACGCGGCGGCGAAGCCTGCGGCGAAGACCGCGAAGGCCGCGCCCAAGCCCGCTGAGAAGAAAGCGGCTGCGCCTGCGAAGTAGGCTGCCGTGAAGACCGTGGCCAAGCCGGCCCCGGCGAAGAAGGCACCGGCCAAGGCGGCCGCGCCCGCCAAGGCAGCACCGGCCAAGGCGGCACCCGCCAAGAAGGCGGCGGCGACCAAGGTACCCGCGAAGGCGGCAGCAAAGGCACCGGCCCCGAAGGCCGCGCCGGCTCCCGTCCCCGCAAAGAAAACGGCCCCGGTGGCGGAACACATCGCCGCCAAGGCCACACCCAAGCAGCAGGTGAAGGCAACGCCGGCACCCGCACCAGCGCCGGCGGCCAAGGCCGCCACCAGCCCAGCTCCCGGTCGCAAGGCGTCCGCGGTGGGCAGCGCTACCCCATCCAGAAACGAGAAGTCCGCGCAAGCCAGCATGAACAGCACCACTCTTGAAAACGGAATCACGAAGGAAGATGGCCGCTACGCGCTGCCCGCTTCCACGGTCATCGACCTGCCCAAGGGCTACAAGCCGGGCCCCGATGAGGAATACATGAGCCCCCGGCACCTCGCCTACTTCCGCAACAAGCTGAAGGACTGGCGTGAGCAGCTGGTCGAGGAATCGCGCCAGACCATGGACAACCTCCGTGAGGAAGTCCGTGACGTGGGCGACGAGGCCGAGCGTGCCACCCGCGAGACCGAAAACTCGCTGGAACTGCGTACGCGCGATCGCTACCGCAAGCTCATCTCCAAGATCGACAAGGCCCTGCGCCGGATCGAGGAAGGCCGCTACGGCTTCTGCGAGGAGACCGACGAGGAGATCGGCGTGGAGCGGCTCGATGCGCGCCCCATCGCTACGCTTACGCTCGATGCGCAGGAGCGCCGCGAGCACCTGCAGAAGCAGATGGGCGACTAAGCGCCACGTCCCATGCATTGCACGAAGACCCCGCCACCCGGCGGGGTTTTTTTATGGGCGTAGACTGGCGGGTGCCAAGGAGATCGCATGTTCCCGCATTTGCAGAACCTCATCCTCAATACCGATAGCTACAAGGCGAGCCACTGGTTGCAATACCCGCCCGGGACGGATGCCACGTTCTTTTACGTGGAATCCCGCGGAGGCCTGTTCGATCGCACGGTGTTCTTCGGCCTACAGGCGATCCTCAAGGGCTGGCTCGCGCGCCCCGTGAGCCACGGCGACGTCGACGAGGCCCGGGATTTCTTCGCCGCGCATGGCGAGCCGTTCAACGAGGCAGGCTGGCGGCGCATCGTCGAGGTGCATGGTGGCCGCATGCCGATGCGGATCCGCGCCGTGCCCGAAGGCAGCGTGGTGCCCACGCACCAGGCGCTGGTCACCATCGAATCCACCGATCCGGAGGCCTTCTGGTTGCCCAGCTACCTGGAGACGCTGCTGCTGCGGCTGTGGTACCCGGTCACCGTCGCGAGCCTGAGCTGGCAGGTGAAGCGCAGCATCGCCGCTTTCCTCGAGAAGACCAGCGACGATCCGGCGGCCCAGTTGCCGTTCAAGCTGCATGACTTTGGTGCCCGCGGTGTATCGAGCGCCGAATCGGCGGCGCTGGGCGGCATGGCCCACCTGGTCAACTTCATGGGCACCGACACGGTGCAGGGCGTGCTGGCCGCGCGCGCGTTCTACGGGGAGCCGATGGCGGGTTACTCGATCCCCGCCGCCGAGCACAGCACCATCACCAGTTGGGGCCGGGAGCGCGAGGTGGATGCGTACCGCAACATGCTGCGCCAGTTCGCGCGCCCTGGCTCGCTGGTCGCGGTGGTCTCGGATAGCTACGACATCTTCCATGCGATCCGCGAGCACTGGGGCAAGTCGCTGCGCGAGGAAGTGATCGCTTCGGGTGGCACGCTGGTCGTGCGGCCCGACTCCGGCGACCCGGTGGAAGTGGTCCACCAGTGCATCGAACTGCTCGACGAAGCGTTTGGCTGCACGGTGAACGGCAAGGGTTTCCGGGTGCTCAACCACGTGCGTGTCATCCAGGGCGATGGCGTGAACCCGCAGAGCATCCGGGCGATCCTGGAGCGCATCACCGGCGCGGGTTACTCCGCCGACAACATCGCGTTCGGCATGGGTGGCGCCCTGTTGCAGAAGGTCGACCGCGATACGCAGAAGTTCGCCCTGAAGTGCTCGGCGGCGCGCATCGATGGCCGATGGGTGGATGTGTTCAAGGCGCCGGTGACGGATGCCGGCAAGTTCTCGCAGCGCGGCCGGCTGACGCTTACACGGCACCGCGAGTACGGCACCTGGAAGACGGTGCCGATCCCTGAGGGCGTGGCGCGGGCGGAAGACATGCGGCTCGACCACGGCTGGGAGCACGCGATGGAAACGGTGTGGGAAAACGGCGAACTGTTGAAAGACCAGACCTTCGCCGAGATCCGCACGAGAGCCGCGTCGTCGTAGGAGCCCACCCTGTGGGCGACGCCGTTGGCCGTAGCGAAACAGGCCCTCAGGCGTTATCGCGAAAGATGTCGCCCACAGGGTGGGCTCCTACGAGATCAGGCGGCCTGCTTCGGGATCGAATGGTTCGTATGCGTGATGCGGTTGTCCGCATCCACGTAGACCAGGTCC
>NZ_JBQCFT010000196.1:0-15824 GCF_051958795.1 Luteibacter sp. | reverse complement strand
CGTCGGGGCTGGCCTGTCCTCGCGCGTCGGTTCTGGGGGGGGGGCGGGGGCGGGGGGGCGGGGGGGGGCGCCCCCCCCCCCCCCCCCCCCCCCCCCCCCCCCCCCCCCCACGACGGCTTTAGCTGTTTAGCTTCAGCAGGTCGGCGAAACGGTCGATCACGGCGATTGCGCCGGCGTTATGGACATCCAGCGATTTCGGATAGCCGTAGGTCACGAGCACGTAAGGCACGCCGGCATCCTTCGCCGCGAGCATGTCGCTTTCGGAGTCGCCCACCATCACTACACGATCGAGCGGCACGCCCGCCTCGTCGGCCAGATGCTTCAGCGGCACGCCGCTCGGCTTGCGCTCCGGCAACGTGTTGCCACCGACGATGCCGTCGATATACGGCATCATGCCGCGCGCCTCGAGCAGCGGGCGGACGAATTCTTCGTTCTTGTTCGTGCACACGGCGAGTTTTACGCCCTGCGCATGCAGGGCTACCAGCGTTTCGACCACGCCATCGTAAGCGACCGCATCCAGTGCGGTTTCCGCGTAATGCACCAGGAACCCCGGCATGACGTCGTCGATATCCGCATCGCTGCCCGCATCTTGGAACGCGTAGGTGATCAACTGGCGCGAGCCTTCACCGATCCACCCGGTGATCTGCTTCACGTCGTACACCGGCAGCCGCCAGTCGCTCAGGGTGCGGTTCACCGATTCGGCGATATCCGCCGCGCTGTCCACCAGCGTGCCGTCGAGGTCGAAGATGACGAGGGAATAGGGGAAGGCCAAGGTGCCGCTCCGCGGTAAAAACGTTGATTCTACGCCTTTACGGGCCCCAGGCCGTGGCCAAGCAGCGCCGCGGCGTGGCGGCGGATGGCTTCGCGGTCCACGTCCTTGCGCATCGGGTCATCCTTCCACTTGCGTCGGGCGGCCATGAACAACATGGTTAGCGACATGATCGAAGGCATGACCAGCGCGGGGTCGAGGTCGCGATTCAGCAGGCCCTCGGCCTGCCACTGCAGGATGCGTGCGTGGAAGGCCTCCTGCTTCTTGTAATCGACCTTGTTCCGGGCGTGCTTGCGGAACGTATCGCCCTCGGTGAGCAGGTCGCCGAAGAATACCGGCGCGATCCACTCGTGTTCTTCGGCGACTTCCACGAAACGCTCGGCAACCTTCACGAAGGCGGCGACGGGATCGCCCCTGTACTCCTCGAAGATCGCCTCGACCCGGCCGCGCATCGGCGCGATATGCGCCTCGTGCACCTCGTCGAACAGCTGTTCCCGGGTCTTGAAGTAGTAGTGCACGGCCGCGGGAGTCATCCCGGCGGCACGGGCAATGGCGGCGAGGGTCGTGCCGTTGTAGCCATGGCGGGCGTATAGCGCCAGGGCGATCTCGATGATCCGGCTGCGCTGGTCGGCGCCGTCGGGCTGCGCGTGGGGTCGGCCCGGGGGGCGGCCGCGGCGCGGCCGGCTCGGGGTGTCGATATCGGAATCAGTCATCGCAGATGAATAGCACGGTGTCGGGGTGTTGCCTTGCGGTCCGTTGCCACATATATTAACTGACGACTTAATTAATTTACAGGCCCACCTCGCCGTGAACGCCGTCCACCGTCCCGAACCCGCCGAAACGCCCGCCGGGGTGGTCGAGCCCAGCCTGGCGCCGATCCCGGCCCAGCCATCGCTGCGCCTGCTTTTCCCGGCGCTGATGCTGGTGATGCTTCTGGCGGCGCTCGACCAGACCATCGTCTCCACCGCGCTGCCCACGATCGTCAACGACCTGGGCGGCCTCAGCCAGCTCTCCTGGGTCGTCACCGCCTACCTGCTGACTTCTACCGTCGTGGTGCCGCTCTACGGCAAGTTCGGCGACCTGTACGGGCGCAAGATCGTCCTGCAGGTGGCCATCGTCATCTTCCTGCTGGGCTCGGTGCTGTGCGGCCTGGCCCAGGACATGACCATGCTGATCCTGATGCGCGCCCTGCAGGGTCTCGGCGGCGGCGGCCTGCTGGTCATCACCATGGCGGCGGTGGGCGATGTCGTGCCCCCGGCGGATCGCGGCCGCTACCAGGGCCTGTTCGGTGGCGTCTTCGGCCTCGCGACGGTCATCGGGCCGCTGCTCGGCGGCTTCCTGGTGGATCACCTCACCTGGCGCTGGATCTTCTACGTGAACCTGCCGCTGGGCATCCTGTGCCTGCTGGTGATCGCCGCGGTATTCCACCCGCATACGCGCCACGTAAAGCACGCCATAGACTGGTTCGGTGCGGGTTTCCTCGCCGTCGCACTCAGCTGCATCATCCTGTTCACGACCGAGGGCGGCGCGCAGATGCCGTGGGATTCGATCGCGCTGTGGATGATCCTGGTGATGGGCCTGGTGAGCGTCGTCGGTTTCATCTACGAAGAGCGCATCGCCAGCGAACCGATCATCCCGCTGCACCTGTTCCGCCACCGCACCTTCCTGCTGTGCAGCCTGATCGGCTTCTTCGTCGGCACGGCGCTGTTCGGCTCCACGACCTACCTGCCGCTCTACCTGCAGGTGGTGAAGGGCGTCTCGCCGACGGGTGCAGGCCTGCAGTTGCTGCCGTTGATGGGTGGCGTGCTGGTCAGTTCGATCGTCGCCGGTCGGATCATCAGCCGCATCGGACGCTACCGGATGTTCCCGATCATCGGCACGCTGCTCGGCGCGATCGCCCTGGTCCTGCTGGGCAGCGTGGGCGAAGACGATCCGCTCTACCTGATCTACGGTTACGCCGGCCTGCTGGGCCTCGGCATCGGCATGGTGATGCAGGTGCTGATCCTGGCCGTGCAGAACAGCGTGGACATGAAGCTGATGGGCGTCGCGACCTCGGGCGTCACCATGTTCCGTTCCATCGGTGGCTCGGTGGGCGTATCGGCGTTCGGTGCACTGTTCACGCACGGCCTGCAGGCGCGGATGTCGGCGGATATCCCCGCGGCATCGATCGGGCCGCGCACGTTCTCGCCAGACATGGTGGCGAAGATGCCGGCGGACCTGCATGCGAAGTTCCTGCATGCCTTCGCGTCGTCGCTGCACGTGGTCTACGACGTCGCCGCGGTGGTGGTGTTCCTCGGCTTCGTGCTGGCCTGGTTCCTGCGCGACGTACCGCTACGCCGCGCGGGCGCGAAGGGCTGAGCGGAACCTGGAGGTGCGTAGGAGCTCACCCTGTGAGCGACGCCGTTCGCCTTGCCGTCACAAGGCTTGCAATGTCGGGGCGAGAGATGTCGCCCACAGGGTGGGCTCCTACAGTTCTGCCTTTAGGGTGTGGAAGGGCCGGTCAAGGCGGATGCCGTCGGCGTCCCAGTTGGTCGCGGCCTTGCCATCGACGGTCACGCTCTTCGGTTTCATCCGGCCTGGCCAGAACACCCGCACTGCCGTCCCCGCGCGGATGCCCTTGTCGAGCGTCACGGTGAGCGTATCGCCCTGGCGGCGCGCGGACAGGTTGAGCACGCCATACGCGACCGGCAGTTTCGAAACCTTCAGGCCGTTGGCCGCCACCCATGACGGCGGTGCGCCCGGCAGCAGGTACAGGCCATCGTCCGCCTCGCGCATCAGCATGCCGAAGATCAGACGGGCGTACTCGGCGCCGATCCACGTGTGCGGCATGTCGCCGAGGTAACCCGGGTGGCGCAGGCGCGACTGGACGACCTCGGCCCACATGTTCCACTCGGGCGGCCGGCGGTCACGCACGATGGTGCCGAGGAGCTCCGCGGCGTCCGCGGGCCGGTCCAGGTAGACATAGGTCAGGACATTGCGCAGTTCGTACGGTGTGTACGCGAAGAGTTCGCCCGGCTGCTCGCGCTTGCGCACGTCGGCCAGGTAGCGGTCGAACGTCGTGACGAGCGCGTCATGCGGCAGCACGTCCATCTGCCCGGCGGGATCGAGGGCGATCGAGATACTGGTCGGGTCGCCGTCGCCCAGGTCCGCCGCGGCCGGGATCGTGTCCACGCCTTTCCACGCCATGGTGGCGCGGATCGAGGCACCGACGGACTCACGCAGCGCCGCATATTGCGTGCGCGCATACGCGGCCAGCTCCTTGTCGCCCCACTGGTCGGCGAGCCAGGCACCATCGTGCCAGCCCTTCAGGGCCCACCAGTCGTCCCAATAGCTATGCGTCGGGCTCGAATACCCCTCGTGGCTGATCGATGGCGCGATGATGCCGTGGAAACGCTGCGGGGCAGGCTGGTCGGCGAGGTAGCCGGGCACCATCGTGCGCTCGCGCAGCTCCTGCATGAAGTGCATCGCCGCGCGCACCTTGGGCAGGTAAGGGCGAACCGCCTCGGGCCCGCCACCGAAGCGGGCGACGTCGGCGACCAGGTTGATGAATTCGCCCTGGCTGTCGTACTCGATATCCGAGCCGAACCCGCGGTTGACGGTGCCATCCGCGTTGAGGATTGGCGAGACCAGGCCGTTCTCGTGCACCGCATGGCTGGCGTACCAGTCCAGGTAATCGCGTGCCGTCTTCACTTCACCCATGCGCAGCAGGATCGAAGCGGTGGCGGCGCCGTCGCGGATGAATGAGCGGTTGTAGTTGCGCGGGCCCGCCTGCATCGCATGGCCCGTCTGGTTCACCAGCATGTACGCGGCTTGCGAGCGCAGGATGTCGACCAGCGTTTCGTCGGGCAACGAAAGGCCGACGCTGCCCAGGCGTGCCTGCCATTCGGCGGAGACCTTGCCGGCAAGCGCGTCGAACGCCGCCGCGGTGATCCGCGTGCGGTCGATGGCGGGTGGTTCGGGCAGCGATCCATCGGTATTCGCCGGTGACGTGCCGAGTGGGAAAGCCACGACGACATCGCGGGATTCACCCGGCGCGAGATGCACATCGTAGGCGAGCGCCCCCGCAGCGAGGCCCTGCGGATCCTGCACCGATACAGCCTGCGGCAGCTGGTTCGCGGCGATGGCCGAGGTGATCTCCGTGGCGCCGTGGTCGCCGAACGGGGCGGCGCCCATCGCGTCGGGCTTGCCCAGCGGCACCAGCAGCGTGCGGCCGTTCACATCCACCTTGTCGGCGCCAACGCTGAGCGAGCGGATGGGCGACGGGCCGCCGTTCTGCCACGGTGGATTCACCTGCATCGGCCGCACCGCGAGGAACAGTCGGCCATCGATTGGCGTCGTTCCCTCGTTCGCCAGGTGGTGACGGAGCAGGACGACGGGTTGGGCGCCGTCCTGCACGGCAAACGTTTCCGCCTTCACGGTGAGCCCGGGCGCGGCCGTCCAGCCCACCGATGGCATCGGCTTCCACCGGTCGCGCAACGCATGCGTCCGCTCGCCGTTATCCGCGATGCTCGCCTTGCCATCCGCGCCGCGCCAGATCGCCTGGACCAGCGGGCCGCCCTTGAACGGCTCGATGTCGCCGTACTCATCGAAGATGGCCTTCTGCAGCCCCGCTGGCACGCCGACATCCGTCCAGTACACCTGCTGCATGTGCAACGACGACGGGAACAGCGCGGCGTTCGCACGCGACGCAGCGATCTGGTACCGCTTCATCGGCGTCATCACCCGTGGCGGCGCAAGGAAGCGCAGCCGCGCAATCGTCGGCTCAGCGCTCCCCGCATCGAGGGCGAGACGCAGCATGGTCGCCTTGAACGGCGCATCGACCGCCAGGTAGGACACGTCGCCAGCGTTGCCAGGATCGCTATCGATCGTCTTCCATGCGCCGGACGCATCCTTCGCCTGCAGGGTGGCCGCCGGGCGTGGTCCGGTCCACGTCACCTCGATGCCCGCGATGTCGAGCGGACGAGGCAGGCGGATATCGACCTCGCGCTTCGCGCCGGCTCCACCGACCTTGCGTGGATGGCCGTCCGACCAGAGCGAGGCGGCATCGCCGTTGCCGGCAAGGCCCGTGACCTGCGCGGCATCGCTGGCGGCGATCGGTTCGAATTCGAACACCGAAACGCCCCAGTCCGCGGTGCGTGCCGGTGCGGCCAGGCGCACGTAACGCGCATCCTCCGCCGGAAATACGAGGTATTCCTCGCCGCCGGGTGAGTCCGTGACCGTGTAGACCGGATGGAAGGCCTTGCCGTCGGTCGACACCTGGATCGAGTAGGAGGCGGCGAACCCGCTATCCCAATGGATGCGGACGCCGCCGACGCGCGCCACTTTGCCCAGGTCGACCTGGAACCATTGGCCGGGGCTGAAGGATCCGCCCCAGCGGGTCGTTTCATCGCCATCGATCGCGTGGGCGGGTGCGAGGGCGGGAACCTGCTGGGAGGAACTGCTCGCCTGCCAGCTGCTGCGTCCCGGCAGGCTGGCGGAAAGTGCGGGCGTCGCAAGCAGGGCCGCGACGGAGAAGCAAAGGATCGAACGCATGGGGTACCTCCGGGGAGGTTTCACAGCCTAATCACGTAACGCGATGAAACACAGCCCTCGCGCGTGATGGGGTTCTCGCTCAGCGACGCGTGCCGTACACGCCATCGAGCACCGGCTTCGCGGTGAAACCCGCTTTCTCGAGGCGCGCAGCGACTTCGCTGGGCACATCCCGACCCGTGGTCAGCTTGTTCGGACTGCCGGTGTAATGGAACAGCCGGCCGCCGCGCCGGACCACGCGCGCCAGTTCGTTATAGAACACCTGCGAATAGAGTTCGCCGGCGATGCCGAAGCGCGGCGGGTCGTGCAGGATGGCATCGACCGAGGCGTCGGCCAGCGCCGTGATCCGTTCGGACACATCGCCGTGGGTCAGCTCGAGCCGCCCGCCCGCGCTATCGGCGTCGGGATCGGGCGACCACGGGTTGACCGTGCGCAACCACAGCACATCCGGGTTTTTCTCGAACGACAGCATCCGCGCGACGCCGGCATCGAGGCAGCAGGCGGCGAAATAACCTAGCCCGCCACAGGTGTCGAGCACGACCTTGCCACGAGGTTCAACCAAAGCGACCTTGCGCCGTGCGTCGTCGAGCGGTGATTCCTTCGAGGTCGGCAGCATCTTGATGCCATCGATCTCGAAGGTCGGCACGCCCCATTCGGTGGGAACGAGCTTGATCAGCGAGCCCGAGAAGCGCGACACCGGCTCGAAGGCCGAGCCGTCCCATGCGTAGATCGTCCGGGCCTTTACCTTGCCGGGGTAGGGATACGCCTGGTCACGCCAGGTCCAGCTGCTTTCGCCCAGCGTGGCCGTACCGTCACTGCGGCCGAGGTCGAGCGATCCCTGCCACGTACCGGCGCCGGCCTTGTGGGCGGAAAGCAGGGCCTGGGCCGTGGGTTCGGTAAGGAGGGGGCCGGTGTAGTGCGCCAAGGGAGTGCCAGGAAGGAAGCCAGCCCCGCATGATAGCTGGCCCGGGCTGGCCTCGCCGCCGATCAGGCCGACGGGTGCGGGTGCCCGTGGAACACGGCTTCGATGTTGTGCCCGTCGGGATCCAGGACGAATCCGCCGTAATACCCCTCGTGGTAATGCGAGCGCGGCCCGGGCGGGCCATTGTCGCGGCCACCGTGGGCCAGCGCCGCTTCGTGGAAGGCGTGCACGAGCTGGCGGGACGTCACCCGGAATGCCACATGTACCGGCGGCCGGTTCGGCTCGCCCTTGTAGATCCAGAAATCCGCCTTTCCGCCTTCGCCAAAGCCCGCGACATCCGTGCGGCCGGTCACCGTCGCGGGGAATATCGCGAGTAGTTCATACCCGATCGCGGCGAGCACCTTCTCGTAGAAGGTCTTGCTGCGTTCGAAATCGCTGACGGTCACGCCAGTGTGGTCGATCATCGGGCTTCTCCTGCGGAAGGGGCAGGGCCGGACTGTAGCGCAAGTCAGGTGCCGCAGGTGTCGGTCGCGTTGAGCTTGGTGCCAGCCGAGGCGCCGAAGGCGCTGATGCCGATGCGCGAGCCGGGCACGCTATCGGTATTCTGGCCAGGGAGCGCACTGCCCGTCGTCACGGCGCAGAGCACGAAATACATGGGCTGGCTCGCATTGGTGCGCGTCGAGACGGGCTCGAGCTGTCCTTGCTGCCCAAAGGTGACGACGCCGGTATCGAGTGCGCGTGCCGAGACCAGTGTCAGGGCGCCGCCGGCACGCAGGAGCGCCATGCCCTTGCTGGTATCCGTGCTGTACGCATCCGTTGCCGCGGTGGTCGCTACCGGGTGTGCATACACGAGCCAGCCGGTTTCATAGGTTTTCGTGCCCGAGCAGGTTGCTCCGTCGGCGCTCGCGCACACGGAGACGTAGGTCGCACGGAGCACGGCTTCGGAGCGGGCGTAGTCGATGGATGCCTGCAGGTTGTCGGTTGCGCTGCGTAAGCGATGCTTCTGGATCGTCGTCCGGAAAGAGGGCACTGCGATGGCCACGAGGATCGCGCCAATCACCAGCGCGACCATCAGCTCGAGCAGCGAGAACCCCCGCGCTTTCACCAGCAGCTCCCGTTCGATGTCGTACCCGATTGCCCCTTGACGCCAGCGTTCGTGATCGTCAGTGAGGCACAGGCGTCCTTCTCCTGTGCGCCGCCTTTCACGGGTACGGCCGTCGCCGTAAAACCCTGCGCGGCAAAGGTGTTCACCGCGCTGACCGTGACCGTGGCGTTGTAATAGCCGCTGTCGGAGATAGCCGTCGTGGTCGTCGAAAAGCCAATGGCCTGCAGGTCCGCGTACTTGTTCTGCTGCGCGTAATAACGTTCCTCGGCATTGGCGATCGCCATCAGCAGCTTCTGGCCGTCCGCGCGCCTGGCACGGAAGCCGTAGCGGTTGTATTGCGGGTAGGCAATGGCGGCGAGGATGGCCATGACCGCCAGCGTGATCATCAGTTCGACCAGGGTGAAGCCGCGCCTGCGCGGGCGGAAGCAGGTCATGTCAGTTCTCGCTATTCAAGACCCTCCAGCCGCGGCGGCGCGCGGTGGGGATCGCATTGCTTGGGGTATTGCCACCGACCGCCGTCGGCTGGCCCGGGATATACGAGCGGCCGCCAGACAGGCTGGCAACCGTGCTCAGCGCACCCGATGTCGCCGCGCCGGTGACGCGCGCGCCGGCGAGGGTGAAGCCCGAACCCAGGTTGTACGACGAGTTGCCGATCGACGCGCCATAGGCGGCGCCGCCTGTCGTGCCGTCGACGGAAAGTACCGAGCCCGAGCTCGAGGTAGTGCAAGGATCATTCGCGGTCGGGATGAGCGTGCTGAAGATCACCGTCCCGGAGCTCGCATCCAGCGCGGGAGTCACCACGACACGCTCACCGGCGGGGTTGCTGAGGTTGATGTACCAACCCGACTTCGTGGCGGGCACGGCATTGCTGGTCAAGCCGATCGCGCCAGTGGTCGCATCGACAGCCATCGTCTGTGCGACCAGCGAAGCCACGCCGATCGGCGTCGCCACGTTCGCGCCAGGGTCGCGCACGCCATAGATCGACTGCGTGGTGGTATCCGCCGTATCTGCCGTACTCAGGAACCGGCCCGTGCCGAACACCACCATGAAATAGGCGGAGTTGGGGTCCGCGACGAGACGCGGCGCGGTAGTGATCGACTGCGCATTCGCCGTCGCGGGCTTGAACAGCAGGCTGACGCCCTGCGATTGCGTCGCGCTGCTCAACGAAGCATTGGATAGATCGATGCGCCACAGGTTCCCGTCAAGGTCACCGGCGAAAGCGACATCGGCCACCTGGTCACCGTCGTAGTCACCCAGGGTCGGGGTGGTCAGACCGTGGCTGGCCGTGGCGCCCAACCCGGTGGGCGTACGGATTTCCTTGAGCAGGGCGCCGGTCTGCGCATCGAGGACAAATAGCGAGCTGTAGGTGTTGCTCGCAGCCGCCACGGTGCTGTCGTCGGGGAAATAGCCACCGGGCACGAGGACTACCCATCGGCCAACGGTCTTGTTCGTGTCCGCATTGCTCCAGGCGATGCGCGCGATGACTGGCGTGCCGAACGTATAGCCCAGGTTGGCCGGCGTGCCTGCCAGTGACACGCTATCGCTGTTGAACTCCCAAAGCACCTTCGAAGCAACGGCCGTGGGTGTGCCCATCGTATCCTTCGACGGGTCGGTGATGTCGATGCCGAACACGCCGCGGCCGCCGTAGCGCAATGAACCGACGAGCAGCGTGTGCCAGCCCTTGGTCGTGTTGTTCGTGGTGTTGGCCGCATTGAAGAATACGTCGCCTGTGACCGGGCTGCCATCGACGGTCGGGGTGAAGGCAAAGCCCTTCAGCTTGGTTTGCGCCGGCAGGTTGGGGTAAACGCTGGCTGGCACATAGGCCCACATCTCGCGCCCTGGGGACGCATTTGCGTCGCTCGCAAGGCGTGCATCGAAGGCATGGAGCATGCCGTCGTTCGCACCGACGTAGACCATGGCCGGGCGCGAGGCCCACTTGGTGAGGAACGCAAGATAACTATCGGTGCTTACCGCCGCGGCCTCCGGCGAGCCCGTGGGGAAGCTGTCGCTGTAGTTGCCGGTGGGCTGTGCCACATAGGTCGGTTGCGAGCCGAAGATCGCGCCCAGGATCGATCCCCGTGTACGGAAGACGCTGCCTTCGTTCGTCTTCGAGCCGCTGAGCCATGCGAGGCGTTGCTGCCCCAGGCCATCGTTGGTCAGCAGCGGCGACGTGCCGTCCGACGCATTCAGGATGGCTTTCTCATTGAGACTCAGGTTATCCCAGGCGAAGGGCGTGCCGGTGCCCGTGCCGGGCCCGGTGCTGGTCGCAATGAGGCGCGGATCGCTGCTGAGGCTGCGCTTGTCCAGCGTATCTGCGGTGGTCCAGAGCGTGGCGCCGACCACGCCGGCGAGGCTCACGCTCTTCGCCTGCAAGGTGCCGCCCCAGGTCGTTGTATCGTAACCGGCGTAATACGCCACGGCGTTGGCCGTCAGCACGTTGGTGCTCAGGCTGAGCGTCAGCGCGGTGGAGCTGCTGGCGATCACCGAGGAGAGGATGCTGCTCAGGCTGTTCACCAGCGAGGTCGGGTCGGCGGCGCTGAAATAGCCGCCGCGGCTGTTGACGGCCGCATGCCAGGTGTCGTCGATGTTGACGGCGCCACCGCTCGTGTCCGGGTTGGGCCACGCCTTGGTGCCCTTGCGAAGCGCGAGGTAGTCGTCGTCGTACGCCAGCGTGCCGGAGATCCCCATCGTCACCATGTATTGCGACATGTGTTGCCAGGTCGCCGGGTCGTTGGACGGATTGAAATAGACCTCGGGCGTCGCCCCCGGCTTGGTTGGGTCCACCGTCGCGCTGGTGGCGGTGATGCCCGTGGTCAGGTCGGGCCAGTACGCCGGGACATTGTTCGTGAGATCGGTACGCAGGTCGGTCGCCCAATAGGCGAACGCGATATCGGCGAGTGACGGTGAGGTCGTGCCGTTCTGGTTCCAGTAGATCTTCGAGTTATTGTCGGTAATCGAATACGCCACGTTGTCCGGGAACGTCGTCGACTTGTTGTCCGGCGGCGCTACGGTGCCTGGCGAATCGCCGTTCCAGTAACCGTCGGTCACCAGCATGTGGAAGTTCTTGCGGCAGGCCAGTTCGCCCGGCGTGCTCGTACTGCCGTTCCAGTACGGATCCTGCGCCGTCGGCGTGGTCGTGCTCAGCTTGCGCTTGAAGAATTCGCCCGCCGCGATCGTGGCGACGCGGGTCGGCGTGCCGCCGCTTGCAGGCACGCCATAGATCCAGTTCATGAACGGGCTCCGCCAGCACGTATCCGACGTGCTGGCCGCGGTGCAACTGCTACCGTTGGCGAGTTCCAGGATCTTGCTCGAGGTGGCAAGCGGGCCGTACGGCAAGCCGGTGTAGAGGAGGGCGCCGGTGTAGTAACTGCCGCTCCCGGACTGGCTTTGAAGGGTCTGCCAGCTCACCCGGACGGCGTTATCCGCTATGGCGCCGAATACGCGGCCTACAGCCGCGCGCGCATTGAAATTGCGGGTGCGGTAGTAGCTGTACCAGATGGCAAAGTTGGCCTGGATCGCCGTCGATTCGTTAGCGACCAGATGGTACGTGCAGGTGCTCTCGTCGGTGCCATTGGTGCAGACGTAGTAGAAGGCGCCGGTATCGTAGGTAGTGACCTTGTTGTTGCCCGTGCCAGTGGTCTTCGATCCGCGCACATTGGTTGGGATCTCAAGGACACCGCAGTTGTTGCCGCTGGTATACCAGCCAGCCTCGTTCGCATCCCGGGGGCAGGGCGAGTTGCCCGCCAGGGTGTTGGTCAGGAAGTTGGTGCTGAATGCGTTGCTGAGGTTAACGGTGACCGGGTCCTTGTAGACCGAGGCGCCCAGGAGGCCACCGGATGGCGACCAGCACTTCTTGGTCAGCGTGTTCGCGCAGTATCCGTCGCGCCATGCGGCGGCGAACGTCGGCGTGCCCAGTGGTTGCCCGAACGCATCCGGTGGCACGACATAGGTGACCGTGGGATCGAAATAGATCGGGTTACCGTCGGCCGAGTAGTAATACTTCTTGTTGTACGAGCTATCCATGGCGTCCGGGATCGACGTGGAGTTCATCGAGCCCGAATCGTCGAAGGTCACCACGATATTCGGCGCTACCTTCGAGGTAACGCCGGGCGGCGTGCGGCTCAGGGTCACCGTGCCGGCCTGTGCCGACGTGCCGATGAACAGCGTCGCGATGCAGGAGAGCAGGGCGCGCCAGGGGCGGGAGGGTCGAGGCATGGCGGGGTCCTTCAGCTCAGCGTGCACGCGAGGAGATTGGGTGTGACGAACGTGGACTCGACGACGCGGATGCTGTTGGGACCGCCACCAGTGGCGCGGGCCGTGATGCGGTAGAGATAGAATCGCGCAGTGGTGCTGCCACCGGATCCCGCTTCGACCGCCCGGCTGGTGGTGTTCGGCGGTGCGCGATCCTGGCCGAGCAGCTCCACGATGTACCGTGGGTTCGCGGCGAGCTGCGCGCTTGCCAGCGTCGCGTCGGTCGGCGCGGCCGTGTAGTCCATGGCAACCGCTGCCCCCTTGTACTCGGTCGCTCCATCCGTAATCCACGTGGATGCGTTGCGGAAGGTCGTCACCTTGGCGCTGACAGTGGCCGGATTGCTGGAGTTGTAGCAACCCAGGCTCCCATCGCCGGAAAAGATCCGCCATTCAACCCCGCGGAGCGCGTTCTCGGCCGACCAGCTGGCCTGCTGGGCATTACGCAGGGCGCCTGCCAGCCGCTCTTGCAGCAGCGACCGGCTCGAGCTGGTGATGGCCACGACCGTCAGCAACAGCAGGAAGATCATGGCGATGACGAGGACGGCGCCGCGTTCCTTTTTCATGGGTTGTAGTTCCTCACCGATACCAGCGTGGTGAACTCGCGGCGCAGCATGTGATTGTCAAAGCCCTGCTGGCTTGGTTTTACCGTTCGGTTCGCATCGTCCGGAGACGCCAGTCCCGTAATGGCGGTGTCGCCGTAGTACTGGTATTGCATGTCACCGTTATTCAGCGCGTACAGCGGCTTTTGCCCGTCCATCAGCACATGCACCTCGATGCTTTGCACGGAGCGCCACAGGCATCCGGGATCGCTGCCCAGCGTGCCGGGGCTGGACGATGCGCAGCTGGTCGCGCTGTCGATATCGGCGGCCGTCCGGAAGCTGGTGTTGCCCGCGGCATCCATTACGCCGTAGAGGAAATCGAGTCGCTCAACGCCGCGCACGACCTCGGAGCTCACGCCGTTCAGGCGGCGCATGAGGGCACCGGTCTTGTTGCCATCGTTATCGTCGACGACCTGAAGGTAGTAGGTGACCGTCTGGTAATCCCGGTTGAAATCGAACAGGCGCGGCGAAACGCCGGTCGGCTGCGAGAGCGTGGTGTAGTTCGAATCCGCAGTGATAGTCGTCCCGGCGACTTTCGCGCTGAACACCTGGGAGGCGTTGCAGTCGGCCAGCATCATCAGGTCGCCGCTCTTGATATCAGTGACCGGCGGTTCCCCGGTTTTCTGCGTCAGGGAGATACTGGTCACGACCTGCGAGGCAACAGTCATCGTGCTGCCCGTGCCATCAAGGGTCCATCCACGTGTTCCATTGAGGTAGCGGATCGTCAGGATATCGCTGCCCAACACGCGGTTTCCCGTGGCCGTGCCCTGGGCGGGGATGACGCCCGCGCTGGTCGACGGACCTTTCGGATCCACGGGTGTGCATGCCGTGGTGGTGCAATCGTATCCACGCATGCCATACCACGAGGGCAGGATGAATGGCGTGGTCGGCGCCGCTGGGTAGGTATTCGTACCGCTCGTCGCGCCCCAGGACGTCGTGACATCCTGCATGGCCGCTTGAAGCGTGGCTCCGGAAAGGATGACCTTTGGCGCCCGCAGGTAGCGATCCAGGGTAAGGGCGCCGTTGGACAAGCCAGCGGATGGCCCGCCCATGTTCGAACAGTACTGTGCGTTCGCCATGCGCAGGTCATTGGTCAGCGAGGTGATGGCAAACCGCCCACCCTCCTGCAGCCGCGCAAGCTGCGCCTGTACCAGGCTGCTGCTGGAAGTCGTGGTGAAGATGTTGACGATGCCGAGCGCGACCAGGATACCCAGCGCCATGGCGACCATCACTTCGATGAGGGACATGCCGCGGGCCGGCGACGCGGGGAGAGTGCTGCGCGGCATCATGGCTGGAAGTTCCAGGCATACGTCCGCGTTACCACGCTGCCGGTGCCTGCGCCGCTGTTGGAGGCAGCCGCGGTACTGCTATCGGTGGCGCTCCGCTCGATCCACGTGATCTTCATGACGCAGTTTCCAGCGTACGGAGGACGCATCTGCAACTGCGTAGCATCGGCCGTGACACCTTTCGTACAGGCGATCGATGCGGCCGGGTTCGGCAGGAAGGTATTGAGCTGCGCGCTCCACTGGGCCTGGTCGCGCTTGGCAAGCTGCGCCGGGGTGCACGCGGCGGCCTTCGTACAATCCTGGGTGACGGTGAGCGGATAGCTCGTCGAATCGTAAGCGCCCGACCAGACGCCAAGTGGGTTGGCCCGCATGCGATCCGCCATGCCCATGGCGACGAACTCCGCCTGCGTGCGCAGGTAACCCATCTGGTTCGATCGGAATGAGATAATCAGAAGACCCGCGAGTCCGACCACGCCGACGCCGAACACCAACACCGCGATGAGCACTTCGATCAGGGAGGCGCCGGTGGCTCTGCCTCGTGGTGACATACAACCCCTTGCTTGCTTGTCTGTTCTCTGCATAACGCCCCCGAGCAGGCAACGAGGCGGCGAGCGCATGGTATCGATCGTCCGGTTTTATCATCCTGCACGTAATGGGTGCGAATGCTGCAAATCCGGCATTTCGAAAGCCGCGAAGTACAACGTAACGCGATTAGCGTGATCAAAACATCACAAATGTGATTCGCATGTCTTTCACGCGCGCTTGATTCAACGATTACATCAGGAGCGCGTTGACGCGATAGGCGTCGATAGTTGCTACGACATGCACAGGAATAATCAACAAATGATTACGAAATATCTCATTCGCAGCGCGACACCTGAAGATCATGGGCCACTGCTGGCACTGTGGCTACGTTCGGTACGCGCGAGTCATGCCTTCCTGTCCGACGCAGACATTGAAGCACTCGTGCCCGCCGTGCGCGATGGCGCGCTCGTTGCGCTGGAGGTCTGGGTGCTTCTCGGTGAAGACGGTACGCCACTGGGGTTCATGGGCCTGGACGGCCCGAAACTCGAGGCGCTTTTCATCGATCCCGACCACGCTGGCAACGGCGGCGGTTCACGGTTGCTCGCACATGCGCGCGCGCTCAAGGGCGCGCTGGCCGTGGACGTGAACGAGCAGAATCCTGCGGCGCTGGCTTTCTATCTTGCGCGCGGGTTCGTCGTCACCGGACGTTCCGAGACCGATGGCGACGGCAGGCCATTCCCGCTACTGCATTTGCGGGAGGCGTAGCACGCATCCCAGTCGCACGAGGGGCGAATCGCTTTCTTGTGGGAGCGCGCTTGCGCGCGATAAGCCAACGCAT
>NZ_JBQCFT010000195.1:0-3662 GCF_051958795.1 Luteibacter sp. | reverse complement strand
CTGCATGAAGTATTTCGGCTGGGTCCACATCGGCACGGGAGCCTAAAGAGCCATGTCCCGCGTAACCCATTATTTCAAGAGCCTCCTGCTGCTCGAGCTGTTCAAGGGCATGGGCCTGACCATGCGCTACATGTTCAGCCCGAAGTACACGATGCGCTATCCGTTCGAGCACATCCCCAAGTCGAACCGCTTCCGCGGCCTGCACGCCCTGCGCCGTTACGCCAACGGTGAAGAGCGCTGCATCGCCTGCAAGCTGTGCGAGGCGGTGTGCCCGGCGCTCGCGATCACCATCGACTCGGCCCCGCGCCCGGAAGATGGCCAGCGCCGCACCACGCGCTACGACATCGACCTGTTCAAGTGCATCTTCTGCGGTTTCTGCGAAGAGAGCTGCCCGGTCGATTCCATCGTCGAGACGCACGTGCACGAGTACCACATGGAACATCGCGGCGAGAACGTGGTGACGAAGGCCCAGCTGCTGGCCATCGGTGACCGCTTCGAGCAGGACATCGCTGCCGCCCGCGCCCAGGACGCGGCTTACCGCTAAGGGGCCCGGGAATACGATGAATACCGATCTGCTTCAACTCATCTGTTTTTACCTCTTCGGTGGCGTAGCCGTCATCGCCGGCCTGATGGTCATCACCGTGCGCAACTCGGTCCATGCCGTGCTGTCGCTGGTGCTTACCTTCTTCAGCATGGCCTGCGTCTGGCTGCTGGCCGAAGCGGAGTTCCTCGCCATCGCACTGGTCGTCGTTTACGTCGGCGCGGTGATGGTGCTGTTCCTGTTCGTGGTCATGATGCTGGACATCAAGCAGGAGGTCGTCCGCGAGGGCTTCATCCGCTACCTGCCGGTGGGCATCATCGTCGCCCTGGTCATGCTGGTCGAAATGCTGGCCATGATCGGCGTCAAGGCCATGCACGCCCATACGCTTGGCCCGAACCCGGCTGGTAACTCGAACGTCGCGTGGCTGGGCCAGGCCCTGTACACCGACTTCCTGCTGCCGTTCGAGATCGCCGCGCTGATCCTCACCGTCGGCGTGGTCGCCGCCGTGGCCCTGACCCTGCGCCAGCGCCTTGGCGTGCGCCACCAGTCGGCCGCCCAGCAGGTGGCCGTGCAGGCGACCGACCGCGTGCGTGTCGTGAAGATGGCCCCGAGCCAGATGGCTTCGGTGGTACCGCCGCCGGCAGCGCCGGCTGCCGAACCGACGCAGGAGAACAGCAAGTGATCACGCTTTCCCATTACATCGTGCTCGGCGCGATCCTGTTCTGCATCGCGGTGGCTGGCCTGTTCATCAACCGCAAGAACGTGATCGTGCTGCTCATGGCGATCGAGCTCATGCTCCTCGCGGTGAATACCAACTTCGTGGCCTTCTCGCGCTTCTTCGGCGATGTGCAGGGCCAGGTGTTCGTGTTCTTCATCCTCACCGTGGCCGCGGCGGAATCCGCCATTGGCCTGGCGATCCTGGTCCTGCTGTTCCGTAACCGCAGCACGATCAATGTCGCCGAAATCGACAGCATGAAGGGTTGATCCGATGAGTCTCTCGCTTTCAATCCTGCTTACGATCGCCCTGGCCCCGCTGGCCGGTGCGATCCTGGCGGGCCTCTTCGGCAAGGTGATCGGCCGGGCGGGGGCGCACTGCGCCACCATCCTCGGCGTCGCCATCGCCTGCGGCCTGTCGTTCTACGTGCTCTACCAGCTGGTGTGGGGTGGGGCGGATAACTTCAACCAGGATGTCTACACCTGGTTCGAGATCGGCCGCTTCCATGCCTCAGTGGGCTTCATGGTAGACCGCATCACCGCCATGATGATGGTGGTGGTCACCTTCGTCTCGCTGCTGGTGCACCTGTACACCATCGGCTACATGGCGGAAGACCCGGGCTACCAGCGTTTCTTCAGCTACATCTCCCTGTTCACCTTCTCGATGTTGATGCTCGTCATGAGCAACAACTTCATGCAGCTGTTCTTCGGCTGGGAAGCGGTGGGCCTGGTGTCGTACCTGCTGATCGGCTTCTGGTACAAGCGCCCGACCGCGATCTTCGCGAACCTCAAGGCCTTCCTGGTCAACCGCGTGGGTGACTTCGGTTTCCTGCTCGGTATCTCGGCGATCCTGTTCTTCCTGGGCACCCTGGATTACCAGACCGCCTTCGACCACGCGCCGGAACTGGTCGGCAAGACCCTGCAGATCACCCAGAACCATGCGTGGGATGCGGCTACCGTGATCGGCATCCTGCTGTTCATCGGTGCCATGGGTAAGTCGGCCCAGGTGCCGCTGCACGTGTGGCTGCCGGATTCGATGGAAGGCCCGACCCCCATCTCGGCGCTGATCCACGCGGCCACGATGGTGACCGCGGGTATCTTCATGGTCGCCCGCATGTCGCCGCTGTTCGAGCTGTCCGAGGGCGCGCTCTCGTTCATCCTCGTCATCGGTTCGACCACGGCGCTGTTCACCGGCCTGATCGGTATCGTCCAGAACGATATCAAGCGCGTCATCGCGTACTCCACGCTCTCGCAGCTCGGCTACATGACCGTGGCGCTCGGCGTCTCCGCTTACAGCGGCGCCGTGTTCCACCTGATGACCCACGCGTTCTTCAAGGCCCTCCTGTTCCTGGGCGCCGGTTCGGTCATCATGGGCATGCACCATGAGCAGGACATGCGCTACATGGGCGGCCTGCGCAAGTACATGCCGATCACCTGGATCACCATGTGGATCGGTTCGCTGGCCCTCGCCGGTACGCCGTTCTTCTCGGGCTTCTACTCGAAGGACGCGATCATCGAGGCGGTCGGTGAATCGCACCGCTGGGGCGCTTCCTACGCACACTTCTGCGTCCTCGCCGGCGTGTTCGTGACCTCGCTCTACAGCTTCCGCCTCCTGTACATGACCTTCCATGGCAAGGAGCGCTTCACGGTGGAGCACAAGGCGCATGGCCACCACGGCCACGATGCCCATGCCGACCACCACGATGATGCGCACCACGATGACGACCACGGCCACGGTACGCCGGGCGTGCTCGAGCATGCGCCGCACGAGTCGCCGTGGGTGGTGACGGTGCCGCTGGTGCTGCTGGCGATCCCCTCGATCCTGGTTGGCCTGTTCACCGTCAAGCCCATGCTGTTCGATGGCTGGTTCGGCAAGGCCATCCATGTGAACGAAGAAAACAACGTGCTGGGCGAACTCGCGCATGAGTTCCACGGCGCGGTGGCCGCGGGCTTCCATGGCTTCACGCAGGCTCCGTTCTGGATCGCCTTCGCGGGCTTTGCCGTCGCGACCTACGTGTACCTCTTCAACCCGTCCGTCGCCGACAAGGCGAAGAACGCGCTGAAGCCGGTCTACAACCTGCTCAACAATAAGTACTGGATCGACGAACTGTACTTCGCGGTGTTCGCGAAGGGCGGCGTCAAGCTGGGCGAAGGTCTTTCGAAGGTGGGCGACCAGGCCCTCATCGACGGCGCCATCGTCAACGGCTCGGCCGGCCTCGTGCAGCGCATCGCGGGTGGCGCACGCCGCCTGCAGTCCGGATTCCTCTTCCATTACGCGTTCGCCATGATCCTCGGCCTCATCCTGCTCCTGGGCGGGTACTGGCTGATCGGGCAATAAGGGAAACGAGCTCTATGTCGAATCACTTGCTCAGCCTGCTGATCTGGCTCCCGGTCGTCGGCGCCATCC
>NZ_JBQCFT010000194.1:0-12920 GCF_051958795.1 Luteibacter sp. | reverse complement strand
CAGCATCGGATCCGCTCCTGGCAGGATCCGGCTGAGCACCACGCCGAGGCCCGCGCCAAGCATCAGCAAGGGCGCGAGCACGCCGCCGGAGGTGCCGGAGCCCAGCGCCACCACCCACATGATCGCCTTGACCACGAGCAGGCCCACGGCCACCTGCATCAGGACGTTCTGGTGCAGCAGGTCGTCGATGACGTCGTAGCCGACACCGAGCGCGCGCGGCTCGATGAAGCCGCCGATGCCGATGACCACGCCCGCGAGTGCCGGCCACCACATCCAGTGCAGCGGCAGTTTTGCGAACAGGTCTTCCACCTTGTACAGCGCGACCGACAGCGCCGCGGCCAGCATGCCGGAAAGCAGGCCGGCGACCACGCACGAGAACAACGCCACCATCTGCGGCTGGCCGGTCTCGAGCGGGAAGATGGCGCCCGTGCCGAACCACACCGCGCGGCCGAAGCCGGCGACGGCGCACGCCACGGCGACCGGGATGAAGCTGCGCGGGCGCCATTCGAACAGCAGCAGTTCGACGGCCAGCAGCACCGCGGCCAGCGGCGTGCCGAAGACGGCGGTCATGCCGGCGGTGGCACCGGCGACGAGGAGTGTCTTTCGCTCCGCGGCGGTCAGGCTGAGCGTCTGGCCGAGCATGGAGCCCAGCGCACCGCCGGTCATGATGATCGGGCCTTCCGCGCCGAACGGACCGCCGCTGCCGATCGCGATGCCGGATGCCAGCGGCTTGAGCACGGCGACCTTCGGTGACATGCGGCTCTTGCCGAACAGGATCGCCTCGATCGCCTCGGGAATGCCGTGGCCACGGATCTTCTCCGTACCGAACCGCGCGATCAGGCCGATGAGCAGGCCGCCGATGACGGGAATGGCGATGACCCACAGCCCCAGCGTGTTCGTCGCGGGCGAGCGCTCGGCGAAGGAGAAGCTGCCGAAGAAGAACAGGTTGGTGAACAGGTGGATCAGGTTGATCAGCACGAATGCGGCGAGCGTGGAAAGCATGCCGACCGGTACGGCCAGGCCCGCCATCAGCGGCATCCGCGGGTTGGCGAAGAAGTCGCCTCGGGAGGTGTCGTGTTTCATGTGTCGTCGTGGGGAAGGTTGGGAATGAAGAGCGTGCCCTGCAGCGAGCGCAGTTCGGCGCGGTGCATCGCGGCCAGCTTCACCAGCATGGCCTCGCCCTCACGCGTGAGCCGGACCTCGACCACGCGCCGGTCCTCGTTCGAGGGCGTGCGGGTGACGAAGCCCAGGTCTTCGCAGCGGGTCACGAGGGCGACGACACCGTGGTGCTTTGCCTGGAGGCGCGCGGCCAGCTCGCTGACCGACGCCCACTCACGGCCCGGGTAGCCCTTGATATGCAGCAGCAGGAGGTACTGGAGTGGGGTAAGGCCTGCTCCTTGCGCCGCGTTCTCCGAGAACCGCTCGAACCGGCGGACCTGGTAGCGGAATTCCGATAGCTGCTCGAAATCGGCCTTTGCGAGGCGCGGGGTTTTTTGCTGGGTCATGGGCGCGCACGGACGACGGGATCCGGCGAATATATCACACCGTGATATAACGACCCAATGGCGTGGCGGGGAGCGACGCCCCAGCGTTCAGCGTCTAGCGATCACCGAGCAGCGCGAGCATGTCGTTCTGCACCGTCGTGGCGTACGCATCGATGGGCAGGTCGTTCGGCATGATGTCGAACGGATCTTCGATCTGGTCGCCCAGGGCGTCGAGCCCGAAGAAGGTGTAAGCGAGGATCGCGACCACGACGGGCGTGAACCAGCCCATCAGCCCCACCAGGCAGAACGGCAGGAAGAAGCAGTACACGTGCACCGAGCGGTGCAGCAGCAGGATGTAGGAGAACGGGATCGGCGTGCCGCTAATCCGTTCGCAGCCGGCCAGCACATGCGAGAGCTGGCTCAGCTTGAGGTCCATGTTCGCCAGCAGGATCGGGTCGGCCTGGCCGCTGCGGGCGGCATCGGCGAGTGCGGGACCCATCCGGTGGAGGATGTAGGCGGGCCGGTTGGGCGCGGCGAGCGTCTCTTCGGCAAGGCGCGGCGACAGCCAGCGGCCCAGCTCGGCGGACGGGTCGGTACCGCGAAGGTGGTGCCGCAGCGTATGCGCAAACGCGATGAGCATGCCCATGAGCGTGGCACGGACGGTGCCATCCATATGGGGAAGGAAGGCCTGGATCTGCCGGGCCAGGTCGCGGGCGATCGTGATCAGTTCGCCCCACAGCATCCGCGCTTCCCACCAGCGCTGGTAGGCGACCTGGTTACGGAAGCCAAGGAAGATCGCGAGCGTCAGGCCGAGCAGCGTCAGCGGCGTGGCGTTGAGACCGGCGCCGAACCAGCCGTAGTGCAGGTCGAGGACGGCCACCACCATCGAGAGCAGCACCGTGTACAGCACCCGCCGCCAGATGACCGGCATGATGGTGCCGCGGTAGGCAAACAGGAGGGAGCGAAGGCCTGGGGTGCGGGTGCGCGATGTCATGCGAACCATCGTACGCCGTCAGCCAGCCGGGTCGTCGGCCTTCTTGCGGCGGCGTTTTGGCGCAGGCTGGGCGAGAAGCGCCTGCAGGTAGGCCACGCCTTCCTCTTCGGGGAACCAGGCGACGACATCCGCCACGGTCAGCTTGTAGCGCGTGCGCAGCGCCTCAAAGGCGACGCGCGCGTCGGCGAGGGGATCCACACGGATGGTTTTGGGCCGGCCGGGCTTGCGCTTCTCCACCGGCGGAGGCGGCGGAGTCGGCTTGCTATCGGCCTGCTTGCGCTCGAGTGCGGCGAGTTCGTCCTGGAACTGTCTGAAATCGTATTTACCGGACGAATTCATCACTTCAGTCTGCTACGGCGTGGGCTGCCATTGTGGCACGCGGGGATGTCGGAAATTTGAGAATCCCGGACAACCTGGCCACAAGTGCGCCCGGCATGGAGGGATCGCTTTCCGCTCCATGCCGGGGCTAGGCATCAGCCCGGCGCGCGGGCCTCGGCACCCGTCGAGATATCGTCCGCGTTGTTGCGCTTGAAGATTTCGCGGGCGGCGTCACGCTGGTTGCCGCTGTCCGTGTGCACGGAAATCAGGATGCTGCCCTCGCGCACCTTCGCGTCGTAGCGCTTGGCTTCGAACTCGGGGATACCCATGCCGACCAGGGCACCGATGATGCCGCCGGTCGCCGTGCCGACTGCGGCGGCGCTCAGTGCGGCCATGATCGGGCCCGCCGCGATGAACGGGCCGATGCCGGGGATGGCCAGCGCGCCGATGCCGGCAAGCCAGCCCAGCCCTGCGCCGAGGCCGAGGCCGACCACGCCGCCAGCGGTCGCGCCTTCAGGCGCCTTGGTGTGGTGCTCGTGGGCGAAGTCCCGGCTGCCGCGACGGTCGGGCAACAGCGCGGAGATATCGTCGCTGGTGAATCCGGCCTGCTTCAGTTCGAGCACGATGTGCTCAGCCTGTTCGACGGTGCGGGTGATGCAATAGACGGATGAATTCACGGCGGGCGCTCCGGGCGGGGGATGCCCGAAGTACGCCGGACGACCCGTGAAACACCGGTGGAGCACGCGTCCAGATCGGGGCGACTACCCCGTCTGGGGACTGACCGGCTAGCCGGCGCGGAAGGTCGCGACGAGGACGTCGCGGTGCGAGGCCTTCGAAGGATCCAGTGGCAGCACCGGGGTGACGCCATGGAACACCCGGGGATCGTGGATCAGGGCCGCATCCAGCGGCCGTTCCAGCGTGAACTCGCCGAGCGAGCGGCCATCGGGGGCATGGATGGTCGTCGTACCGCTGGCGATGTTCTCCCGGTCGATCAGCAGCACCATCACGTAGTCCACGCCGTCGCGGTGGCTGCCTTCCGGGGTGGGCTCGCCGGCTGCGCCAGCGGTAGCCTCGATGCGGAACTGGTGGGTCTCGATATGCCAGTGGGCGACCTCGGGGGAGAGCCCGCCGAAGAAATCGCGGCAGAAACCGAGGATCGCCATCATGCTGGGGCCGGTCGCGATCTCCGGAAGCACCGGCTCGAACCAGCGCTCCATGTCGCCCTGCAGCCGGTTATAGGCGAGCGTCTGGAAGTGGGCCTGGTGCGGCCGCGGCTCGACCTGACCAAAGCGCTCGGCCGCATACGTGGCATGCCGGCGGCGCCGGAAGCGGCCGGTGGCGGCGAGGTAGGTATCCGGTTCCAGTGCGTTCCAGCTGGCGGCGAAGGCGTCCCAGTCCGCCAGCGAGGCCACGTGCCCGACCAGTTCGCGCATGGTGTCCCCGTGGACGAAGGCGAAGCCTTCATGGTGAACCTGGTCGTGGAGGGAAAGTTCGGTCGCTTCGAGGGGGACGTTCATCGGCGCAGTATACGCCCGGCCCCCATGGCCGGGCTGCGGCGGAATGCATCATGTGCCTGCCGTCAGAGCGCCTTCAGCTGCTGCGGTTTGTCCAGGGCGGCGAGCAGGGGGGCATCGCGTCCATAGATATCGTTTTTGAATGCGAGGCGGCCGTCGTCATCGATATCCACGGTCCAGTACGCCAGCAGGATCGGCACCGTGGTGGGCAAGGTCACGTTCTGGGTCTTGCCGGTGGCGATGCGCGCATCGATCGCATCGCGGTTCCACTTTTCATCATCGTTGAAGAGCAACTGGACCAGGTCGAGCGGGTGCTCGACGCGGATGCAGCCCGAGCTGGTATCGCGCTTGGCCTTCGAAAACAGCTCCTGGTGCGGCGTGTCGTGCAGGTACACCGCGAACGAATTCGGGAAGCGGATCACCACCTGGCCCAGCGAATTCCCCGCACCGGCATCCTGGCGCAGCGTGATGCCGCGCGGGTTGGACCAGTCGACACTGGCGGGGGACAGGGTGTTGCCGGCGCTGTCGAGCACGCGGATGCGGTTGTTGGCGAGGTAACCGCGGTTCGCGCGGATCTTCGGCAGCACATCGTTTTTAAGGATCGTCGGGGGAATCGTCCAGGTCGGGTTGAAGGTGACGTAGGTGATCTGCGAGCGGAAGATCGGCGTGCTCCGGTACGGCTTGCCGACCTGCACGCGCGACCTCCAGACCGGATTGCCATCGCGGTAGTAGCTGATCTTGAAACCCGCGACGTCGACGACCACGAAGGTGCCGGGCAGGGCGTGCAGCAACCAGCGTGCACGCTCCAGGTTGGCGCGAACCTGGCCGATGCGTTGCGCCAGGGGCACGTTGAGCGCCGTCAGCGTATCGGCGCCCACCGCGCCGTCGACGTCGAGGTAATGGTCCTGCTGGAAACGCTTGACCGCATCGGTCACGGCGTTGTCGTAGTGCTCGCCGTTGGCGAGCGTCGGGTCGAGGTAATCGCCGGCCACCAGGCGGGCACGCAACGCCGCGACGCGGGGATCCTTCATGCCGGGCTTCAGTGAGGGACCGTCGGGGACCGTGGGCCAGTCGCCGTGGCTGGCGGCATCACGCAGTCGCGCGAGGCCATCGCGCAGCTTCGCGTAGAGCGGGTGTTGGGGTCGCGCCATGCCGAAGGCCTGGTCCACCGAGCGTTCATCGATCGAGGTCTCCAGCATGGACAAACCCTGCTGCGGATCGATGGCGAGCGGGTCGATGTTCCAGACCGGATCCAGCCGGGACGGGTCCACCTTGCCTCGAGCGAGCTGGACCAGGGCCGTCATGTACGCCCGGGTCGCCATAAGGTCGAAATCGGCATGTTGTGCAGGGCTGGCATCCTTGAACCCGGGGGCCTGCCAGATGTTGCGGAGGGCATCCAGGCCGTAATCCTGCGGCAGCAGCCCATCACCCGCCATGGAAGCGAGGCCGGCGAACAATTGATCGACGTTATCGCTGTCCGACCACGCCGGCGCGTAGTGGCGCTGGGTATAGAAGTCGGAGAGGGCCTGGCCGATCGCGGCTTCCTGCCGGGTGAGCGGGCCGCCCTGGATCGGCGCCATCGCCACGATCCGCGCATAGATGGCCTGGGCCGCCGGGTCATCGGGCGGCTGCGGCAGGGTGACGCTGACGGATGAGCCCGGCGCGGGCGCGACGATCGGCGGAGGATTGGCGGCCGAGGCCGTGGGGGAGGGGCTCTGGGCTTTGGCACACAACGGGATCGTGAGCGCCACGACAAACGTGGCGAAGGTGCTGGTAAACCGCTTTTCCATAGTCATGATCTATTGCTTCCAGTTTTTTCTGCGGTGATTCCTTCACCCTTTCACATATATGAAGGGCAGAGATGTGACGATGTTGTGGTCAGTAAATGATCACCACGTTAGGATCGGGGAATCTGTAGTCCCCCGGCTGGCCTGATGATCCGAACGATCCGTACGCTATTAGCGTCCGCACCGCTGCTCGGTGTAGTCGCTTTCCTCCCGCTAAATGCACATGCCGCCGATTCGCTCGGCGCCGCGCTGGCCAAACTGGCCCCCTCCGCTGACCCCAAGGTGATCGGACTCGCCGTCGAGGCCGCCGAGTGCGCGCAAAGCCAGGGCGGTGCGCCTTCGAACCGGCTGGCGGTCATCGATTATTCGAAGCCGTCCTCACAGCCGCGGCTGTGGGTATTCGATACGGTGAACCGCAAGCTGCTGTTCCAGGAGCTGGTGGCCCACGGCAAGAACAGTGGCGACGCCGACAGCACGAAGTTCTCGAACGCGCCGAACAGCCTGGCGTCGAGCATCGGCCTGTTCCGTACCTCCGACACCTACATGGGCAAGAACGGCTACTCGCTGCGCATGACGGGCCTGGAGCCCGGCGTGAACAGCAATGCGCTGGCCCGCGCCATCGTGATCCATGGCGCCGCCTACGTGAGCGAGACCATGGCCCGCGCCGCCGGCCGCATCGGCCGCAGCTGGGGTTGCCCGGCGGTGAGCACGGCCGTGGCCCATAAGCTCATCGATGCGCTGAAGGGTGGCCAGATGGTCTTCTCGTACTACCCGGACAAGAAGTGGCTGGGTTCGTCGAGCTACCTGAAGTGCAACACCAACCAGCTCGCCCGTGCCGAGGCGGATAGCGTGGCGCGCGCGGGGACCTGATGCCCGGGCGCGCGGTCGGCTAGAATCCCGGGAACCTTACCGTGGAATCCAGCATGAAACACGTTCTTGCGATCGCCGGCTGCCTCCTCCTGGCCGGCTGCGCCACCAGCGGCATGAAAGACACCCTGCCCAAGCTCAGCAGCAAGACGGGCAAGTCCGTGCCGGCCTACGTCCAGTGCGTGGTGCCGAAGTGGCAGGCGCTGACGAAGGACGCGAAGGGCGACGCGAAGGACGACAAGGGCGTGGTCACGGCCAGCGACGACGGCAAGCACGAGCGCCTGGAAGTTACCGCCAACGGCGCTGGCGCGCAGGTCGTGATGTACGAGATCCAGAAGTTCAAGAAGGGCCGCGAGTACGACGGCACCTACCGCCTCGAAGCGATTTCCTGCCTGTAACGGGCTTGTTGTAGGCGCCCACCGTGTGGGCGACGCCGTTCGCGGCAACACCACAGGGTCTCGGACGGTATCGCGAAAGATGTCGCCCACAGGGTGGGCTCCTACCGTCAGGGTAGGGGCTCAACCAACGAAACGTCATCGTTCTTCGGCGACCCCACCGCCTTGGGCACCGGGTAGTACACCAGTTCCGGTTCGTTCGCCGCCTCCAGCAGCGGCAGCGCCACGTCAGGGGGCGCGAACAGCCAGTCCTCCCAGGCGTCGGGCGCCAGGATCACCGGCTGGCGGTCGTGGATATCGCCGCCCACCTTGCCGGGCTCGCCGGTAATGATCGTGTAACTGCGCAACGGCTCGCCGTCCTCGCCACGCCACACCTCCCATAAGCCCGCGAACATCAGCAGGCTGCCGTCCGGCGGGCGGATGAAGTACGGCTGTTTGCTGCCCTTTTCGCCCTGCCACTCGAAATAGCCGGAGGCGGGCACGAGGCAGCGCCTCTTTTTAGCCGCGGCGCGGAACGCAGGCTTCTCCGCGAGGCCCTCGCGCCGGGCGTTGATGGTGCGGGCCCCGATCGAGGTGTCCTTCGCCCAGGAGGGCACTAGGCCCCAGCGGAAGAAGCCGACCTCCGCGTGGGCGGCGTCGCTGGCCGTGACCACGAGCGCGCGCTGGGTGGGCGCGATGTTGAAGCGGTCCTCGCGCTGGTTGATCTCGCTCGACAGGTCGAGCTCCAGGCGCTCGAGGACGTCGCGGGCCTCCCGCGACATGCTGGCTGGCCCATAGGTGGCATAGCGTCCGCACATGGCCCGAGCATACCCGTGTGGTCACCTTCCGGCATGCCATCGCGGCGACGCCGGTCACATCAGGAACCCTTCGCCGCACGGGCGACGGATTTTTTCCGTCGTATTCGCGCCCTCTTTATAACGACCTTGCTGCACTCAACCTCCCGACAGCCGGAGGAGCGTGCCATGGGCCATGACCTGGACGAAGAATCCCGCATCGACGTCGAGTGCCTGCGCGATAGCAGCACCCACGATGTGCCACGTTACACCTGGGATTACCGCGTGTTCGCCCGCGACGGGACGACCATCATCGACACCAGCGACAGCGGCGGCGTCTCGTACGATTCACAGAAGATGGCGCTTTCCGAGGGCTGGCGCATGGCCCGCGAGTCGCTGCACCGCCTGGAGCGCTAGCGCCCCGCGCGGGGCCGGCGCTCCCTGGCGTTGTCGATCGCGCCCAGCAGCTGGTCGCGGTCGAACGGCGTCTCGAGGAAGACGGCACTGAGCGGAAACGGCTCGAGGTCCTGCGGAAGACGGCTGGACACGACCACGATGGCCGTTTTCGGCCGCTCGCGGAGCACGGCCTGGATGAGGGCGGTGCCCCGGCGCTCACCTGGCGTGTCGGCGTGGATGACCAGCAGGGAGAGGTCGGGCATGTTCTGGAACGCCCGCTTGGCGTCCCGATAGGTCACCGTCGCACGGGCGGCGTATCCCGCGTCGTCGAGCACCATCGCGACGGTTTCCGCCACCATGCTGGCACGATCGAATACGAGGGCATCGGGGCGATTGTTCATGGCGCAGTCTATCCCCGCCGGGCGGGGCTCGCGCAAGTCATTCCGCGCCTCTTTCAGGCGGCCAGTCCGAATTGATCTCCTTGACCCTGGACATAAGCTCGCGGACCTCGGCGTCGCGGTCGGCGATCCGCCTTTCCTCGGCGGCTTTCTGTGCCGCGTAGTCGTGGTTGGTGCCCTGGACGGCATCGTTCACCAGCCGGCAGGTCTCCTCGATGTGGCTGGCGCGGGTATGGAAGCCGAGGCGATCCGCGAGGATCTCCATGCGCAGGCCGGGCTGGTTCTGTTCGAGGGCCCGGGCACGCACGGCGAAGAACTGTTGCCACTCGCGCTCCGGGGCGCCGCTAAGAATTGCCTCAACCCTGGGGATGTCCGGGCGGTCGAAGACCCCGATGTCGTCGACGGCTTCGAACGATTCGATCTCGATCCAGTCGCGGCTGGCCATGGCGGGGCTTCCTTGGGGGCATTGGGGGCGGCATTGTTCGGGTCGGCGCGTGGAAAGCGCGTCACGGCACTTCACCCGGGTTGCACATCTGCGAAAGAATGCTTGCCAGGTCCCCCAAGGAGTTCCACGCCATGCGTTACCTCGCCATTGCCGGTCTCGTCCTGATCACCGGCTGCGCTACCCAGAACGAGCGCCACGTCGGCATCCACGACGTACTGTCCAGCACCACGTTCGCCTACCAGAACCCGTCCGATGGCGACGCGACCCTGACCGTCGTCCGTGAGCAGGGCTTGTGGGGCGCCGGCTGCTCCAGCGCCGTGTACGTGGATGACAAGGTCGTCGCCGACATGGAAATCGGCCAGCAGCTCGTGCTCCACGTCCCCTCGGGCGCCCGCAAGCTGACCGTCATGCCGCATGGCGCATGCAGCAGCGACCGGGTCGAGGCCGATGCCACGGTGGGCCAGGGCGAGTCCAAGTCGTTCTCCATCCCGGCGAGCGGCGAGGGCCTCGCGGCTGCGGCGCCGCCCAAAGCCTGAGCATTCAGATGACGCTTGTCATCGGCGACGCGAAGGCGCAAGAATCGGCCTAACGCAACGCGTCGCCCGATGGGAGTACCGTGACATGCACCGGCGCATCGTAGGCCAGTACTGCGTAGAGGTACGCACGCTTCGCCACGCCACCGGCCTGTGGAAGTCGGCCTATATCGTGGAACTGGCGCATGCCGGCCCGCGCGACTTCGTCATGATCACGCTGCTCGAGGAATTCCTGGACGAGCGCGCGGCCGTCGATGCCGCGATGGAAAAGGGCTGCCAGCACGCTGGATGGCTGGCCGCCGCCCGCAATGCCTATTCCGGCTGACGTGACCATCCCAGCCACCTTGCCGTAACGCCTCCGCGACGAAGGCGCCCCTACGGTCGGGGCATGGAGGGCAACGGGCCCTCCCATGCGGAGCTACCCGGTGCGGATCATCTTTTACCTGCCGTATAACGCCGCGCCACGCGGGCAGTGGATCGTGCGCCGCAACGCCGACCTGGTCGGCCAGTTCGCGTCCCAGGACGAGGCCTTGCGCCACGCGCACCAGCTGGTCGCCTCCATCCGGGCGCAGCCGGGCCAGGACGCGGAGATCAAGGTAGAGGACGAAAACGGCAACTGGCGGTTCGAACCGGTGCCGGGCGAGGCCGCCACCGCCGGCTGAGCAGGCTGTCGCAGGATGTGAGACGGGCGCGGGGCATAAACGGGGCCCGCACTCCGCCCGACCTCGCCATGGCCGCCTACCTCCAAGCAAAGCGCACCGACGAGGCCGATGCGGCCCTCGCCACCCTCCACGATGGCCGGACGCTGGCGCACCGGCTCTCGGACAAGTACGCCGACCGGGTGGCCTCGGCCTTCACCGTATTCGGCCGGGAGGGGCGTTTCGTGCCGTTGCCGGACGATCTGCCCGCGCCACTGGCGACTGCCCTGGCCGCGCGCGGCATCGAAAGGCTGTACTCGCACCAGCAGCAAGCCTGGGACGGGGCGCGCGCCGGTCGCAACGTGCTGGTCGCGACGCCGACGGCCTCGGGCAAGACGCTGTGCTACACGCTTCCAGTCGTATCTTCGGTACTGGAAGCCGGGGCCAAGGCGCTGTACCTGTTCCCGACGAAGGCACTGGCCCAGGACCAGGTGGCCGAACTCCTGGAGCTCAACCGCGCCGGCGACCTGGGCGTGAAGGCGTTCACCTTCGATGGCGACACGCCGGGCGATGCGCGCCAGGCCATCCGCCTGCATGGCGACGTCGTGGTCAGCAACCCCGACATGCTGCACCAGGCGATCCTGCCCCATCACACCAAATGGGCGCAGTTCTTCGAGAACCTTCGCTACGTGGTGATCGATGAGATCCACACGTATCGCGGTGTGTTCGGGTCGCATCTCGCCAACGTGCTCCGCCGGCTGAAGCGCATCTGCGCGTTCTACGGCGTGCAGCCGCAATTCATCCTGTGCTCGGCCACGATCGGCAACGCCACGGAGCATGCCGAAGCGTTGATCGAGGACGAGGTGCTGACCGTAGCGGAGAGTGGTGCGCCCAGTGGCGACAAGCACGTGCTGCTGTGGAATCCCCCGGTGGTGAATCCGGACCTGGGCCTGCGTGCCTCGGCGCGCTCGCAGACCAACCTGATCGCGCGGGTGGCGATCAAGGCGAAGATGAAGACGCTGGTCTTCGCGCAGTCGCGGCTCATGGTCGAAGTACTGACGAAGTACCTGAAGGATGTGTTCGACCATGACGGGCGCAAGGCGCCGCGCATCCGGGCGTACCGCGGTGGCTACCTGCCCACCGAGCGGCGCGAGGTGGAGCGCGAGATGCGCGCGGGTAACGTGGATGGCATCGTTTCCACCTCGGCACTGGAACTGGGCGTGGATATCGGCAGCCTGGATGCCGTTGTCCTCAATGGCTATCCCGGTTCCATCGCCGCCACCTGGCAGCGCTTTGGTCGTGCCGGACGCCGGCAGCAGCCTTCGCTGGGCGTGCTCGTCGCGACCAGCGCGCCACTGGACCAGTACCTGATGCGGCACCCGGCCTTCCTCACCGAGGCCAGCCCCGAGCACGCGCGCATCCAGCCCGACCAGCCGCTGATCCTGCTGGACCACATCCGCTGCGCCGCGTTCGAGCTTCCGTTCGTCGGTGCCGATCCGTTCGGTCCAAACGACGCCGAGCCCTACCTGCAGGTGCTCCAGGAAGCCGAGGTGTTGCATTGCGAGGGCGATCGCTGGGAATGGATCGCTGACAGCTATCCCGCGAATGCGGTGAGCCTGCGCTCGGTGGCGGACGGGAATTTTGTCGTCGTGGACCGCACCGAGGGGCGCCAGGCGATCATTGCGGAAGTCGACTATTCCGCTGCGGCGCTTTCGCTTTACGAAGGCGCCATCCACATGATCCAGAGCGTGCCCTACCAGGTAGAGCGCCTGGACTGGGAAGGGCGCAAGGCGTACTGCACGCGCACGCATGTCGACTACTACACCGATGCGATCGACTACACGAAGCTCAAGGAACTGGAGTGCTTCGATGGCGCGAACGCGGGGGAGGGCACGGTACGGCACGGCGAGGTGCACGTCGTGCGCCGCGTGTCGGGCTACAAGAAGATCCGCTATTACACACACGAGAACATCGGCTATGGCCCGGTGAACCTGCCCGACCAGGAACTGCACTCCACCGCGGTCTGGTGGCAGTTGCCGCAGGCCGTGCTCGATGAGGTGTTCCGCTCGCGCCAGCATGCGCTCGATGGCTTCCTCGGCGCCGCGTACGCCCTGCATACCGCGGCGATCGTCGCGGTGATGGCCGAGCCGCGCGACCTGCAGAAGGCGGTGGGCTCGGGTGACGGCGGCTGGTCGGCGCAGGTCGATGCCGGCGGGCGAGGGCAGATCCGTGCGCCGGATGGCTCGCTGGCGCTGCCGGATGCCTTCGAGCGCTTCCTGCCCACGGTGTACCTCTACGACAACGTCCCCGGTGGCGTCGGCCTCAGCGAGCCCTTGTTCCGCCGTGCGCCGGAACTGGTGCGCCACGCATTGGCCACC
>NZ_JBQCFT010000193.1:0-11926 GCF_051958795.1 Luteibacter sp. | reverse complement strand
ACGCTCGAGGAGATGGGCCGCGTCATCGACATCAACCTGCGCGGTGTCTTCATCGCTACGCAGGCCGCGCTGAAGTACATCCCGGATGGCGGCCGCGTCATCACCCTCGGTTCGTGCGTTGGCGAGCGGATGGGCACGCCGGGCCTGGTCGCGTACGCGGCGACCAAGGGCGCGGTAAAGATGTTCACCCAGGGCCTGGCTCGTGAGCTCGGCCCGCGTGGCATCACGGTGAACAACGTGCAGCCCGGCCCGATCGATACCGACCTGAACCCGGCCAACGACGAGTGGGCCGCCCCGCAGATCGCGAACACGGCCCTGAGGCGCTACGGGCACGTGGATGACATCGCGGCGATGGTGTCGTTTGTCGCGGGGCCGGAAGCGGGTTATGTGACCGGTACGAACCTGACGGTGGATGGTGGGACTAACGCCTGAGTCGCGGGAGGAGCGCGCGGCTGGTCGTCGCGCGCTCCGGCGCTTAGCGCTCGCTCTTCACGACCTTGGTGCGGTCGGTCATGCCCGCGATCGAGGCACGACCCACCGCAGGCGAGACCGCCCTCAGCTGGATCATCTCGCTCATCGCGCCACCTGAAGAATCCCACACGAAGTAGTACGTCCTGTCGGCTTCGAAATCACCCTCGAGGCCCAGCGCCGGGGTCGCCATCATCATGGCGGGGTACGCCACATCCACGATGTGGTGGCCGGGTGCGATGTTCACGTGCAGGTAGGTACCTCGGCGGATATCGCCGACTTTCTTCCTGTCGATATTGACGTTCTGCCACCAGCCGGTCCCGAACCCGTCCGTCTGGTTCTGGGCGACCACGACAGTCGCCATGCCCGCCTTTTCACTCCCCGCACCGGCGTAGCGGTGGGCATCGTATTTCACGGTCTCGGTACAGCCGCCGAGCGCCACGACGGCCACGGCGATAAACGCTACCCGCTTCATGTTTCCCCCTGTAAGGCCTGCCGTGGTGGCAGGCGGCGCGAGGATACATGGGCTGGGGGAGGGCGTATGTAGGCGAGGGCCTACACAAAATCTGGCCGGAGTACGGTCACGACCGGGGGCGTCTTCTCCTATTGTACGCAGGGCCGGTGGAGACGGGGCGTGGCGGGAAATTACCGCTCGAGGAACCCGGTCGGGATCCAGAACGGCGCTTCGCCGTTCGCACCGGACACCTTCGCGTTGTTGGTCTTCTTGCTCACCTCAAGCACCACGACGCTGGCGCCTGCCTTCAACGGTGAGCACGCCTTCAATGCCTCGCTCGCGGATGCGACGCCCGATGCCTCACGCAGGCGCTTCACCACGTCGGCGCTATCACCCGTCGCCTTCGCCTCCACGGCGTTGGGATCGACCGTACCCTGCTGCGTGCTCGCCGCATCGGCAGCCACCAGGTAGAGCATGAAGTTGCTATAGGCGGCCAGGGCATCCGTGGCGCAGACGGCCACCGGTTCGCCGGGGGCGCTATAGGTGGTGACATGTTCACCGACGTCGCAGGCATCCTCGCGGCAGGTGGTTGCCGTGGCGGAGGTGGCGATGAGGGTGAGGGCTAGCGAGGCGAGGATCGTTGATTGGCGGGGCATCTGGGAGACTCTTGGGGAGCTTGGTCTGGCTGGGTTTGTAAGGACTATAGCCGGTTGGGCGGGATTCCAGTGGTGCGTACCGGGTAGTGAACCGATGCACGGGATCCCAGGGATAGGACGTCGCGACTCAATCCGCGAAGCGCGCCTCCATTACCTGAGTCGAGACAGCAACGTCGTGGCCGGGTGCGCGAGTGCCAGAAGCCGGTCGTGTAATATCCCGGCTCGAACAAACAAGGGGAAATCGATGAACCTGGTACGCAACGCCCTCGGGGCCGTCGCGGCGATGCTTCTTGCCGGCTGTAGCCTGCATGCCAACAGCGTCCGCATGGATCCTCCATCTGTCGCCATTCCCACGGAAAGCAAGCCGGTCGTCATCGGCTCGGTGTACGACAAGCGTGATATGGCGTTGTTGCCGGAATCTTCTCGGGAGAGGGTCTCCCTGGCCACTAGTGGCGAGCTGGGTAAGGCGGGCGTGGCAAGCTCGGTGGCCGGCGGCGGGAAATTCATCTGGACCTTGACTGACAACGATACCGTCACCGATTGGGTTCGCGACCTCGTTATTACGGGCCTTCGGCAGAATGGCTTTCGTGCCGTCAAGGCTTCGGAAGCAGCACCTGGCACGCCCGTCATAGACATTGATGTCAATGAGTTCTGGGCGTACATACCCTTTAACTTCGGGCGTTCATTGACATACACGCAGCAGATGAAGGCATGGATCGCGACCACGGTTCACCTCAATAGCGGCGCGGAGCCAGCATCGTTCAAGGTACGGGGCGAGGGTGCTCATATTGTTCAGATCTTCAGCGAAGAAAATGTCCGGCAGGCATACGAGCTGGCCTCGGACGATTATCTGAAGAACTTTCAACGGAAGGCTTCTGAGCTTTAATCCCGGATCCATCGTGCGGTTACCCGCTGGGAAGCGAAGTCTGTCCGGGTTGGGAAGGCTTTAGCCGTTTGGCAGCGCTTCCATCGGTGCCTCTCGGATAGTGACCCATTCCGGCATTTTCAGAATTTTCCTCTAGTTCGGCCCAAGGGCGCTGGCTAGACTTCAGGCGATCGATACCCCCACGGAGTTGGTATGGCAAGGATTCCCATCGCCGCTGTCCTGTTTGCGGTTAGCGCGTGCACCCTCGCGAGCGGGCGTCCGCCCACCGTATCGGCGCCACCGGAAGTCGTGGCTGCCGCTCCCGCGGGGACGACGATCGTTGCCTTTGCTAGCAGCGGGGGCCAGCCAGAAGCCGACGCCGCTGGCGTGTTCGAGAGTGCTCCCGACAACGACGTGCGATATCGGACGCTCGTTGTGTTTGGGAAGAGAGAGGGAACGTTCGTTCCGGAATTCGCCAATGAGAAGATCATCGGCTGCTCTAAGTGCACGCAGTTTCATGATGATCCGTTCTGGCCGAAGCACCTTGAGGTCATCGCCGGGCATATCCTGATCGATCAGTTCGACAGTGGCCAAAAGCCGTCTACCACGACGATCGAGCTGGTCCGTAAAGACGGGGCTTGGCGGGTGTCCACAGCCGAGCGGCAGACCGTCGAAGGTGGTGATGGAGCTACGGCACTGAAGAAACTTCCCTTGCCAGCATCAGGCCTCGCCAAGGATTTCGATGGCGAGTGGGGTATCCCGGTTGTGTTGAACACCCTCATGATCAATCACAAGAACGGCAAGTTCATGCTGTATCACGGTGGAAGCTCATCGGAGCAGGTGTGGCAAACACTTAGGGCCGACTGCAACAAGCTGGATTGCACGATCCTGGTCCAACAGCAGGATGGGTGCATTTCGCTTGTAAAGGATGCCGATGGCCGATTCTTCGGCGCTGGTGCGCCGGACCCGCGCGATAAGAAAGCCGCGATCGGGAAGGCCATGGATGCGTGCAATGGGTCAGGTGGTAAGCAGTGTGAGGCGATTCGCACTGATTGCAATCGAGGTATCTGACGACCATGCTGAGAATGAACGTGCTTTTTGCCTCTGTGACCCTTATGGCGGTAGTGAGCGCGCATGCCGCGACGCAGAAGCCTGCTCCGGCCGTGCCACAGGAAGTCGCCGCCGAAGCACCCGCTGGATCGACGCTATTGGCCTTCGCGTCGAGTGGTAGTCAGCCGAACGCCACCGCCGCAGCCGTGTTCCAGGGTGCGGCTACCAAGAACGACGCGCGTTATCGCACCCTGATTGTGTTCGCGAAGAGGGATGGAAGGTTCACCCCTGAATTCTCCAGCGACAAGATTCTGGGCTGCTCGAAATGCACTCAGTTCCACGACGATCCGTTCTGGCCCGACGGCATTAACGTGAAGCCAAGTCGCATTACGATCAACCAAGGTGATGGCGGCGAGACACCAAGCGTGACATCGATACGCCTTGTCCGTCGGGGCGACGCCTGGACGGTCGAAAGTGCAACCAGGGAGGTCGTGCGCGGAGGGCGCGGTGATGCCAAGACCGAGGACATTGCGCTTCCGGCGTCTCGCCTGGCAAAGGATCTGGACGCAGGGTGGGTCGTCCCAGTCTTCTACAACACGATCGTCGTCAACAACACGACCGGTCGATTTATCTTTCGCCACCGGACGCCTACCCCTGACGGCGTGTGGGACGAGGTCAGAGGCCGCTGCAACAAGCAGGAGTGCTCGATCCTCGTACAGCAGAAAGACGGCTGCATATCTCTGGTCCAGGATGCATCAGCCAAATCATTTGGTGCTGGGACGCCGGATGAAGGGAATGAGCGCGCAGCTTCGGCAAAGGCCATGGCGGCTTGTCAGGCGGCGGGTGGACAACAGTGCAAGGTGGTTCGCACGGATTGCGCTAGAGGGATCTAGAGGAAACCTCTTTGGACCGCCAACGGCGGACGCTGCCCCAGCCCCGCCAGCCCCGCCAGCCCCATGGTGGTAAAAAACCCACCCTAAAGTTCCACCCAACCCTGCCGATCCTATGCGATTGAAGATCGGCCGCGGCCACCCGTGATGGGTTCCCGCGTGCCATGACCAGGACGGTTTGGAGTAGTAAAAAACATGAGGTTTACAGGGGAAGGTCGTTGGCGCACAACGACATACGGGCTGATTTCCCTGCTTGCGGTCGCTGCCAGTACCTCGGCGGCGGCCCAGCAGAGCGTTTTGGACAAGCAAGAGCAGCTGCGTCGCGCACAGCAGCTCGAGCACAAGGAAGAGCAGCGCCAGCAGGCGCCGTTCCAAGCCACGCCGTCGGCCCAGGTCGAGCGGCTCGACGCACCATTGCCGAAGGAAACGCCGTGTTTTCCGCTGCAGAGCCTGCAGCTGGAAGGCGAGCGCGTGGCGGATTTTGCCTGGGCGCAGCGCTACCTGGATCGCTTCGTAGGCCAGTGCGTCGGCCGCGACGGCCTGGAGACGCTGCAGCGCCGTCTCTCCAACCTGATGATCGCGCGGGGTTTTGTCACCACGCGCGTCGGCGTTCCCGCCCAGGACATCTCGCAGGGCCACCTGCGCATGCTGCTGGTGCCGGGTACCCTGCGCCACATCCGTTTCGCCCCGGGCTCCCCGGAGCTCGACTGGCGCTCGGCGTTCCCCATCCGCGAGGGCGACCTGCTCAACCTGCACGCGATCGAGCAGGGTCTGGAGCAGCTCAAGCGCGTACCCTCGCAGGATGTGAGCATGGATATCGCGCCGGGCGAACAGGTCGGCGAATCCGATGTGGTCCTGACGGTGCACAAGCAGCGGCGCTGGCACGTGGTGGCCGATGCCGGCGACTCCGGCCTCAAGGGCACCGGCAAGTACCAGGGCAACCTCAACGTCTCGCTGGATAACCCGTTCGGGCTCAACGACCTGTTCTCGATTGGCGCCGGCCATGCGCTGGGCACCAACCGCGACGGCGGCAGCACCTTCAGCAAGAACGCCACCTACAGCATCCCCTGGGGCTGGTGGACCTTCAGCGCATCGCTTTCCACCTACCGCTACCGCCAGTGGATCGACGGCTTCAACAGCCGCTTCCGCTCGACCGGCACTTCCACCTCCAGCGACATCACCGTGCAACGCCTGCTGACGCGTGGCACTTCGAGCAAGACCTCGCTCGAGGCGCGCATCGCCACGCGCAACGCGCACAGCTATATCCAGGGCGTGGAAGTCGGGATCCAGCGGCAGCGTGTCGCCAGCGCGGAACTCGCCCTGGTCCATCGCCACTACATCGGCCAGGCGCAGGTGGACGCGCGCCTGGGCTACCAGCGTGGCACGCCATGGTTCGGCAGCCAGTGGATGAGCTACGACCCGGAGGTGGGCTTCCCCACCAACCGCTACGGGCTGACCACGCTGGATCTGTCAGTGAGCCAGCCGTTCTCGCTGGGCAGCCGTCAGGCTATCTGGGATAGCAGCCTGCGCCTGCAGCGCTCCACCGACCACCTGCCGGCAGCGGAACTCATCACCATCGGCGGCCGCTACTCGGTGCGCGGATTCGATGGCGAGCAGACGCTCGCCGGCGAGCGCGGCGCGTACCTGCGTAACACCTTCACATTGCCGCTTGGCGTGGTCGCACCGTACCTCGGTGTGGATCTCGGCCATGTGGCAGGGCCATCCACGCAACCCGGCCACCGCTCGCTTACGGGCGGGGTGCTGGGCCTGCGCGGCAGCTACAGCGGTTTGAGCTGGGATCTCTTCATCGGCCGGCGCCTGCACGCGCCACGCGGTTTCGATACCGAGCAGCCGGCGACGGGCTTCCAGCTGATCTACCAGTACTGAAACGGGCAGGGGTGCCCAGGCGGGCACCCGACAAAACTTAGGAACGGTCATGATGACGGTCAAGGAAACGATGGCGCGCCCGCGGGGCGCGATGGCTCTGGCGGCACTGCGCTCACTGGCGCTGGCGATCGCTTTTGCCACGGTGGGCATCCCGGTGGTGTCCTGGGCACAGCAGGTGCCCGACGCCGCGGCAGGCGCGCACCGGCCGGGCATGGATTCGGCGGCAAACGGCGTCCCGGTCGTGGACATCGTCGCGCCGAACGCCAAGGGCGTGTCGCACAACAAGTACCAGCGCTTCGATGTGGATCAGCGTGGCGTGATCCTCAACAACAGCGCGTCCATCGTGAAGACGCAGCTGGGCGGGTACATCGCCGGTAACGATAACCTCAAGGGCGGCGAAGCGTCGCTGATCCTCAACGAGGTGACCTCGGCACTGCCCAGCAACCTGCGCGGCTATATCGAAGTGGGCGGCAAGCAGGCGGCCGTGGTGATCGCCAATCCTTACGGCATCACCTGCGACGGCTGCGGCGTCATCAACAGCCAGCGCTTCACGCTCACCACCGGCACGCCGGTGTTTGGTGGCAGCGGCAGCCTCGATGCCTTTCACGTCACGGGCGGCAGCATCGCCATCGGCAGCGGCGGCCTCGATGGTTCGGTGGTCGATCGCACCGACCTCATCGCACGCGCGGTGCAGGTCAACGGCCAGCTCTGGGCGAAGGACCTCAACGTCGTCACCGGCGCGAACGATGCGAATTACGGGGATGCCGGCGTACGCGCCAACGTGGCTGATGCCGCGCGTCCGTCCGTCGCAATCGACGTGGCGGCGCTAGGTGGCATGTATGCAGAGAAGATCCGCCTCGTCGGTACGGAGGCGGGTGTCGGCGTGGTCAGCAGTGGCGCGATCGCCGCGCAGGCGGGCGACCTCGAGTTGACCAGTGCGGGCGAAGTGCGCCTGGGCGGTACGACGGTAGCGTTGAACAACGCGACGCTGAACGCGGCCGGCCCGGTCACGATCAGCGGCAATTTCGGTACGCAGGGCGGGAACGTCGCGCTGAATTCGCAGGGGCCGCTCGCTGTGCGTGGTGGCCTGATCGCCGGTGGTGCGCTTGCCGTGAACGTGGCGGGCGACATCGACGCGTCCGGCCGGCTGAGTGCGGGTAACAACATCGCCGTGTACGCCTCGGGCATGCTGGCAAACTCGGGTCTCGTGTACGCGGGACAGTCGTTCGACCTGCGCGCGGGTAGCCTGCGCAACACCGGCACCATGGTGGGTATCGGCGATGTCGCGCTGCGCACCAGCGACAGCATCGATAACGGCTCCGTCGCCGTCTCCGGCGGCCGCCTCGACATGCAGGCTGCCAGCATCACGAACCGCGCGGGCGCGATCGTGAATGCCGGTACCGCGCTGGCGGTGACCACGACCGGCGGTCTGGTGAACGACGGCAGCCTCGTCGGCACGACTGGCCTCACGCTCAATGCGCGGAGCCTTACCAATCGAGGCGAAGTCGGTACGCAGCAAGGCAATGCCGCGCTCACTACATCCGGCGATATGCAGCTGGCCGGTACGACGGTGGCCGGCGGTACATTGACCCTGCGCACGCCCGGTACGGTCACGCAGCAGGGCCAGCTCACGGCAAACGGCATCGATGCCGATGTCGGTGCGCTCGACAACCGGGGCGACTTCTACGCCCGCGGCGATGGGCAGGTGCACGTCAGCCGTGACCTCAGCAATGCCGGTGCACTGTTTGCGGATGGCCGCCTTGCGCTGAGCGCGGATGGCAAGATCAGCAACAGCGGCACGCTACACGCGGGCACCGACCTCGCGCTCACGGCAGCCGCGCTGGATAGCAGCAAACAGATCGACGCCACGCGCGACGTCTCGTTGAACGCCCAGTCCATCCGCCTGGCGGGTAACGTCCAGGCTGGTCGTGACGTGGCGCTTGCCACCCGTGGAATGCTCGAGAACAACGCGGCCGTGGTCGCGGGTCGCGACATGGCCGTCAACACCGGTTCGCTGGCGAATGCCGGTGCACTCTCCGCGACGCGCAATCTCGCGCTGTCGGCGGGTGATGATGTTTCCGGCGCCGGCCAGCTCTATGCGGGCCAGGCGCTCACGGCGGAGGCGGGCTCGCTTTCGCTTGGCACCGGTGGTTCGGTGAGTGCGGGTGATTCGGCGACCGTGCGGGTCCGTGATGGCCTGCAGAATGCCGGCAGCATCGTCGCGGCGAACGCGCTTTCCATCAACGTCGGTTCGATCGACTCCACCGGCTCGCTGGGCAGCACGCAGGGCTCGGCCACGCTGACCACGACCGTGGGCGACCTGCACCTGGGCGGTGTGGTCTCCACGGCGCAGGGCTTCCAGGCGCGCTCCGCGCAGGCCTTCCTGCTCGACGGCAAGCTGACCGGCGCGACGCTGGACGTTGCCTCAGCGAATGCCATGTCGCTGGGTGGTTCGTTCTATGCCGCGGGTAACGCAGTGTTCGAAGCGGGCCAGGGGATGCTGCTTGGCGGTGACGCCTATGCAGACGGCGCCCTGACCTTGCGCGCCGCTACGTCGATTGCGCAGTCGGGCACCACCCACGCGGGCACCGATCTCTCGCTGCAGGCGGCGGGCATCAGTACGCAGGGCACGCTGGATGCGGCCCATGACGCATCGCTTCGCGCCGATACGCTGAACCTGGCGGGCCGCACGCAGGCGGGGCATGACCTCGCACTTGCCGCCGCGCAGGACGTGGCGAACGCGGGCCTGTTGTATGCAGGCAACGTACTGAGCCTCGATGCGGCGAGCTTCACGCAGGCGGCGGCGGGGCAGGCCAATGCGGCCGGCAAGCTCTCGCTATCGGTCACGGGCGCGCTCGCGAGCGATGGCGCGCTGATCGGTGGCACTGCGCTGGACGTGCATGCGGGGAGCCTGCGCAGTGGCGGCCAGCTCGGCACCACGGCCGGTGATGTCACGCTGACGACCACGCAGGGCGACCTGGCCCTTGCGGGAACGACCGTGGCCTCGGGGCGTATCGATGCCACCTCGGCCGGTGCGCTGGCGCAGACGGGCTCGCTCAGTGCTTCTTCGGCTGGCCTGAACGCCGGCGGCGACCTGACCCTGGGCGGTGATACGTCGGTCAACGGCGCGCTGGCGCTCCAGGCTGGCCGCGACCTGCATAACACGGGCAGCGTCTATACGACGGGCACGCTCGATGTGCATGCCGCGCGCGACCTGGACAACCGCGGCAGCATCGCCGCGGAGCAGGGGCTTACTGTCGACGCGCAAGGTGCGCTTACGCAGGATGCCAACGGCAAACTTCAATCGAATGGCGATCTCGCCGTCACCGCGGGCCACATCGACAGCGCCGGCTTGCTGGCCAGTGCACATGACGTGACGCTCGCCTCGCAGGGTGATGCGACCCTTTCCGGCACGACACAGGCCGGCGGCACGCTGGGGATCACCGCTTCAGGCGCACTGACCAACGGTGGCAAGCTGCTGGCGTCGAACGGCCTGACCGTGGATGCCACGCGTATCGGCAACACCGGCGACATCTCCACGGATGGCACGCTGGCCCTGCGCGCGGCAGGTACGCTCGACAACCAGGGCAACATTTATACCGGCAAGGCGCTCACGCTGGGCGGTTCGGATTTCACCCAGGGCAGCTCGGCCACGCTGACGGGTGCCGACGACATCACTGTCGACGTCTCCGGCGCCGTGACGAACGCCGGCAAGCTGGTCGCCGCAAAGACCCTCGATGTGAAGGCCGCGAGCCTGACCAGCACGGGCACACTCGGCACGCAGCAGGGCGACGTGCATCTGCTGGCGCGCCAGGGTGATCTGGTGCTCGGCGGTACCGTGGCGTCGGCCGCCAGCCTCGACGCGACCGCGAGTGGCGCACTCCGCCAGAGCGGCCAGCTTGCGGCCACGGGCCTGACCCTGCATGCCGCAGGCGACCTCGTGACCCAGGGCGATATCGCCGCGCGGACCGCCGCGCTCTTGAGCGGTGCCACCCTGAACCAGGCGGGCACGCTGAGTGCGGAAAGCATCACGCTCGATGGCGTGGCCGTGCACAACGACGGCCGCACGCTTTCCTCCGGCGACCTCACCGTGCGCGGCAGCACGATCGACGGGGCGGGTACGCTCGCCGCGGGCCTGAAGGACGACGGCACGCTGGGTACGGCCGGCGATCTCCATGTGCTGGCCGACGCCGCGCTCACCGCGCATGGCAGCCTGCTCGCGGGTCACGCACTGGATGTGCAGGGCAATGCACTGGATCTCTCGTACGGCACGCAGCGTGCGGGCAGCGACGCCCTGTTGCTGGCGCGCATGGGCAACATCGACCACACCGGTGGTGACCTTGCGGTGGGCGGCACGCTGACCGCGCAGGCCAGTGGCGCGCTGGTGAACCGAGGCGTGGATGGCCACGACGGACGCCTCCAGGCGAACGCGTTGCTGCTTTCGGCGGCATCGATCGACAACAGCCGCGGCAAGCTGCTGCAGACGGGTACCTCGGCGTTGACGTTGCGCACGGCGGGTACGCTCGACAACACCAGCGGCACCATCGCCAGCAATGGCAATGATCTCACGCTGCACGGCAGCCGCGTGGTCAACAGCGGCGGCACGGTGCAACTCGCTGGCACGGGTACGCTCGATGTCAGCGCCGACCAGGACGTGGATAACCGCCAGGGCACGATCGTCGGTAACGGCACCACGAAGGTCGCAGCTTCCACGGCATTGGCCAACGACGGTGGCCTCATCAACGCGCAGGGCGCGACCACCGTCACCGCGGCTTCGCTGAGCAACACCGCGAACGGCGCGATCTCCGGCTCGTCGCTGGGCGTAACAGTTACCAATGCGGTGAACAACGCCGGTGGCTTGCTCCAGGCGACGACCGGCAATGTCGGCGTCACGGCAGGCTCGCTTGCCAACGCGGGCGGCACGATCCAGTCGGTGCCAGGTGCGGTGACCCTGGGCGTGGGTGGCACGCTGGATAACGGCGGCGGTGTCATCGCCGCGGGCGGCCTCACGACGCTCAACACGGCACGCCTGATCAATGCCGGCACCATCTCCGGCGGCCAGCTCAACGTGCAGGCCACGGATACGGTCGCCAACACCGGTCGCCTGCAGAGCCTTGGCGCGCTGACCCTGCGAGCCACCAACGGCCTCAGCAACAACGGCGGCGCGATCGAAGCCAACGGCGCGACCACGCTCAATGCCGCATCGATCTCGAACATCGGCGGCCGCATTGCCAACGCGAGCGCGGCGCTCACCCAGGTGACGTCCGGCGGTGGCATCGATAACCGTGGCGGCACGCTGGGTGGTCAGGGCGACGTGAACCTGTCGGGTTCGTCCATCTCGAATACGCAGGGCGGCACGCTGGTCGCGGCCGGCAACATGACCCTCGGCACCGGCCAGCTCGATAACACCGGCGGCACGGTGTACGCCGGCAACACCTTCAACTTCATCAACGCGGGTGCGTCGGCGACCAACGTCAACGGCAAGATCACCGCTGGCCAACAGCTCAACCTCACCCTGGCTTCGCTCAACAACAGCGGCGGCACCGTGCAGGCGGGCATCGATGGCGTGGGCGGCGTGGGCAACGTGGCGCTGGATGTGCGCAGCATCACGGGCCAGGGCAGCATCATCGCCAACAACACGCTCGGCATGCACCTG
>NZ_JBQCFT010000192.1:0-2707 GCF_051958795.1 Luteibacter sp. | reverse complement strand
TCATGCTCTGGCCATGGCCCTTTCCTTGCATTGGTTTCTGCGTTTCGGGGCGGCTGCGCGCTCCCACATGGGTTTACGCTTGTCTCGGGTGGTTGCGGGATTGGCCGGGATGGCCGTGCGTCAGAGCAACAAAGGTTGGTCCGGCAACTCATTCGTACGCGGCGTGCCGTCAGATGGAAAGTGGCGGCCGAGGAGCGCGCCCACTTCGTCGACGCCGGTCAGCACAGCCTCGCGGAAGTGCCCTTTCGCGAATTCATCGCGCATGTGCGCCGTGATGGCGTGCCACTCATCCGGAGCCACCTTCGCGGCGATCCCGCGGTCGGCGACGATCTCGATGCGGTGTTCGGCGAGAAGGACGTAGAGCAGCACGCCGCAGTTCTCTTCGGTATCCCACACGCGCAGGTGTGAAAAGAGTGAGGCTGCCCGATCGCGGGCAGTCACACCTTCCAGGACGGCGGCCAGCGGCAGGCGCGATTCCACCGCGACACGCAGTTCCCCGCGGTGCGTGCACTCGCCGAAGCCTACGCGCTTCGCGATGTCATCCAGCGCTTCCTTCGGGAATTGCCTGCCGATCTGGAACCAGGCGCCGAACAGGTTGGTTGCTATCCGTTGCATGCCCATCACCAGCTCCCCGACGAACCGCCGCCGCCAAAACTGCCGCCGCCGCCACTGAAGCCGCCGCCACCGCCACCGCCGCCGAAGCCGCCACCCCCGCCAAAGCCGCCCCAGCCGCCCCAGCCACCGCCGCCGATGGAACGGCCGGCACCCGCGGGGATGGCCATGAGCAGCGCGCCACCGATCAGGCCGAGCGCACCGAAGACCAGGGAGTTCAGGAGGAGCCAGCCAAGGCCACCGGCGATGATGCCGCCGATGGGCATGCGAACGCCGAGCGGCGCACGGCCGAGCACGCCACGCAGGAACAGCACACCGAACAGCAGCGGGATGAGGAAGTGCCCTCCCCCGTTGCCGCGGCGCTCGTGGCTTTCATCCGGGTTGACCGGAGGCGGCAAGGTCTCGCCGTTGACGATCTGGGTGATCGCGTTGAGCGCCTCGGTGATGCCACCGTAGTAATCGTTGGCGCGCAGCTTCGGCGCCATGTACTCGCGGATGATCCGCGAAGCGATGGCGTCGGGGAGCGCACCCTCCAGGCCGTAGCCCACTTCGATGCGCACACGACGATCGTTCTTCGCCAGCAGCAGGAGCACGCCGTCATCCGTGCCCTTGCGGCCCACCTTGTTGGCCTCGGCCACGTTGATCGAGTAGCTCTCGAGGTCGTCGGGCTGGGTGGTGGGCACCATCAGCACGACGACCTGAGCACCCTTGGCCTTTTCCAGGGCGACCAGCCGGGCGTCCAGCTGGTTGACCTGGTCGGCGGTAAGGGTGCCGGTCAGGTCGGTGACGTGGCGGGTGAGCTTCGGGACGGCCGCATCGTCGGCCAGTGCCGCCAGGGGCGGCACCAGCAATGCAAGGACGAGCAGCAGCCGTGCCGCGAACCGGCGCATCAGTGCGCGGCCGAAGCCGCCGGTGCCGGCGCCGGGGCGCTGTTGAAGTCGACGGTGGGCGCCGTGGAGATGGCCTTCTCGTTCTCGACGCTGAAGTTCGGCTTCACCTGGTAACCCATGACCTTGGCCGTGAGGTTGTTCGGGAACGAACGGATCAGCGTGTTGTACGACTGCACGGCGTCGACGTAGCGCTTACGGGCGACGGTAATGCGGTTCTCGGTGCCCTCGAGCTGGGCCTGGAGGTCACGGAACGAGCCATCCGCCTTGAGCTGCGGGTAGTTCTCGCTGACCACCAGCAGGCGCGACAGCGCGCCGGAGAGCTGGCCCTGGGCGGCCTGGAACTTGGCCAACGCTTCCGGATCGTTCGCCTGTTCCGGCGAGAGCTGGACCTGGCCGACCTTGGCGCGGGCCGCGGTGACTTCCGTCAGCACGCGCTCTTCGTGCTGCGCATAACCCTTCACGGTATTGACCAGGTTCGGCACCAGGTCGGCGCGGCGCTGGTACTGGTTCAGCACCTCGGACCAGGCGGCCTTGACGGCCTCGTCCTCGCGCTGGATCGAGTTGTAGCCGCAGCCGGAAAGGAACCCGACGAGGGCGACGAGGGCAAAGGCGCGGAGGAATGTCTTCATGGCAGCGGGTTCCTTGGGTGTGCGGGGCACACGGTAACCCAAGTCGGCGCCCGGCGGATTGTTCCATCGGGCCCAGGCCAGCCCCGAAGGGTGGGCACGTGCCCACCCCCGGCGGGGGGCTTCAGAAATACCGGGGAACGAGGATCAGGGCCCAGCTGACGACGACCATGACCATCATCAGGAACACAGCGGCGGAGCCCATGTCCTTGGCGCGGCCGGCGAGCTCGTGGAACTCGGGGCTCACCTTGTCGACCACCGCCTCGATGGCCGAATTGAGCAGCTCCATGGCCAGCACCAGCATCGGGAAGGTGATCAGGATGATCTTCTCGACCCCGCCCGCGCCCAGCCAGAGGCCCAGCGGGATGACGACAATGGCGTTGAAGACCTCCAGGCGGAACGAGGCTTCATACTGGAAACAGGCTTTCAGGCCCTTCATGGACCAGCCAAAAGCCGTGTAGATCTGCCGCGGACCGCGGGGAACCGTAGATGCCATGGAGTTCAGGCCTGCCGCTGGGGCGCCTGGCGGGAAGCCCGCGAGGCCGGGTTGTAGGTGCACTGCGGCATGGAAAGGCGCCG
>NZ_JBQCFT010000191.1:0-7350 GCF_051958795.1 Luteibacter sp. | reverse complement strand
AGAAGCCATTCACCACCGCGCAGCGCGGCGTCAAGATCGATGGTCGCGCCATCCCGGCCGATATCCAGCCCGAGCCGGCCGCTTCCGCTGATCTTCTGGCCGGCCATCGCACCACCCGGCGTCTCGAAGCCGACGCCATCGAGGGCAAACTGGCCGGCGGCCTGGGTGCCGGTGTCGAGGAGGTCGAGCGCCAGGTCGGCATTGACCTTGCCTGCCGTCGGGTGGCCCGCCCATGCCGTGGCCAGCAGGCCCTGCAGCCAGCCGGCGGGCAGGTTCTTCAGGGTGATCTGTGCATGCGTCACCTGGTCGATGGGTAGTGCGACCTCGGCGAGCGCCTTGTCCTGGTTGATGGTGATGGCCAGCGTGTTCGCCGCTTCGTCCGCGACGATCTTCACCGAGGCATCCGTCAACGCACCGCCGGGCGCACCGCGCAGGCGGATGCGGCCGTCGAACATCCAGCGGCCGAGTTCATCGCGATCGAGCTGCCCGTCGAGCGCCAGGCCAAGCTTGCGCCAGCCGAGCGCGCGCACATCGGCCTTCTTCGCCGTGAGGCGCAACGAGATCCCCTTGCCATCGGCCTGGGGATCCAGGTCGGCCTGCTTGTCGGTCATCGCCAGGCCCGGCACGCTGAGGCTATCCGCGCCGATCGAGAGCCCCGCGTGCGCGGCGCCGCCCCAGGCCAGGGCGACCCAGGTGAGCAGGACGAATACGAGGGGGCGGGTTGATACGCGGCGCATGCTGCTCCATTCTGCCAAACTCAGATGAACAACATGGAACGTTGCATGGATTCGCGCCGCCCTCCCCCTCTTGACCGCGACCACCTGCGCAAGGTGCTGGTGGCCGCTGACGATCCGTCCACCCGCCAGTTCCTGTCCGGTGCGCTGGTATCGCTGGGTTACGACGTCACCCTTGCCGTCGATGGCGCGGATGCGCTGCGCCACGCGCGCGCCACCCGGTTCGACGCCTTGATCCTCGATTGCCGGATGCCGCACGGGGGCGCGCTGGATGTGCTGCGCGACCTGCTCGACAGCATTGATGCCGCATCGGCGGGTGTGCCGGCGTTCGCGACCAGCGCGGAAATTTCGCCGTTATTGCGTAGTGATCTCGATGCCGCGGGTTTCGCCGGAGCCATTGAGAAGCCGTGCAAGATCGCCTCGCTCGGCCACGCGCTCGATGCCGCGCTGGGCGTGGACCCGCGCATGGCGGTATTGAGCGATAGCGACGGGCTGGTGGCCACGGGCGATCCGCAGATCATGGCTTCGCTGCGCCAGCTGCTTCGTGCGGAACTGCTCCAGTTGCGTACCGAACTGCACGAGCTGGGCGGTGACCCCGGCGGCCTGGTTGACCGGCTGCACCGGCTTCGTTCGGCATGCGGGTTTTGCGGCGCGCTCCGCCTGGGCGCGCAGGCCAAGGCATTGCAGGGGCATGTTTACGAGGCGCGGCAGGTGGCACCGGCCATGATGGAGCGGTTCCGGCGTGAACTCGAGGCAACGATCGCCGCGCTTGCGGTGTAGCTCCCGTCGTTGTGGGAGCGCGCTCAGCGCAACACGCGCCAGGCTTTCAGCTCGCCGCCGCCAAGGTAGAACGTAATCACCTGCCGCATCATCCGGCGCAGCGCGGAGAGCCCAGCCTGGTCGGGCGAGGTATCCGCCGCCAGCGCGAGCAGGTCCGCGCCGCGCAACGCGCGAGGATCGCCGGGACGGCCCGGCATGACGCCAGATTCCGGGTCGTAGGCATAGGTGCCGCCCGGGTCGAGCGGCTCTCCATCGAGCGCGCCCACCTCCAGTTGCAAGGCGTAACCCAGCGCATCGAGCATGTCGCGTTCGAAGCGGCGCAAGGTCCAGCCGAGTGGCTCGCCTGCCGCCATGCGCTGAAGGGTGCGCTCGTAGTGGTCGAACAACTCGGGATTCGGGTCCTGGCGCCCGGTCAGGCGGACCACCAGTTCGTTGAGGTAGAGCCCGGCCAGGCCTGCGTCACCCACCAACCGAAGCGGAGTACCCACCGGCTCGGCGGAACGCAGGGTCGCAAGTTCGCCCTTCAGAAGCAGATCGAGCTCGAGCCTCTGGAACGGCTCGAGTTGCGCGCGCTGCATCCGCGCACGCTCGTTGCGCACACCGCGGGCCACGACGCCAATGCGCCCGTGGTCACGCGACAGGCACTCCACGAGCATCGAGGTCTCGCGATACGGCCGCGCATGCAGCACGAAAGCAGGTTGCTGTTCGACACGCATGCGCGGGGCGCCCGAAGGGCTTATTCGTAACCGAAACGCTTAAGCAGGTTCTCGTCGTCTGCCCAGCCTTCGCGCACCTTCACCCAGAGCTTCAGGAACACCTTGCGCTCGAACATGGTCTCCATGGCCTTGCGCGCGGAGGTGCCGATGGCCTTGAGCTGGGCGCCGCCGGCGCCGATCACGATGGCCTTCTGGCCATCGCGCTCCACCCAGATCACCGCGTGCACTTCCGCGACGCCGTCGGGACGATCGGTGAAGCCTTCGATTTCCACTGTCGTGGCGTATGGAAGCTCCTGGTCGAGGCGCAGCATGAGCTGCTCGCGCACCATCTCGGCGGCGAGGAAACGCTCGCTACGGTCGGTGATTTCATCCTCGCCGTAGATCGCTTCCTGCTCTGGCAGGCGCTTCAGGATGCCCTTCTCGAGACCTTCCAGGCCCTTCGACTTGAGCGCGCTCACGTAGTAGACGTCATCGAACGGGTGCTTCTGCATCAGGTCGGCGACGAAGGGCAGCATCGCGCCCTTGTCCTTCTGCAGGTCCACCTTGTTGATGGCCAGCAGCTTGGGCATGTCCTTCTGTTCGCACAGCGCCTGGTACATCGCGGCGTCTTCGTCGGTCCACTTGCCGGCTTCGATCACCTGCACGGCGAGGTCGACCTCGGTCACCGCCGCGCGCGCCGCGCGGTTGAGGCTGCGGTTCATGGCGCGCTTGCCGCCACGGTGCAGGCCCGGGGTATCCACGTAAAGGATCTGGCCGTTCGGCTTGGTCGAGATGCCCAGGATGCGATGGCGCGTGGTCTGCGGCCGATGGCTCACGATGGAGAGGCGCACGCCGATCAGCGCGTTGAGCAGGGTGGACTTGCCGACATTGGGCCGGCCCGCCAGCGCGACGTAGCCGCAACGGAAGTCGTCGTCAACCAGGGTATCGTTATCTTCGAAATCGTTATCGTTCATGGTTTCTTTTCCAGCAGCCTTTGCAACACCGCCTCGGCGGCGTCCTGTTCGGCGGCACGCCGGCTGCCCCCGCTCGCTTCGATGCGGATGCCTTCCGGCTCTTCAATGGCGCAACTCACGTCGAAGACCTTGGCATGGTCCTCGCCGTAACTGGCGGTCAGTTCGTAAACGGGCAGCGGAAGGCCCCTGCCCTGTAGCCACTCCTGCAGGCGCGTCTTGGCATCCTTGCTGGAGCGTTTGAGTTCTCCCACGCGGGGCGTGAAAAGCCTGCGCACGACCTGGCGGCAGGCATCGTAGCCATCATCCAGGTAAACGGCGGCCACCATGGCCTCGAAGGCATCGGCCAGGATGGAATCCCGCCGGTAACCGCCGCTCTTCAATTCACCCGGGCCGAGCTTCAGCCGATCGCCCAGTTCGAGCTCCCGGGCGACTACGGCCAGGGCCTGGCCGTTCACCAGTTGCGAACGCAGCCGCGAGAGTTCGCCCTCGCTGGCATGCGGGTGTGCTTCGTACAGAAGCTCGGCCACCATGACACCCAGCAGGGCATCACCGAGGAACTCCATCCGCTCGTTGTTCGGCTTCCCGGCACTACGGTGGGTCAGTGCCAGGGTCGCCAGACCGGGATCACGAAAACGATGCGGGAATTCCACGAAACCTCATTACCCAGCGCTGGTGCTGCGGATCTGCACCGATTTCTCGAAATGGAGCAGGAAATCGATGTTGTACATAAACGGGATGCGCTTGTCGTAGGCGACATGCAGCGTCGGCAGGTTGTTTTCGCGAATGACGGTGATGTCCTTCGGCTTGATCGTCGAGTCGTCGACGTACTGGAAGCTCATCTTGAAGGCGAGCTGGCGGCGGGCCTGCTCGACGTCATCGTTACCGCCCTCGGTAGCCATCTGGTTCATGGCTTTCACCACGCCCATGTACTCGATGTAGGACGGCACCAGCTTCATGGCCATGAAGCCGAAGAAGCCCAGTACCACGAGCACGATGATGAAGCCGATGAGCGTGATGCCCGATTGCCTGGATTTCATAGATTGACCCCGCCGCGCAAGGCGGCTCCCCTGTGTGATTCGGATACCGATGGGGCGCCGATGCGCCCCGCTGCGGAGATTACCTTGTCCGCGCCGGGGTGCAACGCCCCCGGACGTGACCGGGGCCACCATTCGGGTCAATGGATGACCTTGCCCATGCGGGAGAAATCGAAAATCCCGGAGATTCCGTTATCGAACCCGCGCCAGGCCAGCCAGACGAAGAAGGCCTTGCCGACCAGGTTCTCCTCCGGCATGCAGCCCCACCAGCGGCTGTCCGTGCTGTTCATGCGGTTGTCGCCCATGACGATGTAGCAGCCCTTCGGCACTTCGGAGGGCACCATGGCATTGGGGATGTCCATCGGCATGTTGTACGCCGGGGTGAGCGCGATCGTGTGGTTCACGCTGCCCAGGTGCTCGGTGTACAGCTTCGAGCCGTAGGTCATCAGCAGGTGGTCTTCCGGCTGCTTCACGTCACCCTTGTAGGGACCCAGCTCGTCCATCGCAACACGCTCGCCGTTGATGAACAGCTCGCTGCCGCGGGTTTCGATGCGGTCGCCCGGGACGCCGATCACGCGCTTGATCCAGTTCTCGCTGGGCACCGGCGCGCTCGGATCCTGGCAGGTGGCATCGCCGCTGCGGACGATATGGCCACTCGCATCGGGACAGCGATAGCCCGGGAACCGGAACACCACGACATCGCCGCGGCGCGGTTCGCCGTTCTCAACCAGCTTGTTGTTGAACGCCGGCATGCGCAGGCCATACGAGAACTTGTTGACCAGGATGAAATCGCCGACATCGAGGGTCGGCATCATCGAGCCGGAGGGGATCCGGAAAGGCTCCGCGACAAAGGAGCGCAGGATCAGGACCACCAGGATCACGGGGAACAGGGAGCGGGCCCAGTCGACCGGCCATGGCTCGGCGATCTCCGTTCCCGCGGCCTCGGCGCGGGCACGGCGCGCCCTGGCCAGGAACAGCCAGTCGAGCAGCCAGATGACGCCAAAAAGGACCGTCACGCCCAGCAGGAATGCCGAAAAATCAAATGCCGCCATGCCAACTCCGTTAGTCGTGTGAAGGACCCGGTGGGTCCATTCCGGCGCATCCGGCGCCGGGTTTCCATGGGTAGAACGTCATGCCGCCGGGGGCGAACCTTACTTGTCGACCTTCAGCACGGCAAGGAAGGCTTCCTGGGGGATCTCCACGGAGCCCACCTGCTTCATGCGCTTCTTGCCTTCCTTCTGCTTCTCCAGGAGCTTCTTCTTACGCGAGACGTCGCCGCCGTAACACTTGGCGAGCACGTTCTTGCGCAGTGCCTTGACCGTGGAGCGGGCGATGACGGCCGCGCCGATCGCGGCCTGGATCGCCACGTCGAACTGCTGGCGCGGGATCAGGTCCTTCATGCGCTCGACCAGCTCGCGGCCACGGCGGTCCGCGTGCGACCGGTGCACGATAAGACTCAACGCGTCGACACGGTCGCCGTTGATCAGGATATCGACGCGCACGAACGGACCGGCATCGAAGCGGTCCAGGTGGTAATCCATCGAGGCATAACCGCGCGACACCGATTTCAGCCGATCGAAGAAGTCCAGGACGACTTCCGCAAGCGGCAGTTCATACGTGACCTGCACCTGGGTGGCCAGGTACTGGATGGAGCGCTGCACGCCACGCTTCTCTTCGCAGAGCTTGATGACGTTGCCGACGTATTCGGCCGGCGTGAGGATGTTGGCCACGATGATCGGCTCACGGATCTCGGCGATCTGCTGCGGCGGGGGCAGCTTGGCCGGGTTATCCATGTTGATCACGGAGCCATCGGTCTTGGCCACCTCGTACACCACGGTGGGCGCGGTGGTGATCAGGTCGAGGTCGTATTCGCGCTCGAGGCGCTCCTGCACGATTTCCATGTGCAGCATGCCGAGGAAGCCGCAGCGGAAGCCGAAGCCCATGGCCTCCGAGCTCTCGGGCTCGAAGAACATGGCGGCGTCGTTGAGGCGCAGCTTGTCGAGCGCCTCGCGCAGCGCGGGGTAATCATCCGCCGACACGGGGAACAGGCCGGCGAACACGCGCGGCTGCATGGTCTGGAAGCCCGGCAGGGGCTCTTCCGCCGGCTTGCCGGCCAGGGTGAGCGTATCGCCGACGGGGGCGCCATGGACATCCTTGATGGACGCGTTGATCCAGCCCACCTCGCCCGCGGCAAGCTTCTCGAGCTTCTTCCGCTTCGGGGTGAACACGCCCACGTCGTCGACCAGGTGGGTGCGACCCGTGGACATGACCAGGATCTTGTCGCCCGGCTTGATCTCGCCCTGCATGACGCGGACCAGCGAGACCACGCCCAGGTAGTTATCGAACCACGAGTCGATGATCAGCGCCTGGAGCTTGTCCGTATCGCGCGGCTTCGGCGCCGGGATGCGATGGATGATGGCCTCGAGCACCTCGATCACGTTCTGGCCGGTCTTGGCGCTGACCGGGATCGCGTCGGACGCGTCCAGGCCGATCACCGCCTCGATCTCGGCCTTGGCCTTGTCGATGTCCGCGGTGGGCAGGTCGATCTTGTTCAGGACCGGGATGACCTCCAGACCCTGCTCTATCGCGGTGTAGCAGTTGGCCACGGACTGGGCTTCGACGCCCTGGGCCGCATCGACCACCAGCAGCGCGCCTTCGCACGCGGAGAGCGAGCGGCTCACCTCGTAGCTGAAGTCGACATGCCCGGGGGTGTCGATGAAGTTGAGCTGGTAGGTCTTGCCATCCCGCGCCTTGTACGGCAGCGAGACCGACTGGGCCTTGATGGTGATGCCGCGCTCGCGCTCGATCGGGTTGTTGTCGAGCACCTGCGCTTCCATTTCGCGCTCGGACAAGCCGCCGCACAGCTGGATGATGCGGTCGGCCAGGGTCGACTTGCCGTGGTCGATGTGGGCAATGATGGAGAAGGTGCGGATGAGTTCCATGGAGCGCCGTGGTCGTGTTCACCATCGCTCGCGGCGCGAACGACGCGCAGCGGCCGCCTTGGCCGGTGCGAATCCCGCATTATCGCATGGAAGGCGGGCCACCGCCGAGGGTAGCCCGCCCTGCCCGGCTATTTGTCGCTGGGCACCGTGATACCGACGAAGCGCGTTGAGTCGTCGCGACGGATAAGCAA
>NZ_JBQCFT010000190.1:0-9095 GCF_051958795.1 Luteibacter sp. | reverse complement strand
GATCCAAAAGCGGGCAGCAGGTCACTGAAATCGAGCAGCCGGTGCGCCACGAGGTGGCGCACGCCCTCGATGGATTGGCCTTGCCCATCCACGGCCAGCAAGACCGCATCCAGCAAGGCCTGTCGGCACGCCTCGGCCACCTTCGGGCGGACGATCACGTTGACCTGGCCGGTTTCATCCTCGAGCGTGACGAAGGTGATGCCGCTGGCGGTTTGCGGGCGCTGGCGCACGGTGACCAGGCCAGCATGGCGTAACCACGCACCGTTCCGTGCCGTTTCCAGGTCACGCGCGCGGCGCACGCGGCGCGACAGCAAGTTCTTGCGAACCAGCGACAGCGGATGCCCGCTCAGTGAAAGCCCGTGCGTGGCGTAATCGGCGAAAACGTTTTCGGCGTGCGTGGGTGGGCGTAGCGTCGTACGTTCCTCCCGCACGGCATCGAGCAGGGGCAGGGTGCGTTCGATGCCGGCGCTTTCCCAGCGCGCACGATGGCGGTGCCCGCTTAGCGTACGCAATGCGCCGGCATCGGCCAGGCGCTCGCGCTCGAAGCGGTTGAGTTGTGCGCGTTGGGCTAGGTCGGCCAGGTCACGCAACGGCGCGTCGCCACGTGCGGTGGCAATGCGCGCGCCAAGGTCGGACGACAACCCGCCGATCATGCGCAGCCCCAGCCGCAAGGCAAACGCGCGGGGTTTGTTCGCCAGCGGCTCGAGCGTGCAATCCCAGGCGCTGGCGGTCACATCCGGTGGCCGTACCTCAACGCCATGGCGGCGCACGTCGGCCACCAGTTGTGCGGGAGCATAAAAACCCATCGGCTGGCTGTTGAGCAGCGCACAGGTGAATACCTCCGGGTAATGGCATTTCAGATAGGAGGATGCGTAGGCGATAAGGGCAAAGCCCGCCGCGTGCGATTCGGGGAAGCCATAGCTGCCGAAGCCCTGGATCTGGTCGATGATCTGCTGGGTGAACTCCGCGGTGTAGCCGTTCTTCGACATGTTACGGCGGATCTTTGGCTCGAATTTCTGCAGGCCGCCACGGCGTTTCCATGCGGCCATGGAACGGCGGAGTTCATCCGATTCGCCCGGCGAGAAATCCGCCACCACCTGCAGGATATGCATCACCTGCTCCTGGAAGATCGGGACGCCGAGCGTGCGTTCCAGCACGGGCCGCACGCCGTGTTCGTAGGTGATCTCTTCCGGCGGCAGTTTCCGACGCTGGAGGTACGGATGCACCATGCCACCCTGGATGGGGCCGGGGCGGACGATCGCCACCTGGATCACCAGGTCGTAATAGCGCGCGGGTTTCAGGCGCGGCAGCATCGACATCTGCGCGCGCGATTCGATCTGGAACACGCCGACGGTATCGGCCGCCTGGATCATCGCGTAAGTAGGGCCGTCGTCCATGGGGATATCCGCCAGCCGCGGGTAATCCCTGATGCCATGCTCGCGTAGCAGGTCCATGGCTTTCTGCATGCAGGTGAGCATGCCCAGCGCCAGGCAATCCACCTTCAGCAGCTTCATGGTTTCCAGGTCATCCTTGTCCCACTGGATGATGGTGCGCTCATCCATGGCCGCGTTTTCCACCGGCACAAGATGATGCAGGGGCGTATCGGAAATGACGAAGCCGCCGACATGCTGGGAGAGGTGCCGGGGCATGCCGTTGAGTTCCTCGACCAGTACGACCAGCTGGCGGATGGTCCGGCTGGCGATGTCAAAGCCGTACTCGGCGAGGCGCACGGTGATGGGTACTTCGCCGTGGGCATGCGAATAGGCGCGGCTCAGCTGGTCGAGCTGGTCTTCGGAAAGGCCCAGGGCCCGCCCGATATCGCGCGCGGCGCTCTTGCGCCGGTAGCTGATGACCGTGGCGGCCAGCGCGGCGCGTTCACGTCCGTATTTGTTGAACACGTATTGCAGTACTCCTTCGCGCCGCTCGTGTTCGAAATCCACGTCGATATCCGGTGGCTCGTCACGCTCGATCGAAATAAAGCGTTCGAACAGCGTGCTGATCTGTTCGGGATTCACTTCGGTGATGCCCAGGCAGAAACACACCACGGAGTTGGCCGCCGAGCCGCGGCCCTGGCAAAGGATGCCCTGTGAACGGGCGAAGCGAACGATATCGTGCACGGTGAGGAAGAAGGCTTCGTACTTCATCGTGGCGACGAGGGTGAGCTCCTTTTCGATGCGCCCGCGCAGTTCATCGTCGATCCCGCCAGGCCAGCGCGTGGTGACGCCTTCCCAGGTAAGCTGGCGCAGATAGCCCGTGGCATCCATGCCTTCGGGTACCAGTTCGCGTGGGTACACATAATTGATGCCGCGGATATCGAAACCGGTGCAGCGCGCAGCCACTACCCGGGTTGCCTCGAGCAGGTCGCGGGGATAGATGCGCTCCAGCGTTTCGCGACGGCGCAGGTGGCGCTCGCCGTTCGGGAACAGGGCAGTGCCCGCGTCGGCCAGCGGGCGATTCACGCGGATGGCGGTCATGACATCCTGCAGGGCGCGTCGACGGCGCAGGTGCATGTGGACATCACCTGCCGCGACGCAAGGCAAGGCGTGGCGCGCGGCAAGGTCGCGCAGCGCGGCCAGTTCGGCAAGATCGTGCTGGCCGCGGTGCAGTTCCACGGCCAGCCACGCGCGCCCGGGGAAATGCGTTGCCACCCAGGCGGCGCGCTCGTCGTGGGTGGTGGCGGGCGTGGCCTGCCAGGGGCCGGGTGCCCATAGCAGGCACAGGCCTTCGCCCAGGGCTTCCATATCGCTGCGATGCAGTTCGTAGTGGCCCTTGCGGGCGCGCCGGCGGCCCACTGTGATCAGCCGGCAGAGTTCGGTGTAGCCGGCCTGGTTTTCCACCAGCAGCACGAGCACGGTGCCGTCGGCAAGCCGGAACTCGCTGCCCACGATGAGCGGCAACTCCATTTCCAGCGAGGCCTCGAGCGCACGCACGATGCCCGACAGTGAGCACTCGTCGGTGATGGCGAGCGCGCTATAGCCAAGCTCCTTCGCCCGCTCGAACAGTTCGCGCGCGCTCGATGCGCCACGCTGGAAACGGAAGTCGCTCAGCGCAGGCAGTTCGGCGTAGGCGGGGAACTCGACATCGCCGTCGTTCGCCGCCGGGTCAGGCAAACCAGCCATGCAGCATCCACCCATCCAGCGTGCCTGGCGGCAGGTAAGCCCACGCCTGCTGGCCATGCACCGTGCGCACGATGTAATAGTCGCGCCGCGTATCGGCGCCATCCCACCAGCCGCTTTCGATGCGTTCCGGCCCGGCCAGTACCGCCGCCGGCTCGGGACGCATGGGCATGGGCCTGGGCAGCAGCCATAGCGGGCGCCGCCCACGCGGCAGGCTGACGGTGGCGGAAGGCGTGCCGTAACGCGAGGCGCGCTCGGGGCGGTGGTCGTTCACCACCGTGAGCTGGCGCAGGGCGGCATCGCCCAGGCGGGCGCGCAGGCGTTCATCCAGCGTGGGCCAGTCGAGGCCATCGCCACGGATGGGTTCGAACAGGTCGCGCAGCGGGGGCCGGAAGACGGGCAGCTCATCGGCGTGCAGTTCGATCGCGCGTGCCGGCGCGGGCAGCGTGGCACGTTCCAGGCGTGTGCGGGCCAGTTCGAACAGGCGCTCGGCATCGCGCTGGGGGGCGGCCATGGCTACCATGATGCGCGTGGTTTCGCCCCGCGCATGTTCGAGCGTGAGCGTGAAACGTTGCACGCCGCCATCGCGCGCCGCCAGCAGGTTGGCCAGGGCGCGGGTGAGCCGGCGCAACGGGAACAGCAACGGCTGGCTGCCATCCAGCTCGGCATCGAATTCGATCTTCTGCTGGAAGTTGGCCGGGGGGTGCCAGGCGGGCAGGGCATCCGAAGCCTGCCCGCGGATGCGATCGAGCCAGTTCACGCCGGCCTTGCCGATACGTCGGGTCAGTTCGGGACGTGGCAGGCGGAAGATATCGTCGAGCCGGCGAAAGCCCATGGCATGCAGCGCGGTGACCGCCGTGGAAGGCAGGCCACTTTGCGTGAGTGGCAGCGCACCGAGCATGCGGATGACGCCCTCACGCGTGGGCAGCACCATGCCATCGGCGGTGGCGGCGAAGACCCACGAGGCAGAGGCGAACGGGGTGGCGGCCAAAGTGTGTGCGTGGCCTTGCTCACGCAGCCCGGCGCTCACGCGCTCGGCCAGCACAGGCCAGCCATCGAACAGGCGCAGGCTCGCGCCTACCTCCATGAGGATGGCGTTGGGTGGCACCAGGCTGACATGCCCACTGAACTGGTAGCACCAGGCGGCGAGTTCACCGAGCAGGCGTTGCTCGGCATCGCGATCGCGCGGGCGGACTTCCAGCGCGGGACATAACGCTCGCGCGGCGGCCACGCTTTGCCCACGGCGTATGCCGAGGGCGCGCGCTTCATCGTTGGCGGTGGCGATCAGCCGCTGGCGGGCGTGGCTGTCGAGTAGTGCAGAGGGGCCTGCCTCCGGTATCGCGGCGAAGGCGGCGGAGAACGCCAGGCCAGGAAAACGGAGACAGGCCCAAAGCATGGCTGCGGTAACGGGGCAAAAAAGAGGCGTCCGGCATGGCGGCGGATGAGGACAACACCATGCCGGACTGACCTCAGGCCCGCATGCGGAGCAGCGGAGCGGTGGTGGTCAGCAAGCCGCGCGACTTGAGGACATCCACATAGGTGGCCTCGTCGCTGTTGCTGACCTTGAGACGGAGTGCCGCCGGGCTGTTCTGCGCGGCGTGCTCGGCGGAACGGAACACCATGGCGCAGGCATCGCCGCTTTCGGCGGCCAGCTGCAGGCGGCGCAGGCTGCGGTAATCGATATCCGGCAGCCAGCCGACGACGGCGCCGCAGCAACCGGAGCGCAGGCACTGTTCCATGCTCCACGCGGCCTCGGTCGAACCGGCGTGGATTTCATGCAGGAAGCGCAGGTCGACACCCGCGGCGGCAAGCGCCGGTGCATAGGGCTGGTACGGCGGTGCGATGAAGATGACCCGGCGGTGTTCCTGGGTGAGCGCGGCGAGCGCCGGCATCACCAGATCGAGCTCACCCAGGCCATCGTGTTCGAAAAGGATCTCGCTGACGGCGCCCTGCGGCCAGCCGCCACCCGGCAGGCGGGTATCGAGCGAGGTCCACCCGGTGGGCAGCGCGCGTACGCGCGGCTGCCGGTCGGCGGAACGGCGCCAGATACCGGGATGGTCCAGGACCTGGGCCAGGTTGTGCGAAGCAGAGGCGATGGCAGCATTCATGGCTCAGGTCCTGCGGATGATGCCGACGTAGCGACCTTCGATAGCGAAGGCGTGGCGGCGGGGGTCGACTTCGATGGGCTGGAAGTCCGGGTTTTCAGGAAGCAGGAGGAGGCGGTTGCGCTCGTGCTTCAGGCGCTTCACCGTGACCTCGTCATCCAGGCGGGCCACCACGATCTGGCCGTCATTGGCGGTGGCGGTACGGTGCACGGCGAGGAGATCGCCATCGAGGATGCCGACATCGCGCATGCTCATGCCCACCACGCGCAGGAGGTAATCCGCGCGGGGGTGGAACATGGCCGGATCGATCTCCAGCTGGGATTCGATGTTTTCCTCGGCGAGGATGGGCGAGCCGGCGGCGACGCGGCCGATGAGCGGCAGCTCGTGGAGCAGGGCGGCGCGGATGGCCGCGGCGTTACCCGACGGCAGGCGCAGGCCACGATGCTGTGGCGAGCGCTCCAGCACACCCTTGCGCACCAGCGACTCCACGCAGGCCTGCGCGGAGCTGTGGCTCGGGAAGCCCAGGGCATCCGCGATCTCGCGCAGGGTAGGCGGCAGGCCCTGGGTCTGCAGGTACTCCCGCAGGAAGTCCAGGGTCTTCTGCTGTCGCTCGGTGAGGTTCGGCGTCGTCATGTGTACATTTGTACATAAGCCGGGGCCGGGGTGCAAGTGGCACGTTGCCTTGCGGGGATTCTCAGGTGAAGAAAGCTTACAAAGGCACTGAGGTTGAAAGGGTTTTCCTACGCGAAGAGCTGGGCGGCAACCAATCGCACGAGGGTCCCGAACAAGTAATCCTAGGGTCATCCATCACTTAGGGAGCCCCTTCACCCATGAACGCCCTGGCCTACGATGTTCCGGCGACACCTGGTCTTACCAGCGAAGTTGCCGCCGCCGCTGCCCGTAGCCAGTATGTCGACCTTGAAGTACGTGTCAGCAGGCTTGAAACCGGTATGGATTACATCCGAGACGATATCCGCAACCTTCGCCTTGAACTGCGGGATACCCGCAATGAACTCCGTGGGGAAATCCGTGAGCTTCGGGTCGATTTCCGATTCCTGCTGGGCTCTTTCATCACCTTCGGTCTCGGTCTCGCCGGCATGATGGCCAAGGGTTTCCACTGGATCTGATGCACGATTCTGCATGTCTTGCACGTTTGTGCACGATTGCGTAAATTGTGCGCATTCCCCTCCCCATGGAATGTGCATGAATCCCACTCGAGCCACCCGGCTGATCTTCCTCCTGTCCGGCGTCGGCATGGCCAGCTGGGCACCGATGGTGCCGTACGCCAAGGCTCGCCTCGGCCTCGATGACGGCACGCTGGGCCTCGTGCTCCTCTGCATGGGCTGTGGTGCGGCGGCTGCCATGCCACTGGCCGGCTTCCTCACCCATCGTTTCGGCAATCGCGATGTCATCGGTGTCAGCGGCCTGTTGGTGTGCCTGGCGCTGCCGCTCCTTACCCTGGCGCCGGATGCATGGGCACTGGCGGGTGCGCTTTTATTCTTCGGTGCGGCCCTGGGTGTCGTCGATGTCTCGATGAACGCCCACGCCGTGGATGTGGAGAAGCTACGCGGCAAGCCGATGATGTCTGGCTTCCATGGCCTCTTCAGTGTCGGTGGCCTCGTGGGTTCCGCCGGCATGGCTGCCTTGCTCAAGGCAGGTGCACCGCTCACGGGCAGCGCCATTGCCGTATCGGTCGCCTTGCTCGTCATCGTCGCGACGCAGTGGCGGCATTTCCTCGTGCGCCACGAAGAAGCCCACGCCGATGCGCACGCGCCGTTCCGCATGCCAGGCGGCGCTGTATTCCTGCTCGGCTTCCTTTGCATGGTGGTCTTCCTGGCCGAAGGCTCCATGCTTGACTGGAGCGCCGTGTTCCTGCGCTTCTCACGGGGTTTCGATGCCTCGTCGGCCGGCCTGGGTTACGCGGCGTTCTCCATCGCCATGGCGGTATGCCGGCTCATGGGCGATCGCATCACGGCGCATGTGGGTCCTGTCGCCATCGTGCGGGGCGGCAGCATTATCGCCGCGGCGGGGTTCCTCGCCGCCACGCTGATCCCCTGGGGGCCGGCCGCACTGTTCGGCTTCGTACTGGTAGGTATCGGTGCATCCAACATCGTGCCGGTGCTGTTCAGCGCGGCCGGCCGGCTGGGTGGTGCTTCGCCTGGCGTCGCCATCGCGATCGTCACCGCGCTGGGTTATGCCGGCATGCTGGCAGGCCCCGCCGGTATCGGTTTCGTGGCCCACCTCAGTACGCTTTCCATCGCGCTGACCGGCGTTGCCGGGCTGCTCGTCGTTGTTTCCCTCTGCGCGTCCATCGCGCGCCGCTGATCCGGAGCTTTCCCTATGTATGCGAAGCGAGACGTAGTGATCTTCGATTTCGGTGGCGTCATCGTCGACTGGAATCCCCGCCATCTCTACCGCAAGCTGTTCGGCGACGACGAGGCCGGCATGGAGCGCTTCCTCGCCGAAGTCACCACGCCGGAATGGAACCTGCGCCAGGACGCCGGGCGGCCGTGGGCCGAGGCGGTGGCTGAACTGAGCGAAGCACACCCGAGCCAGGTCGACCTTATCACCGCCTTCCACGAGCGCTGGGAAGAGACCCTGAAAGGGCCCATCGACGACAGCATCACGATCCTGCACGACCTGAAGAAGGCCGGGCATCCGTTATACGGGCTCACCAACTGGTCCGGTGAAACCTTCCCCATCGCCCGCGCGCGTTACGACTTCTTCAACTGGTTCGACGGGATCGTGGTCTCGGGCGACGAAGGCATGATCAAGCCGGACCCGAAGTTGTACGAGACCTTGCTTGAGCGCTACGACATCGACCCGAAGCGTGCGGTGTTCATCGACGACAACAAGGCGAACGTCGATGCGGCGGAGGCCCTCGGTATCCATGGCATCCATTTCCATTCGCCCGCGCAGCTGCGTGCGGAACTGGTTGCCCTGGGTTTCCTGCCGAAATGACCCTGCCGGATACCACGCTGCCGCGTGAGCGCCAGCAGCTGATCCTCGAGCGCCTGCAGCGGCAGGGCAAGGTGGTCGCCGCCGAACTCGCCCAGGAGTTCAGGGTGTCGGAGGATTCGATCCGCCGCGACCTGCGCGACCTCGCTTCGCAGGGCCTGTGCCGTCGCGTCTACGGTGGCGCCTTGCTGGCGCCGCACGTGGCACCGCTGGGCGAGCGGCATAACGAGCGCGTGGAGTTGAAGCGCCAGCTTGGTCGGGTAGCGGCATCGCTGGTCGGGGAAGGGCAGATCCTGTTCCTCGACGCCGGCTCCACCAATACGGCGCTGGCGAAGGCGTTGCCGGATCATCGTGGCCTTACCGTGGTGACGAATGCGCCCGATGTGGCGCTGGCCGTACTGGGCCGCCCGGGCTTCGATGTGGTGTTGCTTGGGGGAAAAGTCGACCCGCGCATCGGTGGCGCCATCGGCTCCCGGACGCTGCGCCAGGCGCAGGATATCCGCGCGGATTTCTGCTTCCCCGGTGTCTGCGCGATCGATCCGCGCAGCGGGTTGTGGACGATCGATGAAGAAGAAACGATGTTCAAGCAGGCGATCATCGAAGCCAGCGGCGAAACCGTGGCGATCGCCACGCCCGACAAACTGGTGGCATCGGCGACGCATCACACGGCGCCGATCACGGCGATCACCCACCTTGTGGTGGCGGCGGATACCGACCAGGCCACGATCGACGCCTACAAAGCCGCAGGGGTGGCTGTACACCTATAAAGAAGCCTGTGGGAGCGGGGGGGGGGCGGGCGGGGGGTGTGGGGCCGGCTCCGACCCCCCGCACCCGCCCGCACGCCCAAAAAAATATTGGGGGTGGGGCGCCCCCCGCGCGGTTTTGCCCCCGGGGTGGTGGCGCGCGGCGCGGCCGG
>NZ_JBQCFT010000189.1:0-22222 GCF_051958795.1 Luteibacter sp. | reverse complement strand
CAGGAACTGCTCGTCGAGACGAAGAAGCACAAGCTGCAGGTGCCGCGTGGCGACCGTACCGGCCAGGTGATCGAGCCGTACCTCACGTGGCAGTGGTTCGTGAAGATGGACACGCTGGCGGCACGCGGCCTCGAGATCGTCGAGGAAGGCAAGGTCCGCCTGGTGCCGGAAAACTGGATCAACACCTACCGCCACTGGATGACCAACATCCAGGACTGGTGCATCAGCCGCCAGCTCACCTGGGGCCACCAGATCCCGGCGTGGTACACCGACTCCGGTGCGATCATCGTCGCGCACGACGAGGCGGAAGCCACGAAGCTCGCCGCGGAACAGGGCTACACCGGCGCGCTGCGTCGCGACGCCGACGTGCTGGAAACCTGGTTCTCGTCGGCCCTGTGGAGCCACAGCACGCTGGGCTGGCCCGATCCGCAGGCCCAGGCCGAGCGCGGCTTCGACCGTTACCTCCCGACCAACGTGCTCGTCACCGGTTTCGACATCATCTTCTTCTGGGTCGCCCGGATGATCATGATGACCGACCACTTCACCGGCGAAGTGCCGTTCAAGGATGTCTATTTCACCGGCCTCATCCGCGACAAGGATGGCCAGAAGATGTCGAAGTCGAAGGGCAACGTGCTCGATCCGCTCGACATCATCGATGGCATCAGCCTGGACGACCTGCTGGCCAAGCGCACGCAGGGCCTGATGCAGCCGAAGATGGCCGAGAAGATCGAGAAGGCCACCCGCAAGGAATTCGCCGAGGGCATTCCCTCGTTCGGCGCGGATGCCCTGCGCTTCACCTTCGCCTCGCTTGCCACGCACGGTCGCGACATCAAGTTCGACCTGGAGCGTGCCGCCGGCTACAAGGCCTTCGTCAACAAGCTGTGGAACGCATCGCGCTTCGTACTGATGAACCTGGGCGAAGGCCCGGTGCACGAGGTCGCACCGACGACTGAAGCCGAGCGCTGGATCCTCACCCGCCTGGCCGAGACGCTGGCGACGGTGAAGGAGCAGCTCGCGCTCTACCGCTTCGACCTCGCGTCGCAGGCCCTGTACGAGTTCACCTGGAACGAGTTCTGCGACTGGTTCCTCGAGCTGTCGAAGCCGGCGCTGAATGGCACCGATGAGGCAGCCATCGCCTCGACGCGCTACACGCTCGTCCACGTGCTGGAGACCCTGCTCCGCGCGCTGCATCCGCTGATTCCTTTCGTTACCGAAGAGATCTGGCAGAACGTCCGCCCGGTGCTTGGCATCGAGGGCGAAACGATCATGCTGCGTCCCTACCCGGAGGCCGGGGATGTCACGGGCGATGCCGCGGCGACGGCCGAGATCGAATGGGTGAAGGGCGTGCTCACCGGCGTGCGCCGCATCCGCGCCGAGATGAACATCGCCCCGGGCAAGGTCATCCCGCTGCTGTTCGCCGATGGCGATGCAGCCGATCGCGCGCGCGCCACGAAATTCGCCGCCCAGATCGCGTTCCTCGGCCGCGTCGAATCGCCGCTGTGGGTCGAGGGTGAAGAGCCCGCCGCCGCGGTCGCCATCGTCGGCGGCATGCGCGCGCTGATCCCGCTGGAAGGCCTGATCGATGTCGGCGCCGAAAAGGCCCGCCTCGCCAAGGAAATCGCCCGCGTCGAAGGCGAGATCAAGAAGTGCGAAGCCAAGCTCGGCAACGCCAGCTTCGTCGCCAATGCACCGGCCGAAGTGGTGGAGCAGGAGCGCCAGCGCATCACCGACTGGACCCGCCAGGCCGATGCCATGCGCGATCAGGCTCGCAAGCTGGGGCGCTGAGCCTCTCCCTTGGTAGGAGCCCACCCTGTGGGCGACATCTTTCGCGATCACGCAGCAGGGCCTGCGGCGTGGCGGCGAAAGATGTCGCCCACAGGGTGGGCTCCTACGAAAGATAAAGAAAACCCCGCCTCGGCGGGGTTTTCTTTTTACATATCGTGCTTGTTCACTTCGAACCCGCCGCGCTTGTACTCCGCCCAGCGCGTTCGTGAGCCATCGCGCTCGGCCGGGTCCGCGGCCACCACCTCCAGCACCCGCTCGAACCGCCCGGGCGCGCAGACATCGCGCAGGTTGATCACCATGGGGCGGTCGGCGGTTTCGACGCCGGGCGGCACGATGAGCACGGCGGTGTTCTCGTCGTCCTCATCCCCCGCCAGCTGGTGGGGGATGAAGGCGTCTTCGTCGAACGACCACAGGTACTCGTCGATCGCCTCGGCCTGCTCGAAATCACGGGTGAGGATCAGCGTGGGCTGGCCCGCGCCGAACGCCCGCTTCGCGCGCTCGCAGACCAGCAGCAGGGGATCCTCGCGGAAACGCGGCTTGTCGATCAGGTAGAAGTCGGCGCGCGGCATCGGGTGCGATCAGCCGTTGACGCGGTCGAGCAGCCACTGGGTCAGCAGCGGCACCGGGCGGCCGGTGGCGAGGCCCTTGCGACCCTCGTCCCACGCCGTGCCGGCGATGTCCAGATGCGCCCAGCGGCGGCCTTCCGTGAAGCGGGCCAGGAAGCAGCCGGCCGTGATGGCGCCGGCGTACTTGCCGCCGATGTTGGCCACGTCGGCGAACCCGGATTCCAGCTGCGACTGGTAGTCGTCCCACAGCGGCAGGCGCCAGGCGCGGTCGAGGGTGTCCTCGCCGGCGGCCAGCAGTTCGGCCGAGAGGGATTCATCCTTGGTCATCAGGCCCGAGGCGTGCTTGCCCAGCGCCACGACGCAGGCGCCGGTGAGCGTGGCGGCATCGATCATGGTGTGCGGGTCGAAGCGCTTGCCGGTGTAGGTCAGCGCATCGCACAGGATCAGGCGGCCTTCCGCGTCGGTGTTGAGCACCTCGATGGTGATGCCGGCGAGGCTGGTGAGCACGTCGCCCGGGCGGTAGGCATTGCCGTCCGGCATGTTTTCCACGGCCGGGACCACGCAGACCAGGTTCACCGGGAGCTTCATCTCGACCGCAGCCACGAAGGCGCCGAGCACGCCGGCGGCGCCGCCCATGTCGAACTTCATCTCTTCCATGCCCGGGCCCGGCTTGATGCTGATGCCGCCGGTATCGAAGGTGATGCCCTTGCCGACGAAGGCGTAGGGGCGCTCGCCGTCCTTGCCGCCGTTCCACTGCAGGATGACCAGGCGCGGCTCGTTGGCCGAACCGCGGGCCACGGCGAGCAGCGAGCCGAAGCCTTCGCGCTCCATGTCGGCGCGGTCGAGGGCCTCGTAAGTGACGCCCTCATGCTTCTCGGCAAAGGCGCGGGCCTGCTCGGCGATGTAGTTGGGGTTGCAGATGTTCGGCGGCAGGTTGCCCAGTTCGCGGGCGAAACGGACGCCCTCAGCCATGGCGCGGGCCTGGTCCAGGCCCGCCTCGGCATCGGCCGGGCCGGCGAAAGTGATGGCGGTGAGCTCCGGCTGGGCCTTGTCGCGCGGCTTCACCGTGGCGGTGTAGCGGTAAGCGGCATGGTCGGTCGCCAGCGCCGCGACGCGGAGCTTCCAGGCGGCATCGCGGCCCGGGACGTCCACTTCCGGCAGCCAGCTGGCGGCCTCGGTGACCGGCAGGCGGCCGATGGCACGGGCGGCCTCGAGGGTCACGCGCTGGTAGCGGGCGGCGTCGAAGGTCTTCTGGGCGCCCAGGCCCACGACCAGCACACGGGCTGCCGCGATGCCTGCCAGGTGCAGCAGGGTGACCACGTTGCCGACCTTGCCGGTGACATCGCCGGCTTCGACGAGCCGCTTGATGGCGCCGTTTGCGGCCGTATCGATACGGGCCGCGGCGCTGGTCAGGATACCGTTCTCGTAGACGCCGACCACGGCGACCGGGGTGGCGGTTGACTCGGGAGCATTGGAACCAAGGCTGAACTGAACCGTCATGACTTACTGTCCTGCGAAAGCCGTCCGGGGCGCGGACAGGCTAGACTTAAGGTTTGCCGGCCGGGACTGACGCGGCTCCAACCGCTAATTCTACCAAATGCTCAGCATCCTCGACCGATACTTCCTCCGCGAACTGGCCTACGGCATCCTGGCGACCGCCATTGTGCTGCTGGTCATCTTCGCCGGTGGCGCCTTCGCGGGGGTGCTCCAGAAGGTGGCGAACGGCAGTATCCAGCCGAGCATCATGTTCGAGGTGCTGGGCCTGCAGATGCTGGACCTGCTCTCCACCCTGCTGCCCATGGCGGCCTTCCTCGGCACCCTGATCGCCCTGGGCCGGATGTACCGGGAGAGCGAGATGCACGTGCTGGCCTCCTCGGGCATGGGCCCGCGCGGCATGCTCCGCCCGGTTACCCTGCTCGCCGTGTTCACGACCATCCTGGTGGGCCTGCTTTCGCTCTGGCTGGGCCCGTGGTCGGCCCGCACCGCGGATCAGGCCATCGCCACGGCCAACAAGTCGGTCATCGCCGCCGGCCTCGATGCCGGCCGCTTCACCGAGCTGCCTGGCAAGGGCGGCATCATCTTCGTCGATACCCTGAGCCGGGATGGCACGGTGTTGGGCAAGACCTTCCTCGCTACCGACCGGGTCGATTCCGACGGCAATCCGCAGGTCCGCGTGGTCAACGCGAAACACGGCCAGATGTACCAGGAGAGCAACGGCCAGGATCGCTTCCTCGCCCTGTTCGACGGCTGGCAGTTCGAGATCCCGCTGGCCGGGGACAACTGGCGGCGCATGAAGTACGAGCGCAACGACGTGTCCCTGTCCAACATCAGCGACGATGACGACGACTCCGATCCGGCCCACGAATCGACGACCACCCAGCTGTTCAAGGCGGGGACGGCCGAGGCGCTGGGCGAGCTGGTCTCCCGCTTCGCCGCCCCGGTATCGACCCTGGTGCTCATGATGATGGTGCTGCCGATGTCGCGGCAGGCCCCGCGCGACGCACGCTACGGCCGCCTGCTGATCGCCGTGCTGGCGTACTTCCTGTACGTCGTATGGCAGCTCATCGCCCGCGCGCACATCATCAAGGGCAGCCTCGGCACCTCGATCCCGATCTGGGTGCTACATATCATCGTCTTCAGTATCGCCGCCTGGATCTTCTGGCGGCAGAACGCACCGCGCCGCGTGAAGGGAACCGCCTGATGGCCACGCTCACGATCAAGCGCGCGGATCGCCTCATCGGCGCCAGCGTCCTCGGCACCCTGCTGCTGGTGTGGCTGGTACTGACCGGCTTCGACGCGCTCACCCAGTTCGTCCGCCAGCTGGGCAACATCGGCAAGAACGGGTTCACGCTGTACGACGCCATCGCCTACATCATGCTGACGGTGCCGCGGCGCCTGTACCAGATGTTCAGCAATGCCGCCCTCATCGGCGGCCTGCTGGGCCTGGGTGGCCTGGCCGCCACCGGCGAGCTCACCGCGCTGCGCGCGGCGGGCATGTCCAAGTTGCGCATTGGCGTATCGGCCGTCGGCGTGGTCGCCGCGCTGACCGTGCTCGTGGTCATCATGGGCGAAACGGCCGCGCCCTATGGCGACCAGCACGCCCAGGCCATCCAGGTGCGCATGCGCTCGAGCAACCTCGGCTCGACAAGCAGCGGCCTCTGGGCACGCGATGCGGGGAAGATCATCAACGCGAAGTCCGCCATCGCCACGCAGGAAGGTGACCTCACCACGGTGAAGCTGGTGGACGTGCGGGTGTTCTCGTTCACGCCGGATGGCCAGGTCGCCGAGTTCTCGCATGGCGACAGTGCGATCCACGATGGCAACCAGTGGGTCATGACCAACGTCCGCACGAGCACGCGCGACGAGACCGGCATCCATTCGCTGACCGCCCCGACCCAGACGTGGAAATCACGACTGAACCCGCACGTGCTGGAGCAGTCGATCATCCACCCCGAATACCTCTCCATGTCCGACCTGCGCCGGAACATGCGTTACCTGGAATCCAACGGCCAGAACCCCGGCGCCTACGCGGTCGCGTTCTGGGGCCGGGTGATCTTCCCGTTCAACGTACTGGTGCTGGTGCTCTGCGCGATGCCGTTCGCCTTCGGCTCGCTGCGTTCGGGCGGCTTCGGCAAGCGGCTTTTCATCGGCATCATCCTCGCGATCGGCTGGTACTTCCTGCAGGGCGCCATGGTGAACTTCGGGACGGTGTACGGCCTGCCGCCGCTCCTCGCCAACCTGTTGCCCACGGGCCTGCTGGTCGCCGGCGCGCTCGCTTACTTCCGCCGCTTCGGCTAGCGCGCACCGATCACGCGGCCACGCCCTCGAGCGCGGCCGCGAGCCCGTCACCGGTCAGTGGTTTGCGCAACAGCGCATCCATGCCGGCTTCGCGCACCGCCTCTCCTTCATCGCCCGCGGAACGCGCCGTCACGGCAATGATCGGCATGGTCGCGGCCTGCTCCATCCGACGCACCATGCGCGCCACCTGGAAACCATCCATCACCGGCAGGTCCAGGTCGAGCAGCATCACGTCGAACGATGCGCGCGACAGTTCGGCGAGCGCCTGCAGGCCATCGCCCACCACGGCCACCTCGTTCCCGCGCTGCCGCAGGAGCCCCGCGATGACGTCGGCGATGACCGCATCGTCTTCCACGAGCAACACCCGGCGCCCGGCATCGCGCTCCGGCACGGTCGCGCCCGCTGCACACGCCTGGCCCTTGCACGCGCATTCGGGCAGCGGCAGGCGCACCGTGAACACGCTGCCCGTGCCAGGCACGCTATCCACCGCGATCTTGCCGCCCATCAGCGTGCAGAGCTCATGGCAGATCGCGAGCCCCAGGCCCGAGCCTTCGCCACGCTGCTTCGTGCCGCCCTGCTCGAAGCGCGTGAACAGGCGCCCCATCAATGCCGGGTCGATGCCGGGGCCAGTGTCGCGCACGACCAGCTCGAACTCAGCGTCGCGCCCGGCCAGTTGCACCGTCACCCCACCCCGCTCGCTGAACTTCACGGCATTGTTCACGCGGTTCTGCACGATCTGGCGCAAGCGCACCGGGTCCGCACGCAGGGCTCGCGGTACCTGCGGGTCCACGTCGAGGATCAGCGCGAGGCCTTTCTCGTGTGCGGCGGCGGTGGCCAGGTCGATCGCCGCCTCGGCGATCGCCCGCGGCGAAGTACATTCCGGCTCGAGCACCAGGCGACGTGCCTCGATCCGGGTCAGGTCCAGCGCATCGTTCACCAGGCGCAGCAGCATGGCACCCGAGCGGCGCACGGCCTCCACATAGGCGCGCTGCGTCTCGTCCAGCGGGGTGCGCGAAATCAGCTCGGCCATGCCGAGCACGCCGGTCATCGGGGTGCGTATCTCGTGGCCGAGCGTCGCCATGAATTCCGTTTTCGCCGCGTTCGCCTCTTCCGCCAGCCGTTGCTGCTGTTCGGCGAGCTGCACGCGCATCGCCTGGCCCACCCGCGAGCGCGCCGCGTGCACGACAGCGGCGACCGCGACCAGTGCGACGAACGCATAAGCGACCCATGCCCACCAGCGGAGCCACGGCGGCGCCTCGACCTCGATGGCGAACGGTGCGGGCAGTTCGCCGTCGATGCCGTCGCGACCGCGACCGACAACGTCAAGGCGATACACGCCCGGGGCCAGCGGAGCGAACTGGCCCTCACCTTCCTTGCCGGTCCGGAGGACGCTGCGCTCGGCGCCGCGCCCGAGGATGAAATCGATGCGGTTCCGGTCGGGGTTCACGTAGGAAAGCGCGCGTGCGCGCACGCTGAGTTCGCGGTCGTCCCACGCAAGTCGGAAGACGCCGCCGTCGGGCTCCAGCGCGATGCGCCTGCCACCACGCAGCACGCTGGCGCCGAGCACCGCGACGCCGGGCTTGCGCGAATGATCGCGCTGGCGGTCCGGACGAAACCCCACCAGGCCGCCGAGCGTCGCGCCGTATGTGGTGCCGTCGGCGAGCCGCACCGTGGTGGCATGGGTGAACTCGCCATTTGCCAGTCCATCGGCGAGGCCGAACGGGCGGAAGCCACCCGTGCGTGGATCGAAGCGCCACACCCCCGTCTGCCCATACATCCACAGCCGGCCGGTGGCATCGCGGCGGATGTTGAGGATGTCGGCGGATGGGAAACCTTGCGCGCCCCCGAGCAAACGATCGAGGACGGCACGGCCGGCCTCCCAGGTGTAGTGCTCGAGCACACCGGGCCGCACGACCCAGAAACCGTCCTCATCGGGCTCGAAGGCATGGACGCGCCCGGGCGCGACACCGGTGATGAAACGCATGCGGCCATCGTAACGGTCGCGCCGAGCCAGCCCCGCGAGGCTCGCCTGCCAGAGGTCGCCGCCGACGATCTCGACCTGGCGGGTGTCGAACGCGCCGCGGCGCGGTTCGTCGAAAAGCAGGGGCACGGCGTGCCGTAGCGACGGGTCGAGCGCGAAAACGCCTTCGCCAACGGCGGCGACGTACACGGTGCCGTCCGGGGCCTGGGTCATCGTGGTCACCGGCCGGGTGATCTCATCGCGCAGCCAGGGCGCGACGCGCCCCGCGTGGATCCGGGTCAGGCCATCCACCGTGCCGGCGAGCACGTCGCCCATGCGCGTCTCCAGCAGCGCCTGCACCCGCGCCGTGCCGATATCGAACGCGCGCCCGGTCCGCCCCGTCGCGGGGTCGAACGCCCTCACCCAGCCACGCAATCCCCCGACCCAGAGATGACCATCGCCGTGCTCGGCAACCGCTGTCACCGTGCGGCCCGGCAGGCTCTGCGGATCGGTCGCCACGTGGGCGAAGCGGGTGAAGTCTTCCCAGCTGGGGCCGAGATAACCCAGCCCGCCATCGTTCAACGCGAACCACAGGCCGTGCTCGCGATCCTCCATGAGGCCGCGCACCGACCGGCCCGGCAATCCGCCCTGCGCGGTCCACGCACCGGCCACGCCGTGCACGCGACCGTGGCGGTCGAGCATCAGCAGGCCGTCCATGCTGGCGATCCAGGTGGTTCCATGGCTATCGGCAAGCGTGCCGTACACCGGCATGGCGGGAATGCGCCGGTCCCGCCGGAACGTGCCGTCCGCCGCTCGTCGATATAGGCCCAGCGACGTGGCGGCGGTGACATCCGGGCCATGCACATCGATGCCCAGCACGCGTGGCGCCTCGCCATCATCGAAGGACGCGTGCTGCAGCTTGCGCCCGTCGGCTTCCAGCACATCGATACCCTGGTCCGTGCCGATCCACAGCCGCCCGTCGTCGTCGGCACGCAACGCGTGGACCGATGTCGAACCGAGTTCACCGGGCCCTGCGCCAAAGTGTTCGGGATCACTGCCGTCGGGCCCGATCCGGTCGAGGCCATCCGCCGTACCCACCCAGATGGAGCCATCGCGGGTCTGCGCGATCACGCGCACGTCGGGATCGACCAGGCCATCGCGCCAGTGGATGAAGCCGCCGGTCGCGGGATCGTAGCGGCCCAGGCCAAGTTCGGCGCCGCCGATCCAGATGCGTCCTTCCCTGTCCACCAACAGGGCGGTAACCGCCGCGGCAGGCAGCGCGTGGGCCGCATCCGGCCCCAGGGGCGGCGTGGTGAACGAGACGCCGTCGAAGCGCGAGAGCCCCGATGCGGTGCCGACCCACACGAAGCCTGGCCCATCCTGCGCGACCGCGTTGACCTTGCTGCTCGGCAGGCCCTCGTGCAGCCCATAACTGCGGAACTGAGGCGTGGGAACGGGTGGCATGCTGCTCGCCCGCGCGGGCATGATGACAACGGCGAAAGCCATTGCCACGAGAATCCATCTCGCCAAGTGCGTGTGGTGCATACGCCTAGTTCCTAGTCCGGCGCGGATGATGCCACGCGAGGCCGCCGCGACAGACCCGGCCCGAGCCCTTTATTCATGTAAGGCATCACCGACGCGCTTGCCCGTAGAATGCGGGACATGTCTCGTCGACTTCGATTGCTCGTGGCGGCCGTCGGCATCGCCGCCCTCGCCTGGCTGCTGGTCGCCACGCTGGAGCGCGCGATCGCGCTGGCACAGCGCTTCATGGCGCTCCCCGAGGGGCTGCGCTGGCTGGTCGGTGGCCTGCTCGCCGTCAGCGTCCTGGCGGGCATCGCGCTCGGCGCCTGGTGGCTGCGCCCGCGCACACCGCGCGCGCCCGTTCAGGCTCCCGACCGTGCATCCCTGGAATCACGCCTCGCGGAGCTGCGCTCATCAGGCGCCGAGGTTGAGGAACTTCGCAGCGAACTCGGCGAACTCGACCGACGACGCGCGACGGGAACGGTGCACCTGGCCGTGTTCGGCGAGATCTCGACCGGCAAATCGACACTGATCAAGGCGCTCGTTCCGAACGCAGCCGTGCAGAGCGACGCGCGTGGCGGCACCACGCGCGATGTGGCGCATTACACCGGCACCGCACCCGATGGGACGGGATGGGTCATCGCCGATGTCCCCGGCAGCGCCGAGGCGGGCGGTGAAGCACGTGAGCAGATGGCGCGTGACGAAGTCCTGCGCGCCCACGCTGTGATCTATCTCTGCGCGGGCGACCTCACCCGCGCCCAGGCCAGCGAACTGCAATGGCTCGGTGATTTCGGCAAGCCACTGGTCCTTGCGCTCAACAAGGCCGACCAGTGGAGCGCCGAAGAACGCGCGCACATCACGCAACACCTGCGGACAACGACCGCTGGCCTGCCCGATGCCGTGGTACTTGCGAGCGCAGGCGGTGAGGAACGCTTTACCCGTGCGTTGGCCGACGGCGGCAGCGAAGAGGTCCGGCGCCAGCGCAAGCCCGATGTCGCGGACCTGGTATCCGCCGTGCAACGGCTGGTCTCCGTCGGCGCCGACGCCCTTGAACCGGCACGCGAGAATGCGGTGCTCGCCGGCCTGCACGAACGGACGTCGGCACTCGAGCAGGCGCAGCGTGCGGCCGAGGCCGAACGGATCGTCACGCGCTATGCACGGCGCGCGATCGTCGGCGCGATGGCGGCCGTGGCCCCCGGTACCGACCTCGTGATCCAGGGCGTGCTCGCCACGGGGCTCGTCCGCGCTTTGGCCGACCTGTACGGCGTACGGGTGACCGACGTAGAGATCGAGGCGCTGCTCAAGCAGGTACGCCTGACCGTACGCACCGGCACCTCCGTCGTGCTGGCGGTGGCCGGTAACGCGCTGAAGGCGTTCCCGGGCCTGGGCACCCTGGGCGGTGGCGTATTGCATGCGTTCGCCTACGCGCTGGTCTTCGACAGCCTGGGCAAGGCGCTGGCCACCACGCTGGCAGCGCACCATACGCTGGACCAGGCCGAGGCCGGCGAGCGCATGCGTGAACTTCTTGCGGATACCCGTGGCAACCGCCTGCGGCGCCTGGCGGAACTCACCACCGATGCCCTGCGGGATCGCTGAGTGAACAATCCGTTCGCGGCGCACGGGCTGACAAGGCCGGCGTCGTCGGCCACACTCTTTCCCATCGGCCGCCCTGGCGGCCCCGCGATGGAGCAGGCCCCTGATGCGACATCTCTTCGCCGGCATGCTGGCCCTGGCCGCCCTTTCGGCTGCGGGCGGTGCCCACGCCGAGGCCCAGGCCTACCAGATCGACCCCGTGCACAGCTCGGTCGTGTTCAACGTCGACCACAACGGTTTTTCCCGGGCATTCGGCCGCTTGCGCATTACCGACGGTACCCTGAGGTTCGATCCTGCGAACTGGGCCGCGTCGTCAGTGGATGCAACGATCGACCTGGCGTCGGTCAACATGGGCGATGCCGAGTGGGACAAGGCGGTACGGGGCAGCAGCCTGCTCGATACCGACCATGCGCGGACGGCGCGCTTCATCAGCGACTCGGTGGAAAAGCGTACGGATGAGGAAGGCACGCTGCACGGGAAGCTGACCCTGCGCGGCGTCACCGTGCCGCTCGACATTCCCTTCCGCGTGAACCGCGTCGGCAAGACGATCTACGGCCTGCATACCATCGCGGGCTTCTCGGCCAGCATCGTGCTCGACCGCACGCAGTTCGGCATGACCTCCAACACCGGCTCGGTCGGCACACAAGTGACGGTCTGGCTGGAACTCGAAGCCATCCGCGGTGGTGAAAGCCCCGCCAGCCACGACAAGGAAACACCCGATGCCCATGCGCAGTGAGCCCACCCGCTGGAGCACCGTCGCCAAGACTTTCCACTGGCTCATGGCGTTGCTGATCCTTGGCAACGGCGCGTTCGCGCTGTGGATGGACGGCCTGAAGCCCTCGCTGAACAAGATCAACATGTTCGCGCTGCACAAGTCGATCGGCCTCACGGTGCTTGCGCTGTTCGTGCTGCGCCTGGCGTGGAAGATGTTCGACCGCCGGCCAGCCGATGAACCCGCACCGCGCTGGCAGCAGCTCGCCGCGCACGTCGTACACGGGTTCCTGTACCTGCTGATCGTGGCCATCCCGCTCAGCGGCTGGGCCTTCAATTCCGCGCACGGCTTCCCCCTGCAGTATTTCAAGCAGTTCAACCTGCCGGCGCTCGTGGAAAAGAACGAAGATCTTTCCAATACGCTCGGCACGGTGCACGTGTATCTGTTCTGGCTGTTGTTGCTGGTGCTGGTCGCGCACGTCGGTGGCGCGCTCAAGCATCACTTCATCGACCGCGATGACACCCTCCGCCGCATGCTGCCGTTCGGGCGTGGCCGGCGGAACGCCCCCACCCCTCCCGGAGATACGCCATGATCCTGTCCACCCGCCGCCTTTCGGTGCTGGCCCTTGCCCTCGCCCTCCCGTTTGCCGCCTCCGCGGCGGACTACAAGGTCGGCCCCGGCAGCACGCTCGGCTTCAGCGGCAAGTTCCAGGGCCAGCAGTTCGATGGCTCGTTCGGCAAGTTCGATGCCGCGATCAGCTACGACCCGGCCAACCTGGCGACGGCGAAGTTCGACGTGACGGTGGACGTCGCCACGGCGAAGACCGGTGACAGCGACCGCGACAAGGCACTCCCGACGGCGGACTTCTTCGACGCGTCGAAATTCCCGAAGGCGCATTACGTCACCTCGGGCTTCACCAAGGACGCTAAGGGCAACGTCATCGCGAACGGCATGCTGACCCTGCATGGTGTTTCCAGGCCCGTGCAGCTGAAGGTGGTGTTCAACCCCGCCGCGGGTGGTGCACGCCTGTCGGTCACCGGCAGCCTGAAGCGCCTCGATTTCGGCGTGGGCAGCGGTGAGTACAAGGACACCGGCACCATCGCCGATGACGTGCTGGTCAATGGCACGCTGAACCTGCTGCCGAAGTAAGCCGTGGGCGAAAGCTGGCGCAACCGCCTGCGCGGCCTTGCCGGCCGCTTCCGCCGTGACGCGCCCGCCGCGTCCACGGCGGATACGCGCGGCGGTGCCGTGGGCGCGAGCCTGCGCAGCCTGCTCGACGATGCATCGATCCCGGCCGACGTGCGCGCGGCCATGGCTTCCGATTTCCAACGCGTGGAAACGATGCTCGAACGCATCGAGCGCGAGGAATTGCATGTCGCCGTGTTCGGCCGGGTATCTGCCGGTAAGTCGGCACTCGGCAATGCACTGCTCGGGCGCGATGCGTTCGCCATGGGCGTGCTGCACGGCACGACCACGGAAGCCGACGCGGTGCGCCTGGACGAGGCGGCACACGCGGGCCTCGTGTTGATCGATACGCCGGGGATCAACGAACTCGGCGGGGAAGCGCGCGAAAAGCTGGCGTATGAAGTGGCCGAAGTCAGCGACCTGATCGTGTTCGTAGCCGATGGTGACCTCACCCGCGAGGAACGTGACGCCCTGCGCACGCTGGCGGCGACCGCTCGGCCGCTGCTCCTCGTGCTGAACAAGGCCGACCGCTATGGTGATGACGAGCGCGATGGACTGCTCGAGCGCCTGCGCGAGCACGCCGCAGGTCTGGTGCGTCGCGAGGACGTGCTCGCGGTAGCGGCACGGCCTGCGCCGCCAACGGTCGTGAGCGTGGATGCGCGCGGACACGAGACCGTGACGAGCGAGCCGCGCCCGGCCGATGTGGCCGCACTGAAGCAGCGCCTCGTGGCGATCGCGGAACGCGAGGGCAAGGCATTGGCGGCCATCCATGCCGGCTTGTTCGCGGGCCGCCTGACCGACCAGGTGACGGCGCGCATCGCGACCGCGCGGCGCGAAGTAGCGTCCGGCGTCATTCGCCAGTACTGCATCGCCAAGGCCGTCGCGGTCGCGCTGAACCCGGTGCCCGTGGCTGATTTGCTGCTCGCCGGCGGGCTGGATGCCGCGATGGTCGTGCAGTTAAGCCGTGTGTACGGCTTGCCGCTGACCCGGGCGGAGTCGGGCCGGCTCGTGGCGGTGATCAGTACACAGCTTGCCGCGCTGATGGGTGCCGTGTGGGGCGTGCAACTGGTTGCTTCCGCGCTGAAGGGCCTGAGTGGCGGGCTCTCCGTGGTGGTGACCGCCGCCGCACAGGGCGCGTTGGGCTGGTACGCCACCGTGCTCATCGGCCGCGCGGCGGAACGCTACCTCGTGTCGGGTAAGTCGTGGGGTGACCATGGCGCCAAGCGCGCCGTCGCCGATGTCGTCGCGAGCCTCGACCGCGATTCGATCCTGCGTGAGGCGCGGGAGGAGATCCTGCGGCGGCTTAAGCGCTGAGCTCACGAGCGGCTGCGGCCCCTCGTAGGAGCCCACCCTGTGGGCGACATCCTTCGCGTAGGGACCCAAGGCAAGCTTCGCGAGCAACGCGAACGGCGTCGCCCACAGGGTGGGCTCCTACGGAGAGACGATCTGCCTGACAGCCACCACATCGAACGGCCAGTCCAGCTCCACGCCGTCGCTGCGTCGCAACACCGGCACACGCGTGCCATAGCGGGCTTCCAGCGCGTCGTCCTCATCGATCCATACCGACGAGAACTCCGGGAAGCCGGCGCCGGCCAGCACATCCAGGGCCTGGTCGCAGAGGTGGCAGTCATCGCGCTGGAACAGTGTGAACGCGTACATGCGGGGGTGTATGGGGCAGTCAGTGGTCGGGCGTAGAATAACCGGCTATTCCCCATAGCCAACCCCACGTCCAGCCATGGCAGTCAGCGTTTTCGACCTCTTCAAGATCGGCATCGGTCCGTCCCCCCCCCACACCGTCGGCCCGTTGCGCGCCGGCGCGCGCTTCGCCGAGCACTGGCTGGAGGAAAAAGGCGTGCTCGAGCGCGTGGCGCGCGTGCGCTGCGAGCTGTTCGGCTCGCTGGCCATGACCGGTCGCGGCCACGGCACCGACAAGGCTGTATTGCTGGGTTTCGAGGGTGAATGGCCCGACCGGGTCGATCCGGACGGGATCCAGGCCACGCTCGAGCGCATCCGTTCGACGAAGCGCATCCGCATCCTCGGCCGCCACGAGATCGCCTTCGACGAAAAGGCCGACTTGGTGTTCAACAAGCGCCAGAAGCTCCCGTTCCACACCAACGGCATGCGATTCTCCGCCTACGATGCCGAGGGCAACGAGCTGGCGACGCGCGATTACTACTCGGTGGGCGGCGGCTTCGTGGTGAACCCGGACGAGGCGGCGGAAGACCGCATCGTGGCCGATACCAGCGAGCAGCCCTTCCCGTTCTCCACCGGCGACCAGATGCTGGCCCTGTGCGCTGAGAACAATCTCACGATCGCTCAGCTCATGATGCGCAACGAGAGCATCTGGCGCACCGAGGAAGAAACCCGCGCGGGCCTACTCACCATCGGGAAGGCCATGCAGGATTGCGTCGCCCGCGGGCTGCGCTCGCCGGGCACCCTGCCCGGCGGCCTGAAGGTGAACCGCCGCGCGCCGGCCATGGCGGCCGAGCTGCGCGCCCAGCCGGAAGCCGCGCTGCGTGATCCGCTGACGATCCTGGACTGGGTGAACCTCTACGCCCTGGCGGTGAACGAGGAAAACGCCGCCGGTGGCCGCGTGGTCACCGCGCCGACCAACGGCGCCGCAGGCATCGTCCCGGCCGTATTGCACTACTACCGCCACTTCTGCCCGGGCGCGAGCGAGGATGGTGTCATCACCTTCCTGCTCACGGCCGCGGCCATCGGCATTCTTTACCAGGAGAACGCCTCGATCTCCGGCGCCGAGGTCGGCTGCCAGGGTGAAGTCGGCGTGGCCTGCTCCATGGCCGCCGGCGGCCTTGCCGCGGCGCTGGGCGGCAGCGTGACCCAGGTGGAGAACGCTGCCGAGATCGGCATGGAACACAACCTGGGCCTCACCTGCGATCCGATCGGTGGCCTGGTCCAGATCCCGTGCATCGAGCGCAACGCCATGGGCGCCGTGAAGGCGATCAACGCCAGCCGCATGGCCCTCAAGAGCGACGGCAAGCACCACGTCTCGCTGGACAAGGTCATCGCCACCATGCGCGACACCGGCCGCGACATGAAGGACAAATACAAGGAAACCTCGCGCGGCGGCCTGGCGGTCAACGTCATCGAGTGCTGATTCCCGCGCATCTGTAGGAGCTCACCCTGTGAGCGACGCCGTTTGCGGTGACGCCACAGGGCTTGGTGCCCTGAGGCGAAAGATGTCGCCCACAGGGTGGGCTCCTACTTTGTTGGGCAGGCCCTGGGCAGCCGCTCAACGGTCTCGACACGCACCGGTTCGTCCTGCCCCCACCAGTTGGCGACGGCCGTGTAGCAGATCCGCAGCTTGCCCTTGCGGGTGTCGAAACGCGGCTTGCTGGTGTAGGCGAAGCAGGAAACCGAGGCCAGGTGGCCCAGTTCGCGCATGGTTATGGCGCAGCGCCGCACGGACTCGACCGGGTCTTCGCCCGGGTACAGGGTGAAGTAAAAACCCTTGGCTGTACGGTCATATGACTCCGAATCGATCAGCCGGCCCTTGTCGCTCCACGGCGTCTCGGCTGCGGCAATGCCGCATACCGATATGGCGACAAGCCATATGCCGTTGACGACTACCTTCGATCGCATTCGAACCCCTTCTTCCTTACCGCATCGGCCAGTGTATATCGATGTGCCCATCGTTTGCGTAGGGGATCGCTGGCTGACAGGGCGGCCGGGGGCTGTCATCATCCGGCCCTTGTGCCGCCCTGGGCCGGGTAACCCCGGCCCGTCCGACCGGAGTACCCATGTCCCACCACCATATCCGCCGCGATGTCGGCGCGTTCGCCCTGATGCTGACCGGCCTGGGCTCGATCATCGGCTCCGGCTGGCTGTTCGGCGCCTGGCACGCTGCCCAGCTCGCCGGCCCCGGTGCCATCTACGCCTGGATCATCGGCGCGGTGATCATCCTGTTCATCGCCCTGACCTACGCCGAACTCGGCGCCATGTTCCCCGAATCCGGCGGCATGGTGCGCTACGGCCACTATTCGCACGGTTCGCTGGTGGGCTTCATCGCCGGCTGGGCAAACTGGATCGCCATCGTCTCGGTCATCCCGGTCGAGGCCGAGGCCTCGGTCCAGTACATGGCCTCCTGGCCGTGGGAATGGGCGAAATGGACGAAGGACCTCTACGTCGTTACCGGCGGCCATGGCGAACTCACCCCGCCCGGCCTGGCCATCGCGGTGGTCCTGGTGTTCGTGTACTTCTTCCTGAACTTCTGGAGCGTGAAGCTCTTCGCGAAGAGCAACACGGCGATCACCGTGTTCAAGCTGGTGGTGCCCGCCGCCACCGGCATCGCGCTGATCTGCACCAGCTTCAACAGCGGCAACTTCCACATCGGCGCGCACGGTGGCACGCATGCCATCGACATCTCGTCGATCCTCACCGCGGTCGCCATCTCGGGCATCGTCTTCAGCTTCAACGGCTTCCAGAGCCCGGTGAACCTCGCCGGCGAAGCGCGCAACCCGGGCCGCAGCGTGCCGTTCGCCGTGATCGGCTCGATCCTGCTGGCTACCGTGGTCTATGTCCTGCTGCAGGTCGCCTTCATCGGCGCCGTGCCGCCCGACCAGCTCGCCCAGGGCTGGGCCGCGCTCGAGTACGCCTCGCCCTTCGCGCAGCTCGCCACCGCGCTGCTGATCAACTGGCTGGCGATCCTGCTGTACGCCGATGCGTTCGTGAGCCCCAGCGGCACCGGCGCCACGTATACGGCGACCACGGCGCGCATGATCTACGCCATGGAGCGCAATGGCCACCTGCCGAAGATCTTCGGTCATATCAACCCGCGCTTCGGCATCCCGCGCCCGGCGATGTGGCTCAACCTCGTCGTGAGCTTCATCTTCCTGTTCTTCTTCCGCGGCTGGGGCACGCTGGCGGCCGTTATCTCGGTGTCGACGATCATTTCGTACCTCACCGGCCCGGTCAGCGTCATGACGCTGCGCCGCACGGCACCGGAACTCAAGCGTCCGCTGCGTATCGCCGGCCTGCCGATCCTCGCCGCGCTCGCCTTCATCTTCGCCACCGAGCTGCTGTACTGGGCCAAGTGGCCGCTCACGGGCGAGATCATCCTCCTGATGGTCGTCGCACTGCCCCTGTACTTCTACTACACCGCGAAGAGTGGCTGGGAAGACTTCCGCCGCCACCTCAAGGGCGCGTGGTGGCTCATCGCCTACCTGCCGATCATGGCGGTGATCTCGTGGGCCGGCAGCAAGACCTTCGGCGGCCACGATTACATCCCGTACGGCTGGGATCTCGCGATCGTCGCGGTGTTCGGCGCGGTGTTCTACTTCTGGGGCGTGTCCTCAGGCTGGCGCACGCCGATGGTGGAGGCCGCACGGTTCGACCACGACGAGGAGCCGGGTGAACCGGCACTTCCGCCAAGCGCGGATGAGGCCGAGCGGGTTACCGGCCACCGTTGACGAGAAAGGGCGTCCCATGGGCGCCCTTTTTTTTGGTCCTTCGCGGAAATCCGGTGACGTGTACTACATCGCGCTTTCGAATCGGTTCATTCGCTGGCGCGAATGCGTGTGACCAGCGGCTGACGCCGCCTCGCCTCTGTGTGTTGAGGAAGCTGCGGGCGGGCAGGCCCTTGGGGCCGCCAGGGCCTGACCGCTCCCGACCCCGCGACGACGCCAGCCTCAGGCGGCGCAAGCCGCTCAAAACATGCATTCGCGCAAGCGAATGAACCGATCAAGAGGCGCGACGCAATACACCGAGCTTCGGACTCAGATCGAGAGTACGTCGCCCAGCAGCGCCTGCGCCGTGATCTCCGGCCCTGCCCCCGGCCCCTGGATCACCAGCGGCGTCGAGTGATAGCGGGTCGTGGTCAGGGCGAATTGATTGTCCGTGCCCGACAAGCGCGCTGCAGGATGCTCGGGCCCCACTTCGACCAGGCCGACGCGCGCGCGGCCGCGCTGGTTCAGGCGCGCGAGGTAGCGCAGCACCTTGCCGTTGGCCTTCGCCTCGGCATGCCGGCGCGCCAGCGGCTCGTCGAGTTCCTTCAGGCGCTCAAGGAAGGCACTGGTCTCCAGGCCGCGCAGGGTTTCAGGCACGAGGCTCTCGACTTCGACCTCGTCGCTGCCAAGCGCAAAGCCCGCGTGCCGCGCGATGATCAGCAGCTTGCGCGCCACGTCCTCGCCCGACAGATCCGAACGCGGATCCGGCTCGGTGAAGCCAAGGCGGCGCGCATCGCTCAATAGCGCAGAGAACGGACGCGAGCCGTCGTACTGGTTGAACAGCCAGGAGAGCGAACCCGAGAAGACGCCCTCGAGGGTGAGCAGGCTATCGCCGCAGCGGCGCAGGCGGCGCAGCGTGGAAAGTACGGGGAGACCTGCACCTACCGTGGCGGCATCGCCATAGATGGCGCCGCGGGCCGAAGCCGCCTGCAGCGCGCGCCAGCCCTGGAGGTGGCCGCCCGCGAGGGCCTTGTTGGCGGTCACCACGTGATATCCGCGTTCCAGCCACTCGGCATGCCGGGTGGCCTCCTTCGTACACGCCGTGGCATCGATGACGACCTTGCGCCCGGCGCCGCTCGCGTCGAGCGCGGCGAGCAGCGGGCCGTTGTCCCGGCCGTCGCGAGCCTTCGCCAGCGCATCGGCCACGTCGGCAGGGCGGAGGCCATCGGCGAGTACATGCTGGCGACGCGAGTTGGCTGCGCCGACCAGGCGAAGCGTGCCTGCGGCAGGCGTCGCCAGCAGGGTCAGCAACGCGCGACCGACCACGCCGGTGCCGAGCAGCACCACGGCGGTCTGCGGCGCCTCCGGCGCGAGGGGAGCCACCACCGCGCTCATGCGCCGACCTTGCGTTTCGAGGTGATGTTGGCGACCGCAGCGGCGCGTGCGAGCGCGGCCTCGAGGTCGTCGATCAGGTCGTCACCATCCTCGATGCCGATGGACAGCCGCAGCAGGTTGTCGGCGATACCGGCAACGCGACGTGCCTCGGGCGCCATCGCGGCGTGGGTCATCGTCGCGGGGTGGGCTACAAGGCTCTCGACGCCACCGAGCGATTCCGCCAGCGAGAAGTACTGGATGCCATCGACAAAGGCTTCGATCGCATCGTCACCGCCGCGCAGCTCGAAGCTGAGCATCGCGCCAAAGCCCTTCTGCTGGCGCGCCGCCAGCGCGTGGCCTGGATGCGAGGCCAGGCCCGGGTAGTAAATACGCTCCACCGCGTCATGCCCTTCCAGGCGATCGGCAATGCGGCGCGCGTTCTCTTCATGGGCGCGCAGGCGCACGGCGAGCGTGCGCACGCCACGCAGGGTCAGGAAGCTGTCGAACGGCGAACCGGTCTGGCCGTTGCAGTTGCCCCACCACTTCAGCTGTTCGGCGATCGCCTGGTCAGCGGCGATTACCGCACCGCCGACCACGTCGCTATGGCCATTGATGTACTTGGTGGTCGAATGCAGGACCACGTCGGCACCGAGCTTCAACGGCTGCTGCAGCGCCGGCGAGAGGAACGTGTTGTCGACCAGCACCAGCGCGCCCACCGCATGCGCGGCCTGTGAAACGTGGCGCACATCGGTGATGCGCAATAGCGGATTCGACGGGGTTTCGATCCACACGAGCGCGGGTTTCGCGGCGAGGCCCTCGGCCAGCGCGGTCGGGTCGTTGAAATTCACGAAGCGCACGCTGAAGCGGCCCTTCTTCGCCCACGCGTCGAGCAGGCGCCACGTGCCGCCGTAGCAATCGTGCGACGCGATGACGAGCCCACCCGCCGGTACCAGCTCAAGCGCCAGCGCGACGGCCGACATACCGGTGTTGGTGACCACCGCGCCCGCACCCTCTTCCAGCTCGGTCAGCGCTTCCGCCAGCAGGTCGCGCGTGGGGTTCCCGCTGCGCGAATAGTCATAGGCGCGCTTGCGGCCGAAGCCTTCGAACGCATAGTTCGTGGAGAGGTGCAGCGGCGGTACGACGGCGCCATGCTGCGTGTCGGATTCGATACCGGCGCGGACGGCACGGGTACACAGGCGGGTTTCACGGGTCATGGTCAGAGGGCTCCGCAACAGTCGTTGAGTGCGTGACGCAGCACGGGGGCGAGCTGCACGGTTTCTTTGAGGAAGGCGTCGTGGCCATACGGCGAATCCACGACTTCGAGGGTGGCGGTGCCGCCGATGCGGCGCTGGAGTTCGCACAGGTCGGAGAGCGGGACCAGGCGATCGGACGGGAAGCCCACCAGCGTCGTCGGTGCATGCACGCGCTCCGGCGCGATGTCGTGCAGGTCAATCGATTCGGAAAGCGCGAGGAAGCGCTGCGGATCGAAGCGCTCGACGAAGCGGCGGCCGGCATGCTCAAGGTAATCCTCGACCGGGAAATAGAAGCGACCGTCGCGCAGTTCGGGACCGGCGGCGAAGCGGCGCGAGAACTCCTCGCTGCCACGATAGGTGGTCATTGCCAGCTGGCGGGCGAGCGCCAGCGCTTCATCCGTGCGGCCGGACTCGATGCCGAGGCGAACGATGCCGCGCTGCACGGAGCGTTGGGCGGTGGAGAGCGGGTGCGGACGATGCGCACCGGCCAGCAACACGAGCGACTTCACCTTGTCGGCGTGGTTCGCGGCGAAAGCGAGGCCGGTCATGGCGCCGTACGAGGAACCGATGAAGGCATGCACGCGGCCGATGCCGAGTTCGTCGACCAGCGCGGCAAGCGCCGCGGCCTGGTCTTCACTGGAGACGGAATCCACCCCGCCGATGTCGGCCGGCACCAGCCAGTCGATCGAGAGCACGCGGCACTGGGTGAGGTCGATGGCGCCGCCTTCGGATACCAGCTCCTGCCACCAGCCCTGGCGCTCGCGACCGGCGCAGACATCGCGCGTCGCCGAGATACCGCCCTGCACGATCACCGTGGGCGCGTTCGGCGCGCCGCACCAGAGGTAACGCACGTCGGCCTGGATCGCTTCGCTGCCGTACTTCGGCGTGAAGGAAACGCGGCGGGTGCCGCGCTGCTCGGTGAGATCGGCGGCGCCACGTGGCGCGGCGGTGTCAGCCACTTCGGGGAGGGGGATCACGGTGAGGGGCTCTGCTGGCATGTCCGGGTTCCTGTCGGGTCGAGCCCTGCGGAGACCTGTAGCCGGACTGCCAGGCACGGCACGCGGAATCGC
>NZ_JBQCFT010000188.1:0-3393 GCF_051958795.1 Luteibacter sp. | reverse complement strand
GGTTAAGGCGATTTAATGCGGTGGTCTCCTCCTGAGTCAGCAACACCAGGCGGTAACGTTCGGCAATGAACGCCACGACCTGTTCGTCAGTCGCCCCGCCGTTGACGACTTCAATGACGGCGCGCGCAAAGTCTCGCTGCGGCATCACGTACTCGATCAAGACCTTCTCGCCGCGCTTCCTCGCCAAATGCGCCTCGTGGCTGCACTCGGCATGCTCGTACTTCTTAAGATTGTTGATGTGGCCCAGGCCCGGATATTTCACCCGCTGGCCCAGGAGGTCCAGAATCCTCTCCACGGAGTGAATCGCCCCACCGTTATCGGTGAAGCCCGCCGCGATGGCCTTATTGCGCGCCTCTATGAATAGCCGAAGCGGTGGCAGAAGAGTGGCCGCGCTGTACTTTCCAGGCATGAACGGATTCCGGTGAGTGAATACCGAGGAGCGAATGAGCACCCTGATTGCGGCTATTTTAGAAGAGCGGTCCCGCCTCTGTCTTCGATCGCGGAACATTCGGAAGGGATGTCGAAGGTTGCATCAACGCGCATCGACATCACCCTGCATCTGGTTCGCGCCATGGACCGCGATGGGCATAGCGGGACTCATGCAGACGAGCGCCTTCTCCCGGCGAACGGGGCCAGAACCTTGCGAATGTCGGTGCGGTCGTTGGTGGCATACAAGCGTGCATGGCATGTGAAGAACCGGGCGTACGGATCGTGCATCCTGACACCAGACAGTCATAGTGCGTTGCTACTTGTAAGGAGGTCATGACCGGAGGCACGCGATGAACAGCACCGTCCTGAGCTCCCAGCCCGTCGGCTCCCCGCAGACCCGAATGATCAGCCTCCTCGTCTTCGGGGGCGTGCTCCTCGCCGCGGCTATCTACGTCGGTTCCCAACTCGGCCATGACCTGACGGTCGCGCCGGCCAGTCCTACCTTCGAATACGTGCTCCTGGGCATTGCCCTGCTGATCGCGCTGGGCTTCGAATTCGTCAACGGTTTCCACGACACGGCCAACGCCGTGGCGACGGTGATCTACACCCGCTCGCTGCCCGCGACCTTCGCCGTGGTGTGGTCGGGAAGCTGGAACTTCGTCGGCGTGCTGATTTCCAGCGGTGCGGTCGCCTACGCCGTGTTGCAACTGCTGCCGATCGGCCTGGTACTCAATGTCGGTACTGGCACCGGTTTCGCCATGGTGTTCGCGCTGCTGCTCGCCGCGATCATCTGGAACCTGGGCACGTGGTGGCTGGGCTTGCCCTCGTCGAGTTCACACACGCTGATCGGGTCGATCATCGGCGTGGGCGTGATGAACCAGATGATGAATGCGGGCGACGCGAATGCCGCGGTGGACTGGGGCCAGGCGCTCAGCGTCGGCAAATCGCTGCTGTTCTCGCCGCTGATCGGCTTTGGCCTGGCCTACCTGCTGCTGCTCGCGCTGAAAACCTTCGTCAAGGCGCCGGAACTCTACGCCGAACCGCACGGCGACAAGCCGCCGCCGTTCTGGGTCCGCTGCCTGCTGATCCTGACCTGCACCGGCGTGTCGTTCGCCCACGGTTCGAACGACGGGCAGAAGGGCATGGGCCTGATCATGCTGATCCTGATCGGCACGGTGCCCAGCGCATATGCGCTGAACAAGGCGGTGACCAGCAGCGAGACGCAGACCTTCGTTTCCGTGGCCCACCACGCCAGCGAGACGATGTCGAAGTACGCCACCGGTGCCGGCGTGATCGCCGATCCGCGCCACGAGATCGAAACCTACATCCAGAGCCGCCACGCGACGCCGCAGACGCTGGCCGCGCTGAACCAGCTCACCACCACGGTCGCGGACCAGGTTGCGCAGCGTCCCTCGCTGGCGGACCTGCCGCAGCACGAGGTGAACAACGTACGCAACAACATGTACCTGAGTTCCGAGGCGCTGCGCCTTATGGCGAAGGAGAAGCAGCCGGCGTTCTCCGCGGACGACCAGGCCGTGCTGGACAACTACCACGGCCTGCTCGACAAGGCGACGAAGTTCATCCCGACCTGGGTGAAGGTGGCTGTCGCGATCGCGCTCGGCCTCGGCACGATGGTCGGCTGGCGGCGCATCGTGCGCACGGTCGGCGAGCGCATCGGCAAGCAGCACCTCACCTACGCGCAGGGCGCTTCGGCTGAAGTCGTCGCGATGCTGACCATCGGCGCGGCCGACCGGTTCGGCCTTCCGGTGAGCACGACGCATGTTCTCTCATCCGGCGTGGCCGGCACCATGACCGCGAATGGCTCGGGCCTGCAATGGCCCACCGTCCGCAATATGCTGCTGGCCTGGGTGCTGACCCTGCCGGTGTCGATCGCGCTGGCCGCGGTGCTGTTCTGGCTGCTACGCCACGTGTTCTAGCGCGACGGGCCCGGGCGCGGGCGCCAGAAGCGCTCGCGCCGGTGTTCCTCGTTGAAGTGCGTATCCAGCGGCCGCACCAGGTCGCTGCGCGAAACGATGCCCACCAGCCGGCGCGACGACGCGCCATCGACGACGGGCATGCGTTCGAGCTGATGCACGGCCATGCGCGCCGCGACCTGCTGGCACGTGTCACCAGGCTGGGCCACTTCTACCGTAACCCCGGCGAGTGCTTCGCCGATCATCCCGCTGAACCCCGCATCAAGCCACGCCTGTAGCGACGCGCGATCGACCATGCCGGTCACGACCTGCCCGGCCACGACCGGGAAGGCGCGATGTGACTGGCCGGCGCCGAAGAACGTTGCCAGGACTGTGGCGAGGGGCATCGCCGCATCGACCGCCTGCACCTGGGTCGTCATGACCTCACGCACGGCGTGACGCTCCAGAGGATCGACCCCGTACTCGCGGAAGATGTGGTAACCGCGGCGCGCGATCTTCTCGGTCATGATGGAGCGGCGCATCGTCACCGTGACGAACGCATGCGCAGTGAGTGTCGCGGCCAGCAACGGCAGCATCGCGTGGCTATCGTGCGTCAGTTCGAAACCGAAGACGATCGCGGTGAGCGGTGCCCCGAGCGTGCCACCCAGCGTGGCGGTCATGCAGACCAGCGGCCACAGCATCGGATCCGCGCCCGGCAGGATCCGGCTGAGCACCACGCCCAGGCCCGCGCCGAGCATCAGCAAGGGCGCCAGCACGCCGCCGGAGGTGCCGGAGCCCAGCGCCACCACCCACATGATCGCCTTGACCACGCGCAGGCCCACGGCCACCTGCATCAGGACGTTCTGGTGCAGCAGGTCGTCGATGACGTCGTAACCGACACCGAGCGCGCGCGGCTCGATGAACCCGCCGATGCCGATGACCACGCCCGCGAGCGCCGGCCACCACATCCAGTGCAGCGGGAGTTTCGCGAACAGGTCTTCCACCTTGTACAGCGCGACCGACAGCGCCGCGGCCAGCATGCCGGAAAGCA
>NZ_JBQCFT010000187.1:0-5649 GCF_051958795.1 Luteibacter sp. | reverse complement strand
ACGGTCATCAGCGGGTGGCTGATGAACCGGTTCGGCTGGAACGGTGTGGTGGGCCTGGGCTTAGTGCTCGGCGGCCTGGCCATGGCCTGGCACCGGCTGGGTGCGCCCGGGCGCCAGCCCGCAGACGATCGCCTGCAGGCTGGCTGAGGCTTAGCGGCAATCCTTCGGCAGGTACTGCGCCGGGATCGTATCCGTGCTGCAGGTGAACTGCAGCGCGCCCTGCGCAACGGCCGGGGTCAGTGTCAGCACGCCGCCGGCTACCTTGATATTCGCTTCGCCACCCAGCGTCACCGAGATGCGGCCGTCTTCGACGCTGATGGCGGTTACATACTTCGCCTGCAGCGCCGTGGCGTCCATCAGTCCGGCCTGCAGGTTGTCGTGCGGCAGCTGGCCGTGGTTACCGTAATAGGCCGTCACCGCCTGCCGCACCGGGCTCGCCGCGATCTCACCCGCCATGACCTGGCTGCGGATGATGTAGTTCTGGTACTGCGGGATCGCGATGGCCGCGAGGATCGAGACCACCGGCAAGGGAATCAGCAGGATGCACCACATGACGCCATTCGGCGGCGCCGGCTCGGTGAGACCGGCTCCCTTCCAGCGGCCCAGCCAGGTCAGCGTGCCCTGCAGGTAATAGATGTGGAAGAAGAACAGCGTGATGCCGCCGAGCCGCACAAACAGGCCTCGCCTGCGGGCATCGTGTTCGACCGCAGCTGCCATGGAATAGATGGCGATGTAGAACAGCACGATCGAGACAAGGAAGAGCAGGAGCATCACCAGCGGCCCGAAGGGGGGTTTTTCATAAAACGCGACGGCGAAGCCGCCGACATAACTGACCGCCGACAGACCAAGCAACAGCATCGACTTGCTGTCCTTGTCGATCTTCTTCACCCAGCTCGCCTGGACGAAGGCCCAGGCCCAGGCGAACACACCGCCGGTGATGAATGCCAGGACGAGCACGCCGAACCAGTGCAGCGCAGGCGGCATGGGAAAACCCCGGCGCACATCCGGCGCGAACCCGCCATCGTCGCGTGCGCTGAAGGAGCTCACGGCGGGACGATGGCTGAACGGGTTGAAGTCGGGCTCTGGCTCTGGCTCGGGCTCGGCCCGGGCCTGGGAGGCAGGCGAATACGCACGTGCAGGTGATGGAGCGGGACCCACGTCCCAGCCAGCCGGCGACGGCGGCATCGGCGGCGGCGCCTCGACATCCGGCAGCAGGCTGGAGAGCTTCACCCACTCCACCATGCCCCTGCGCCAGGCCAGCACGTCCAACGTGACCTTGCCTTCGTGCACCCAGCGGCGCAGCGCGGCTTCCTCGTACGGGCCGTACTTCTGCCCGCCCCGGCCAATCCAGATCTTTTCGTCCACGTTTTCCCCCTGGGCGGCTCCCTTGCCGCGCCGGCGTACTTTCCAGCGCACGGGGGCGGCCGTCAATCGGCCTTAGGTGGGGTCGAGGGGAACGTCCGATCAGGGCTGCAGCGGATCGCAGATCACGCGAACGTAGTAATAGATTTCGCCCTGCACATCCGGCTTCGCCAGCGATGAGAACACGAAGCATGGTTCGCTGGACCGTGCGACGAGTGCGTAAAGCATTACTCGATATTCTGCACCTGCTCCCGCATCTGCTCGATCAGCACCTTGAGCTCCACGGCGGCATTGGTCGTACGCGAGTCCACCGACTTCGAACCTAGCGTGTTCGCTTCGCGGTTGAATTCCTGCATGAGGAAATCGAGGCGGCGGCCGACGGGTTCCTTCAGCGCCAGTACGCGGCGGGCTTCGCTGATGTGGGTCTTCAGGCGGTCGAGTTCTTCGTCCACGTCGATGCGCGTGATCTGCAGCACCAGTTCCTGCTCCAGGCGGCCCGGTTCGGCGGGCTGGCGGACATCGGCGAGGCGGGTTTCGAGGCGTGCGCGCAGGGCCGTACGGATTTCCGGCAGCCAGCCGCGGACATCGCCTACGATCTTCTCGATGCCATCGAGGCGCTCGCGCAGGATCTCGCCGAGCTTCTCGCCTTCGCGGCCACGGGTATCGGAGAGCGCATCGAGCGCGCGGTCCACGACATCGAGCAGGGCGGCCTGCAGGGCATCGGCATCGGCCTCCGGCTGCTGGAGCACGCCGGGGAAGCGGAGCAGTTCGGTGAACTCGATGTTCATCCGCGGGAAGCGCTGCTCCAGGTCGAGCGCCAGCTCGGAGAGCCGCGACAGTACGGAACCATTGATCCGCAGGCCTTCGGCGTTGCCCTGCTCGCTGCGTAACCGGACGGTCACGTCCACCTTGCCGCGTGACAGCTTCGTGGCGATGCGCTCACGAAGGGCGCTTTCGAAGCTGCGCAGGTCCTCGGGCAGCCGGGGGCTGATCTCGAGGTAGCGGTGGTTCACGGTGCGCAGCTCGCAGGTGAGCGTGCCGGACGGGCCCGCGCGCTCGGCGGAGGCGTAAGCGGTCATGCTACGGATCATGGGAGGCTCGCTCGCGCGTGGGGAAAGGAGGCAATGGTAAACTGACCCACCGCCCGCGCCCAACCCAGGCCCCACATGACCTTCTCCCGACCGAGCGCCCGCGCTGCCGACCAGCTGCGTACCGTCACCATCGAACGCCATTACACCCGCCATGCCGAGGGCTCCGTCCTCGTCAGCTTCGGCGATACCAAGGTGCTCTGCACCGCCTCGGTGGAAGAGCGCGTCCCGCCGTGGCTGCGCGGCAAGGGTGAGGGCTGGGTCACCGCCGAGTACGGCATGCTGCCCCGCGCCACCACCGACCGCACCCAGCGCGAAGCCGCGCGCGGCGGCCAGGGTGGTCGCACCATGGAGATCCAGCGCCTGATCGGTCGCTCGCTCCGCGCCTGCGTCGACCGCGCCGCCCTGGGCGAGCGCGTGATTACTCTCGATTGCGACGTGATCCAGGCCGATGGCGGCACCCGCACCGCGGCGATCACCGGCGCGTACGTCGCGCTGGTCGATGCCGTGGGCACCCTGCTCGAGCGCAAGGCGATCAAGCGCAACCCGATCATGGGCGCGATCGCCGCCGTGTCGGTCGGCGTATACCAGGGCGTGCCGGTGCTCGACCTGGACTACGCGGAAGATTCCAACTGCGATACCGACATGAACGTCGTGATGAACGACGGCGGCGGTTTCATCGAGGTGCAAGGCACGGCCGAGGGCCACGCATTCCGCCGCGATGAAATGAACGCGCTGCTCGACCTGGCGACCAAGGGCATCAACGAACTGGTGGTCGCGCAGCGCACTGCCCTGGGGATCGCGCCATGACCGACATCCGCGCCGCCACGCCCGCCGACCTCGACGCGATCGTCGCCGTGCACCACGCCGCGTTTGGCCGCCCCAACGAGGGTGACCTCGTGCGCCGCCTGGTCGATGCCGGCCACGCGAGCATCTCGCTGGTCGCAGTCGACGACGATGAGACCGTGATCGGCCACGTGCTGTTCTCGCCGCTCACGATCGAGACCGGTGACGACGGCAAGGCCCTGGGCCTCGCCCCGATCGCCGTGCTGCCCGATCACCAGCGCCAGGGCGTCGGCCATGCGCTGATCGAGGAAGGCATCGGCGCCTGCTTCGTCGCGGATGCCCGCGCGGTGTTCGTGCTGGGCTCGCCGGCGTATTACGCGCAGTTCGGCTTCTCCAAGGCATCGGCGCATGAACTGCACGATGCGTTCGAAGGCGGCAACGCGTTCCAGGTGTTGCCGCTCACCATCAGCGGCCTCGAAGGCTACAAGGGCCGCGTGAACTACGCACCCGCCTTCGCGGAAGGCCTGTGATGCGCATCGTCCTCGCCTCCGGCAATGCCGGGAAGGTCGTCGAACTGGAACAGCTCCTCGCCGGCAGCGGCGTGGAGCTCGTGCCGCAGACGGCACTTGGCGTGTCCGACGCCGATGAAACCGGCCTCACCTTCGTGGAGAACGCGCTGATCAAGGCGCGGCATGCCGCGCGTGCTACCGGCCTGCCGGCGCTCGCCGACGATTCGGGCATCTGCGTCGATGCGCTCGATGGCGCCCCCGGCCTGTACGCGGCGCGTTACTCCGGCGTGCACGGCGACAGCGCCGCCAACAACGCGAAGCTGCTGCGTGAGCTCGACGGCGTGCCCATGGAGAAGCGCACCGCTTACTTCATCGCCGTGCTGGTGCTGCTGCGCCACGCCGACGATCCGGCACCGCTGATCGCCGAAGGCCGCTGGCACGGCAAGATCATGGAAGGCCCGCGTGGCGAGGGCGGCTTCGGCTACGACCCGCTGTTCCTGCCCGACGGTTCCGACCTGGGCGCCGCGGAGATCGAGCCGGCGCTGAAGAACCGCCTGAGCCACCGCGGCCAGGCGCTGGACGTGCTCAAGGCGCGCTTCGCCGAACTCGCATGAGCCTGCTTCCGCCGCCGCTGTCGCTTTATGTGCACATGCCCTGGTGCGTGCGCAAATGCCCGTACTGCGATTTCAATTCGCATGGCGTGCGCGGCACGCCCGAGTACGCGGCGTACGTGGATACGCTGCTGGCCGACATGGACGCGGACCTGCGTGACTTCGGCGGCGCGATCGCCGGGCGCCCCATCCACTCGGTGTTCTTCGGTGGCGGCACGCCAAGCCTGTTCACCCCCGAGCTGATCGGGCGCTTCCTCGATGGCGCGCGCGAACGGCTGCCGTTCGCGGCGGGCGCGGAAGTGACCCTGGAGACGAACCCGGGCACGGTCGAGCACGGCCGCTTCGATGGCTACCTGGCTGCCGGGGTGAACCGGATCTCCTTCGGCGTGCAGAGCTTCGATAACGACAAGCTGCACCGGCTCGGCCGGATCCATTCGGCGCACGAGGCCGCCGATGCCTTGAAGCAGGCCCAGGATGCGGGCATCGACAACATCAATATCGACCTGATGTACGCGCTGCCCCAGCAGGACCTGGCGGGTGCCCTCGATGATGTCGAGAAGGCGATGGCGCTCCGGCCGACCCATATCTCGCATTACCAGCTCACCCTGGAACCCAACACGGCGTTCGCCGCCAACCCGCCGCCGCTCCCGGACGACGATGCGGCCTGGGCGATCCAGGAAGCCTGCCAGGATCGGCTGGCCGCGGGGGGCTACGGCCAGTACGAGGTGTCGGCCTATGCCCTGCCCGGCCGCCGCTGCGCCCATAACCTCAATTACTGGCGCTTCGGCGACTACCTCGGCATCGGTGCCGGCGCGCACGGCAAGGTCAGTGGCCCCGAAGGGGTCCGACGCCGCTGGAAGACCCGGCTGCCCGCGGCCTACCTCTCGGCGGCGGCCGGCCCCGGCCGCTTCGGCGGCGACAGCACCGTCGCCGCCGACGACCTGCCGTTCGAATACATGCTCAATGCCCTGCGCCTTATCGATGGCGTGCCCATGGCCGACTTCGCCGAGCGCACCGGGCTCCCGGCCGAGGCCATCGCCGCCGGCCTGGCCGAGGGCCGCCGCCGTGGCTGGATCGAAGGCGATCCGGACACGCTGCGCACCACCGCGCTGGGCCAGCGCTTCCTCAACGACGTCATCGAAGTCTTCATGGCCTGAGCCCGCGTCTCCGGCCTGGCGAGACCTACACCATTTGCCTTAGTCCGGATGCCGACCACGTCACGCTGGCGCAGGAGACGGATGGCCGTCTAAACTTGCGCCCAAGGCCGGGGAGGGGCCTAGCTCATGAATCCTG
>NZ_JBQCFT010000186.1:0-2884 GCF_051958795.1 Luteibacter sp. | reverse complement strand
CGCCCTCGCGCGATTCGCTCGCCCGCTCGCCTGGATCGTCCTCATCGCCGCCGCGATGTTCGGCGCCGGCTACTGGTACCTGCTGGGCCGGCCCGTGCCGTTGCCGGATTCGCCTACGGCCAAGATCGCCTGCGTCTCCTATGCGCCCTTCAGGCTGAAAGGCGAAACGCCGTTCGATCCGCATGCCTTCGTCTCGCCGGAGCGCATTGAGGCAGATCTCAAATCCTTGTCGCAGCGATTCGATTGCGTGCGCACCTACTCGATGAGCCAGGGCCTCGGCGCCGTGCCGGATATCGCCGGCCGCTACGGCATGAAGGTGCTTATGGGCATCTGGCTGGGCCGCGACCCCGTCGCCAACGAACGCGAAATCGAACTCGGCATCGCCGCGGCGAAGCGCGACCGTGCCAGCCTGCGCGGCATCATCGTGGGTAACGAGGTGATGCTGCGCGGCGAGCTCTCCGAGAAGGCGCTCGCCGCCGACATCCAGCGGGTGAACGACGCCACCGATGTGCCGGTGACCTATGCCGATGTCTGGGAGTTCTGGCAGCGGCATGCGGCGCTGGCGAAGGCCACCGATTACCTCACCATCCACATCCTCCCATATTGGGAAGACGAGCCGGTCGCGCCCGAGAAGGCCGTGCGTCACGTCGCCGACGTGTACCAGCAGATGAAGCGCGAGTTCCCCGGCAAGCAGATCATGATCGGTGAAACCGGCTGGCCCAGCCAGGGCCGTACGCGCCGTGATGCGAGCGCGAGCCTGGTGAACGAAGCGCGTTACGTCCGCGAGTTCCTCAACTACGCGGCCACGGTGGACATGCCTTACAACGTCATCGAGGCGTTCGACCAGCCGTGGAAGCGCGACCTCGAAGGCACCGTCGGCGGCTACTGGGGCATCTTCGATGTCGATGCCAAGCCGAAGTTCGCGATGACCGGGCCAGTGGTCGAAGAGCCGCGCTGGACCTGGGCGATCGCTGCGGGTGGCGTGGGCGCGCTGCTGTTCCTGGTGGTGGGCGCCGTGCGCCGCCGCTGGCACGGCACGGCGGGTTGGGTCGCGCTGCTGCTCGCGGGCTTCGCTACCGGCACGGCGCTGGCTGCGCACGCGCGCCTGCTGCTGTTCGCCTGCCGTAACACGCTCGAATGGACCACCGGCATCGCGATCGGCGTGCTCGCGCTGGGCACGGCGCTCGCGTTGGGCCGCGCCGTGGCCGCACGCCTGGCTGCGCCGGTGAACCTTGCAGCGGTTGCGCCGCCGCCCGTGGAGCGTCGCCGCCTGAGCATAACCAACTCGGACGTGTTAACGCCGCAGCGGTTCTTCTGGATGTTCGTGCTGGCGCTGTACGCCATCCTGATGGTCTTCAACGGCCGCTATCGCGACTTCCCGATCGGCCTGTTCGCCCTGCCATGCATAGGCTTCTTCCTGCTGGCGCTGCTGCGCACGCGCGAGGATGTATTGATGCCGCTGGTGGAGGAGCGCCTGCTGGCTATCCTCATCGCCGCGCTCGGCGTGGCGGTGGTGGTGCAGGAAGTGGGTGCGAACGCCGTATCGTGGAGCTGGATGCTGCTCAGCTTCGCGCTGGCGTTGCCGGTGTTGAGCGCCTGGCGGCGGGCATCGCGCGGGTAGGAGCCCACCCTGTGGGCCACGCCGTTCGTACAACCGCTACAGGGCCTGAAGCTCTTCCGCGAAAGATGTCGCCCACAGGGTGGGCTCCTACGCGCATCAGGCCGTGATCGGTGATCCGCCTTGCTCGCGATCGTACTGAAGCCGCACAAGCCGCAGTACACCGATCAGCAATGCGAGCGCACCGCCTTCGTAGCAGTACAGCTGCAACGCCAGCACGCCGATGCATGCCGCGAGCGTGGCCATGGCCACGCTCCGCCAGCACAGCGCCACCAGCGCCACGACGATCGCCGCGTACCCATACCCGTACGACAGGAAGCCCTGCACGACGAGCTCGCGCGTGCCGCACCACCACGGCCGGGTCGCGCCCTCGCACGCGTGCTGCATGTGCTGCGGTTCGATGAACTGGTAGCGCAACAGCGCCGCGATGCACGCGGCGATGACGATGACGGCCCAGGGCAGGGCGGCGCGGAGGCTGGGTTTCATGATGCGGCAGGTCCCTGGGGCGTCGCCCCGGCCGCGGCGGCCAGGCTGTGTGGCAGCCGGATCTCGGCGGCGAGCGGCAGATGATCGGAGAAAGCGCGGGGCAACGTCCACGTCCGGTCGAGCTGGATATCGGCCGAGGTCAGGATGTGGTCGAGCGCACGGCGCGGCTTCCAACTGGGGAAGGTCGGCGTGAGGACCTTCGGCGGTTGCAGCGAGGTCTTGTCGAAGAGCAGGCGCATTTCCGGGCTGGAGGGCTCGGTGTTGAGGTCGCCCATCAGCACCGCGTGCGGGTAGGGCGCAAGCAGCTCGGCGATGAAGGCCAGCTGGCCAAGCCGTGCCGCGGCGCCGAGCGAAAGGTGGGCGATGACCACCACCAGGCCCTCGGTGCCGTGGCCGAAGCGGACGAACAGCGCGCCGCGGCCCTTGATGCGGCCTGGCAGCGGGTAGTCGATGACTTCACTCGGTTCGATGCGGCTCAACAGCCCGTTGGCCGAATGCGCGACGCGCACCATGGGCCGGTTCGGCTGGTGGCTCCAGTACGGCATGCCGGCCGCTTCGGCGATATAGCGGGTCTGGTTGAGGAAGCCGGAGCGCAGGCTGCCGGCATCGGCCTCCTGGAGACCGACCACATCGAACTCGTGCAGCAATTCGGCCAGCGAATCGAGGTTCGCCAGCTTCGACGGCCCGGGGAGCACCGCGTTGACGCTGCGGGTGAAGTAATCGCTGTACCGCTGCACGCTGGCGCCCGCGAGGATGTTGCAGCTCAGCAGGCGCAGGGTG
>NZ_JBQCFT010000185.1:0-5148 GCF_051958795.1 Luteibacter sp. | reverse complement strand
GTGGGGGGGCGCGGGGGGGCGCGCGCGCCCCCCCCCCCCCGCTCCCACAGTCGTGGTTGCTACGCCGTAACCAGCGGCCGCTCTATGGCAGCGATGCCGCTGCGGGCGTGGTCGGCGATGTCGCCGGCAAGGCGCAGCGCGTCGAGGAACGCATCCACTTCATCCGCGCGCCCCGTGAATTCGACGACGGACTGCCCGCCTTCGCGCTGGAGCAGGCGGCCGCCGAAGCGGCCGAGGCAGGTATCCACGGCATCGCCGCCCGCCTCGACGCGGGCCACGAGCAACTCGCGCTCCACGTGCACCTTGCGCGTGAGCTCGCCGATCTCGATGACATCCACCAGCTTCGCTGATTGCTTGATGATCTGCTCCACCACCGCGTCGTCACCGAACACCACGAGCGTGAGGCGCGACACATCTTCGTCGTGCGTCGCGGCCACGGTGAGTGATTCGATGTTGTATCCACGCGACGCGAACAGGCCGGCGACGCGTGCCAGCGCGCCGGCTTCATTCTGCAGCAGGATGGAAATCGTATGCCGCATGGTCAGAACATCCCCGTCGGCTGGCCCGTCGGCGCCACCGGTGCGCTACGGCTCGGGATCCAGTCACCGGTGATCATCTCGGCATAGGTCGCACCCGGGCCCACCATGGGATATACACCGGCATCGGGGTCGATCACCACCTCCAGGAACGCCGGGCCGTCGAAAGCGAGGAAGTCGGCGATGGTCGCCTCGATGGCTTTGGGGTCGTCCAGGCGCTGCGCCCACTCGAACCCATCCGCCTGCGCGGCGCGGACGAAATCCTTCTTGTGCAGGCTCTTGTCGGATGCGGAGAAACGTCCCTTGAAGAACAGCTTCTGCCACTGCCGGACCATGCCGTCACCGCTGTTGTTCAGCACGACGATCTTCACCGGCAGGTTATAGGTGGTCACGGTTTCCAGCTCACCAATATTCATGCGGATGCTGGCGTCGCCGTCGATGTCGATCACGGTGAGGTCGCGGCGGGCGAACTGCGCGCCGATGGCGGCGGGAAGGCCAAAGCCCATCGTGCCCATCGAGCCTGAGGTGAGCCAGTGACGGGGTTCGCGGAAATCGAAATATTGCGCGGCCCACATCTGGTGCTGGCCCACGCCGGTGCTGATGATGGCACGGCCGTTGGTGATCCGGTTGATTGCCTCGATCACGGCGCACGGCTGGATGTGCTGGCCATCGCGGCAGAAATTCATCCTGTGCTCGCGCTTCAGCGCGGCGACGTGCTGGTGCCACGCCGAGAGATCCTTGCGGAAGCCTTTGCGCGCGCCATAGGCCAGTAGCCGGTCCAGCGTGGTTTCCAGTGAGCCGACGTGGTGCCAGTCCACGGCCTTCACCTTGCCGATCTCGGCTGGATCGATATCGACCTGGGCGATGGCCTTGGCGCGCGGTGCGAACTGGTCCGGAACGCCGACCACGCGATCGTCGAAGCGCGCACCGAGGGCGAAGACGAAGTCGCAATCGTCCATGGCGTAGTTGGCATATGCCGCGCCGTGCATGCCCAGCATGTGCAGCGCGAGCGGATCGGTGGTGTCGAAACCGCCGATGCCCATCAGCGTCGTGACCACGGGTATGCCGAACGTGTGCGCGAACTCGCGCAGCGGACCCGCAGCGCCGGCCGCGACGACACCGCCGCCGGCATAGATGAGCGGGCGCTCGGCCTTCGCCAGTGCATCGAAGAAGGCGGCGCAGTGAGCGTCGTCCAGCGTGGCGGACTCCACCGCGTGCAGGCGCGAGCGATACCCGCGGACGGGCAACTCGCGGCCACCGTCGAAGGTGAGCGGGGCGTTCTGCACATCCTTGGGGATATCGATCACGACGGGGCCGGGGCGGCCACTGCGGGCGATATGGAATGCCGTGCGCAACGTCGCTTCGAGCGTCGTGGCATCCGTCACCAGGAACACGTGCTTGGCGCACGAGCCCATGATCTGGCTGATGGGTGCCTCCTGGAAGGCGTCGGTACCGATGGCGCCGGTCGGCACCTGGCCGCTGATAACGACCAGCGGGATGGAATCGGCCATGGAATCGCGCACGGGCGTCACAGCATTGGTGGCACCCGGGCCGGAGGTGACAAGCGCGACGCCGACGCGGCCGGAGGCTCGTGCGTAGCCCGCCGCCATGAAACACGCGCCCTGCTCGTTGGCGGGGACGATCAGCGGGAGCGGTTCACTCCCGTCGGCGCCCGCATGCTCGGCGTTGAAACGGAATACCGCGTCGTACACGGGAAGGATCGCGCCGCCGGAATAACCGAAAAGTACATCGAGGCCTTCATCGGCAAGCACCTGCACGACGATATCGGCGCCGGTCATGGCGCGCCCGGCCAGGGGGTGCTTCGAGGTAGTGCGGCGAATGTCGCCGACGGTATCCAGTTGCGCGTTCACTTGGGTTTCCTTGTAGGCAGTGGTCCTGTAGGAGCCCACCCTGTGGGCGACGCCTTTCGCGAAAGAGCCGCAGGGCCTGTCGCATTGACGCGAAAGCGGTCGCCCACAGGGTGGGCTCCTACGATGGGCTATCGACTAGGCAGTCTTCGACGGTTCCTCGGCCGGCTTCGGCTGGTTCGCAGCGAGCCAGGGCATGCGGGCGCGGAGCTGGGCGCCGACCTTTTCGATCGGGTGCTCGAGGTCACGCTGCTTGAATGCCTTGTAGTTCGGCAGGCCGGCCTTGTACTCGGCGGTCCACTCACGGGCGAACGTGCCGTCCTGGATCTCCTTCAGCACGGTCTTCATGCGTTCCTTCGTGCCTTCATCGACCACGCGCGGGCCGCGGGTGTAATCGCCGTACTGCGCGGTCTCTGAGATGAACTCGAGCATGCGGGCGATACCGCCTTCGTAGAACAGATCCACGATCAGCTTCAGTTCGTGCATAACCTCGTAGTACGCGATCTCCGGGCGGTAGCCGGCTTCGACCAGCGTTTCGAAACCTTTGATCACCAGCTCGGAGGCGCCGCCACACAGCACGGCCTGCTCGCCGAACAGGTCGGTCTCGGTCTCTTCCTTGAAGTCGGTCTCGATCAACATGGCGCGGGCGCCGCCGATGCCGGCCGCATACGCCGTGGCCCTCTCGCTGGCATGGCCGGTGGCGTCCTGGTGCACGGCGTACAGGCAGGGCACGCCGCGACCGATCTCATACTCGCGGCGAACGAGGGCACCCGGGCCCTTCGGCGCGACGAGCACGACATCGATGTCGGCGCGCGGGGTGATCTGGCCGAAATGCACGTTGAACCCGTGCGCGAAGAGCAGGGTGGCTCCCGGCTTGATGTTCGCTTCGATCGCGTCCTTGTAGATGCCCGGCTGGGTCATGTCCGGCGTCAGCACGGCGACCAGGTCGGCACCACGCACGGCATCGGCCGGTTCGGCAACGGCGAAGCCATCGACGTAGGCGCGGTTCCACGAAGGGCCGCCGGGGCGCAGGCCCACGACCACGTCGAGTCCGGAGTCCTTCAGGTTCAGCGCATGCGCGCGGCCCTGGCTGCCGTAGCCGAGCACGGCGATGCGAGCGTTCTGCAGCGGGGCGGTGGTGGCTTGTTTCTCGGTCATGATCGTTTTCCTTGGCGAGTAATGCATGGCTGTTGTAGGAGCCCACCCTGTGGGCGACGCCGTTCGCGGATGAGCGACAGGGGCTCGTGCGGTGGGGCGAAAGATGTCGCCCACAGGGTGGGCTCCTACGGTGGTCGGGGTTAGTTACCGATGAGTTCCTGGGTCATGTCTTCGTCTTCGATTTCGCGGCGTACGCGTGGTGCGGTGGCGGGTGCATCGTCGAACGCCTGGGTGACGGCGCCTTCGGCCGCGGAGCCGACGAGGCGGGCGTACTTGGCGAGTACGCCACGCGTCACCTTCGGCGCCGCGGGGCGCCACGTGCCTCGGCGTGAGGCCAGGTCGGCATCCGTGCGCAGCTCGCGCGTGGTTGCATCGATGAAGATGGCGTCACCTTCGCGAAGCAAACCGATCGGGCCGCCGCGTGCGGCTTCCGGTGCGATATGCCCGACCATGAAGCCGTGCGTCGCGCCGCTGAAGCGGCCATCGGTGATCAGCGCGACATCGTTGCCGAGGCCGCGGCCGACCAGCGCCGCGGTGACGGCGAGCATCTCGCGCATGCCGGGACCGCCTGCGGGGCCTTCGTTGCGGATGACCATGACGTCGCCCGCACGGATGCGGCCGGCCTGCACCGCGGCGAACGCTTCTTCCTCACTCTCGAACACACGAGCCGGACCGGCATGGCTGCTGCGCCCGTGGCCGGCCAGCTTCAGGATGCAGCCTTCGGGAGAGAGGTTGCCGTAGAGGATGCTGTAGCCGCCGCGTGGCTTGAAGGCGTTGCTCACCGGGCGGACGACGACCTGGCCTTCCGTCGCGGGCGGCGCCGCGTCGAGCTCCTCGAACAGCGTGCGGCCGGTGACCGTGTCGGTGTTCGACAGCATGCCGGCCGCACGCAGTTCACGGGCGACGACGGCGACGCCACCGGCGGCGGACATTTCCACCGCGCTGTAGCGGCCGCCCGGCATCAGGTCGGCGATGACCGGGGTGTTCTTCGAGGCCGGCTCGAAGTCTTCGATCGAGAGCGGTACGCGCGCTTCGTTCGCCATCGCCAGCAGGTGCAGTACCGCGTTGGTCGAGCCAGCGGTGGCGGCGACGACGCGGGCGGCGTTATCGAACGCGGCGCGGGTCATCACGTCACGGGGCTTGCGGTCGGCGTTGAGGCATTCCATCGCCAGTTCACCGCAACGGAACGCGGCATCGCGCTTCGACGGATGCGTGGCGGGGATGTCGTTCAGGCCCATCGGGGTGAGGCCCAGCGTCGTCAGTACCATCGCCATGGTGTTGGCGGTGTACTGGCCGCCGCAGGCACCCGCGCCCGGGCAGGCGTGGCGCTCGACATCGTCCAGCTCTTCATCGCTGATCTTGCCGGCACCATGCGCGCCCACGGCTTCAAACACGTTCTGCACGGTGATCGCGCAGCCGTTGCGGCTGCCGTGGTCGATGCTGCCGCCGTAGAGCGCAACGCCCGGGATATTCAGGCGGGCCAGGGCCATCGCCGCGGCGGGGATGGTCTTGTCGCAACCACACAGCACCACCATCGCATCGAGGCAATGGCCATCGACGGCCAGCTCGATCGAATCGGTGATGAC
>NZ_JBQCFT010000184.1:0-5708 GCF_051958795.1 Luteibacter sp. | reverse complement strand
GGGAGAGCTGGACACGGACGAAGGCCTGCAAGCCCAGCCCGATCGCCCGCGGCTCCAGCCGGGCACCATAGCCCGCGATGATCCCGTCGCCCTCCAGCCGCTGCACCCGGCGCAGGCAGGCGGAGGGGGAAAGATTGACCTCGGCGGCCAGCTCGGCGTTGCTGATGCGGCCGTTCGCCTGGAGGGTGGCCAGAATCTTCAGGTCGGTGCGATCGAGGGTGCCTTGCATGATTATTCCGGTGTATCGATCCAGTGCGAAACATCATTGCACACATGACCTCAGGACGTGCAATAACACAACCCCATTGCGCCCGATTGCGCCTAAGCTGGTGTTATCCACCACCGCTGCAGCCCCAAGGAGGCCCGCCATGGACACCCCCCGTCGCGTCGAACACCAGCAGACCGATCGCGGATACGTGCCCGTCTATGCGACCGGCACCGTGGAGCAGCCGTGGGCGAGCTATTCGAAGACCGACCACGAGGTGTGGGACACCCTCTACAAGCGCCAGCGCGAACTGCTGCCGGCGTACGCCTGCAAGGAATTCCTTGAGGGCGTGGAGCGCTTCGGCTTCGGTGAGGGCGGCATCCCGCGCTTCGACGACCTGAACAAGGTGCTGGGCGAGGCGACCGGCTGGGAGATCGTGGCCGTCGAAGGCCTGCTGCCCGACGAGGTGTTCTTCGACCACCTGGCCAACCGTCGCTTCCCGGTCAGCTGGTGGATCCGCAAACCCGACCAGCTCGACTACCTCTCCGAGCCGGATCTGTTCCACGACCTGTTCGGGCACGTGCCGCTGCTGCTCAACCCGGTGTTCGCCGACTACATGCAGGCCTACGGCAAAGGCGGCATGAAGGCCCACGCGATCGGCCCCGAAGCGCTGATGAACCTTACGCGCCTGTACTGGTACACGGTGGAGTTCGGCCTGATCAACACGCCGGAAGGCATGCGCATCTACGGCGCGGGCATCGTCAGCTCCAAGGGCGAGTCGGTCTACTCCATTGATTCGGCGGCACCCAACCGCATTGGCTTCGGCCTGGAGCGGGTGATGAATACGAAGTACCGGATCGATACGTACCAGCAGACCTACTTCGTCATCGATAGCTTCGACCAGCTGTTCGAGGCGACGGGTCCGGACTTTACGCCGATCTACGAAAAGCTTTCGCATGGTTCGCCGGTGGCGGCCGCCGCGGTGCTGGCCGACGACAAGGTGTTCCAGCGCGGCACCCGCGAGGGCTTCGCTTCCGGCGAAGACAACTGAAACTCAACGGCGGCCTAACGAACGTCCCCCTACGATGGAACCATCCAAGGTCGAACAGGGTGGATCCATCGTGGTTGTCTTCGATATTCCGTTTGAATCGGTAGGGCCCGGCCTCTGGCTCCTGCAAAAGAACGAGGCTGAGTACGGCGAGTTCTGCTCGCGCGACGACGCCCTGGAATGCGCGTTCACCGAGGCACGCCGCATCGAGGCGGCCCGCGCGGATTCCGATATCGTGTTGAACATCGAAGGCAACGATGGCGTATGGCGGGCGTTCGATACGTCCATTCGCCCCTACGCGGGGCGCCTGCGCGGGTAAGCCGTTCTGACGGCATGGAGCAAGCGACGACGGGTCGGCGAAAGCCGGCCCGTTATTTTTTGCTTAGGTATTTCCTCCAGGCAAAATAAAACCCCGGCAGCCAGGGGAGGAGCTGCCGGGGTCGCGTCGGGTCCAGGCTATCAGGGGAAATAGCGGGACCCGGGATAATCAGTCGGCCAGTCTCTCCGCCGATTACCAACAGGTCGCTTCGCAGCGATCGAATACTTAGATAAGGGCTGGGCCGTGAAGTTCCCGTACTACTTACCGGCTTCGTTTGGCGTCTGTTTAACTTGCGCGGCCATCGCGTGGTCCGCGAGCCACGGGCGCACCTGGGCGACCCACAGCGCATAGCCCTTGGGGTTCATGTGCAGGCCGTCTTCCATGAAGAGTTCGGCCTTCGGCTTGCCGTTTGCGTCCACCATGGCGGGGGCGACATCGAGGAAGGCGACGCCTTTCTCCTTCATCGCCTGGTCGCGCACCAGCTGGTTCGCCCGGTCGATATTCGGCAACAGGTTGAACCGGGCGATGCTGGGCTTGATCGAGATGAAGGCGATCGGCACTTCGGCATCGTACGAGCGAACCTTCGCGACGAAGGCGGTGAAATCATCCCGCACCTGCTCCGGCGTATCGCCGTTCTGCAGGTCGTTGTCGCCGGCGTACACCACGATGGCCGCCGGGTGGTACGGCTTGACGATGCGGTTGGCAAAGGCCGTGGAGTCGTCGAGATCGGAGCCGCCGAATCCGCGGTTGATCACTTTGTAACCAGCGAAGTCCGACTCGAGGCCCTGCCACAGTCGGATCGACGAGCTGCCGATGAAGAGCACCGCGTGCTGCGGGGGTGGTGCGGCCTTGTCCGCGGCCTCGAAGGCCTGGATATCGGGTTCCCACTTTGCGTGGTCGTTATCCTTTGCAGCGGCGCCAAGGGCGAGGAACAGCAGGGTGAGGAGGATCGTCAGGCGTTTCATGCCCCGACCGTAACCCGTTTAGGTATCGCGGGACAAACCGTGCCGCTCGACTGGAGTCACCTTGAGTACGGCTTCGATGCGTTGCCCGTTCCAGCGGTAAATAAAATGTTCGGCCTGCGTGCAGGGCGCGACCACATCGGGGTAAAACGCGGCGATGCATTCGCCGCCCGCGTGCCGGGCGCTGTCGTACACGATGCCGTTGGAGCCCGCGTCGCGCAGTTCGCGCGCCAGCCTGACACTCGCGACGTACGAATCCGGATCGTGCTCGGGGACCCAGCCACCGCGGATGTCGTGGAACTTGCCGGCGATCGACGTGCGGTAGCAACGCACCTGCATATCGGTGGGTGGCTCGTGGGTAGCCGCCATGAAGGCCTCGCGGTGGAACACGGTCTCTTCGATGGCGGTGGCCACGGTGTGTGCGGCGTAGAAAACGCCCCAGTGGCCATCGGAGAAACGGCTGCCATCCGGTGCGATGTGTGCGAAGGCGGCCATGACCGGACTGGTGCCCGGGCCGCTGATGCGCCGTTCCTGGGGCACGAGGCTCAAGGCGCCGATCTCGTCGCGGAGGCGGGGGTTGGTCAGCGATTCGACCTGCATGACCGCGTCGATATCGCGCGGATCGGCAATGCGATCGAACAGGCCGACGGGCGGGAAACGGCTTGAAACGATGCGGTAGGCGTGGCTCCAGCGGATCCTGCGGAGCGGCGGCGCGGCGCTCATCCGTTCCAGCCGCGCTGCGCGTCCAGGTACTGGCGGACGACGTAGAGGTCGGCGACGTTGCCGGAAAGCATGCGGTCGAGCGCGGAGCGGCCGCCGAAGAGCGGTGCGTTGTTTGCCTTGCGTACCCAGGCGTCGGCCTGGACCGGGTCGGGGAAGAGGATCTGCAGGTCTTTCCAGATGCCCAGCAGGTAGCTGATCCGCTCGATGACATCGCGCGAGGGCGCGCCATCCTGCTGCTTTTTCCATTTGAAGTAGGTGGATTCCGGCGGATCGCCGAGCAGGGTGCGCTGCTCGGCACCCTTCAGCTTCCAGTGCTCGGCCAGGCTGAAAAACGCCCGGAGGGCGGGGCCGCCCAAGTCGCCGCCGGCATTCGGTTCGGTTCGGATGGCAGGATGCATCGTGACTTCACCTGTGGAGTTGTGAACAAGTCTACTCCAATTCGAGAGTTTTTGCCGTAGGAGCCCACCCTGTGGGCGACATCTTTCGCGGCGACGAATCAGGGCCGGTGGACGGCCATTCCGTTGCCCTATCGCGAAAGGCGTCGCCCACAGGGTGGGCTCCTACGTGCGTTAGACGATCAGCCGCCCTTCCGGCTGGCGATCCACTCGTTCACGTGCTGCTCGAGTACCGGCATCGGCACGCTGCCGAGGGCCAGCACCATGTCGTGGAAGGCGCGCAGGTCGAACTTCTCGCCCAGCTGCTTTTCCGCGCGTTCACGCAGTTCGCGGATCTTGAGGTAGCCCAGCTCGTACGACAGCGCCTGGCCCGGCCAGCTGATGTAGCGGTCCACCTCGTTGGCGATCTCGCGCGCGCTCAGGGCCGTGTTCTGGGTGAGGTAGTCGATCGCCTGCTGGCGGGTCCAGCCCAGGTGGTGGATGCCCGTGTCGACCACGAGGCGGCATGCGCGCCACATCTGGTACGTGAGGTAGCCGAAGCGCTCGTACGGCGTGTGGTAGATGCCCATCTCCTCGCCGAGGTACTCCGAGTACAGCGCCCAGCCTTCGCCGTAAGCCGAGATGTAGCCATCGCGGCGGAATGGCGGCAGGCCCTGCTGCTCGGCGGAAAGCGCCAGCTGCAGCGCATGGCCCGGCATCGATTCATGCAGGGTAAGCGCGGGCATGTTGAACAGCGGGCGCGACGGGAGGTCGTAGGTATTCACCAGGTACACATCGGCGCCACCGCGGCCCGAGGTGTAGTACGGCGCGATATCCGCCGGCACCGGCTTGATCGCGAAGCGCTGCCGCGGCAGCAGGCCGAAGTACTTCGACAGGTCGCCATCGACCTGCTTCGCCACCCACGCGGTACGCATCAGCAGCTCATCCGGCGTCTTCGCATAGAACTGCGGATCGGTGCGCAGGAACCGCAGGAATGCCGGGAAATCACCCTTGAACCCGGTTTCCTTCATCACCTCGAGCATGCGCGCGTGGATGCTGGCGACCTCGCGCAGGCCGATCGCGTGGATCTGGTCTGGCGTCAGGTCCAGCGTGGTGTATTCGCGGATCTGCTGCAGGTAATACGCCTTGCCATCCGGCATCGCTTCCGCGGCCAGCGTCGTGCGTGCCTTGGGCAGGTAGTCCTGGCGGAAGAAGGTCAGCAGCTTGGCATAGGCCGGGATCACGCCCTTCGCGATCGCTTCGCGCGCGTCGGCGCGGAGCGCATCGGCATCCTTCGCCGGCATGGTGTTTGGCAGGTGCTTGAACGGCTCGTACAGCGCGCTGTCTTCGGGGTTCTTCAGCTCGGCGACCGCGGCGATGGAAGCGTCGCGGCCATCGAGCACGGCGCGCGGCACGGTGAAGCCACGGGCCAGGCCCAGCTGCATGTTCGCGATTTCCTGGTCCATCCACGCGGGGATCTGCTTCAGGCGGGCGATGTAGTTGCTGTAGTCCTCACGCGTACGCAGGTCATCGCCGTGCATGACGTAACCGACATCGGACCAGAACGCCGAATCGCTATTGAATGGCATCTGCCACTGCGCGAAGCGCTGCGCGGCCGCCAGGTTGTAGACCTGCTCGCGGTACACCTGGTAATCGATGCGCGCCTCGTCACCGAGCTGCTTCGGGTCGATCTTGTCGAGCTGGGCCAGCACATCGTTCCAGTAGGCAAGGCGCTTCGCCTGGCTCGCTGCATCCACCGTATCCAGGCGGCCGTTGCCCGGCTGGGCTTCACCCGAGGTCAGGATCCCCGCCTGCCCGTTCCGCCACGCCCACTCCTTCTCGTAAATGCTCTTGAAGGCGTCATCCGCCTGCTGGGTAGCGTGGGCGGCGCCGGCGAAGAGACCGGCAAAGGCGATGGCACGGATCCAGGGGGTCATGCGGGTTCCAATGGGGACGTGGAAAGGCCCGATGATGGCATGGGCAGGGCACCGGCGCCCCGTGACAGAGGTCCCGCGCCGGGGCTTGTGGGAGCGCGCGGGGGCGCGCGGGGGGGGGGTGGAGGGCCCAAAGCCCCCCA
>NZ_JBQCFT010000183.1:0-6259 GCF_051958795.1 Luteibacter sp. | reverse complement strand
CCTCACCGATGCCGTAGAGATCGGGCTTGGCGTAGGGTCCGCTGCCCAGCGTCACGAGGTGCTGCAGCTGGTCGGGCAGCACGCGGCCGACCTCGACGCGCAGGCCGGGCATGTTGCGGGACACGACCGAAACGCGGTGGTCGCCAGAGAGCGACAACAGGGCACCATCGGACATGAAGCGCAGCAGGCGCGGGTACTCCGGCACCGGCAGGATTTCCGCATACGACTTCGGCATCACGTAGCCGCCGAACGAGGTCATGCCCTTGTCGACGCGCACGTACAGGCGGTCGCCGGGCTGGGCATGGAAGCGGAAGCTCTGGGTTTCCGACCAGTCGTTTTCGGTCGGGACGACGCTGGCCCTGGCCGACGGCCACGTGCGCAGTGCCGTCTCGCTGACCTGGCTCGCACCGCTGACCTCCGCGTTCGCCGGCACGATCCACGCATGCACGTGCTTGCCGAGGTCCGTGTCGCTGACGGCGTTGGCGAACGCCATGGTGACGACCTGCTCCGGTTCGAAGCGGTCGTTGTCGACCAGCGTGGCCTCCATGTCGGTGATCTTGAGGCTGTACAGCCCGGGCACCCGGACACTGGTTTCCAGCGCCTTCTCGGTACCGTCGCCGCCGCGGCTGCTGCGCACGCCGTCGGCCACCTTCATGCCCACCGCGCCATCATCGCGGGGCAGCTGCAGCGGCATGGAGTGCACGAAGGCGTTGAGGTGGTGGTCGTCGTAGGTGACGCTGAACTTCAGGTCGTCGCCATGCTTCTCGCCGCGCTCGCGCAGGTCGAGCGCGATGCGCTTCTCGAGCTCGGCCGGATCGACCGGGTAGTTGAAGGCCAGCTGGATGATCGTCTTGCGGCGGGTCGGGTCCTGCGGATCCTGGTAGAACTCGCCGTTGGTCACGCGCGCCGTGAACGGCGCCGTGTTGAAGGTGGCCTCGTCATCGGCGAGCAGCACGTGCGGGGCGAAGACCTTGGCCTTGTCGAAGCGCACGTCGAACTTGCGGCCCACGGGCCAGTCCGTGGCCGGCGTGAAGACCAGGGTGCGATCGTCCTGCCACTTCCACTGGCCTGCCTGGCGCGGTTCCAGCGCGATGCCCTCGGTGACCGGCTTGCCCAGCGATTCGATCCGCGCCGCGGAGCCGGAGAAGCGCAGCTCCAGCGCATGGATCTCGGGCCGGACGTCGCTGTAGTCCGTGACGGCCGGGGCCGCCACCTCGATGGTGATCCGGTTGGGTTCCGCGGCGCGCGGGCGGTTTTGCCACCAGTGCCAGCCGAACCACCCGGCGGCCACCAGGAGCAGCGCGCCGGCGATCGTGCCGGTGAACTTCAGGGGATGCTGGCGGGCCGCCCTGCCCGTTGCCGGCACCCAGGCCGGTGCGGACCAGGCGATATTTCCGAAAAGGGGCCTGAGCACGAAGCCGAGTAGCCAGCCAAGGCCGCGCAGCAGGCGCACCGGGAGCATCGCGAGGAACCGCAGGAGATCCATATTCCGTTCCAATCCGTTTCTTGAAGGGCGGGTACACACCGGCGCGGCCGCTGGAAAAGCGGCAGTGTCGCCAATGGTTGTCCCCGGGATTAGCCTGCGCGCTACCCCTGTCGCGCAGGTGGCTGGATTCTGACATATCGACGACAGGGAACGGACGACATGCGAAGGCGGCCGCGATGCAATACGGGAATTCTGAAATTTGCGCCGTATGCGTCGGCCCGTGACCGGGCTCACGACCCTGGGCGCCACCCCCGCACCCGGCGAGCCAAACGCGCTATCGTCCGCGAAGGATCCCGCGCGATGGATCGTGCGGACCAACAGGGACATCCCGCGCCGAGGGAACAGGAGGCGACGCGCGGACATCGACGGTGACATGCGATGAGTGAGCACGCGACGGACCCCATCGAACGGGCTATCGCCATTTCGGACCGCGAGTTCCGCGAACTGGCCGACTTTGCGCCGGTGATGATCTGGCGTGCGGGCGTGGACAAGCTCTGCGACTGGTTCAACAAGCCATGGCTGGAGTACACCGGGCGCGCCATGGAGGATGAGCTGGGGAACGGCTGGGCCGAGGGCGTGCACCCCGACGACCTGGAGCGCTGCCTGGCCATCTATGTCGGGGCGTTCGACGCGCGCGAACCGTTTTCGATGGAATACCGCCTGCGTCGCCGGGACGGCGAATACCGCTGGATGCTGGACAACGGCGCACCCTTCTATCGTGAGGGTCATTTCGCCGGCTACTTCGGCAGCTGCACCGATGTCTCGGCGCACCGCGATGCCCAGCGCGCCCAGCGGATCCTGATCAACGAACTCAACCACCGGGTGAAGAACACCCTGGCGGTGGTCCAGGCCATGGCCATCCAGAGCTTCCGTGAGGATCAATCGGTCGCGCACTCGCTTGCCGTGTTCGAGAGCCGGCTGCGCGCCCTGTCGGCGGCCCACGACCTGCTGGTGGCCCGCGCGTGGGAAGATGTCGCCCTGCGCGGGGTCGTCGAGGCCACGGTCGCCCCCCATGATCCCAATGGATCACTCGTCAGCCTGGACGGGCCGCCGCTCATGCTCAGCCCCGAGGCGGCGGTATCCGTCGCCATGGCGCTCCACGAACTGCTGACCAACGCGATCAAATACGGCGCCCTCTCGGTCGCGGAAGGCCGGGTCAGCCTGGGCTGGCATTACGAACCCGAGCGACACATGGTCCGCCTGGAATGGAAGGAGAGCGGCGGCCCGGCCGTCGAGCCGCCGGTGCAGCGTGGCTTCGGCACCCGCTTCATCGAACGGGTGCTGGCCGCCCAGGCCGGGGGGACCGCGGCAGTCACGTTCCACCCGGATGGCGTGCACTGCTTCTTCGAGGCGTCCGCCCGTGCGCGTTCCATGGAGCCACTGGACCGCCTTGTCGACGCCTGACACCGGGTCGCTCAACCTTTGAGAATCACCTGCTGCATCCTGCCTGCCCCGGGCGGTATAAATTTCTTTCGGCCGGGTGTCGATCGGCGGTAGGGTCGTTCGACGTCTCCATGAAGGCCGGGAATGCCCCGGCCCACGGCAAGGAGAAGGCAGATGCGATTCATGGTCATGGTGCGCGCCACCCGCGCGTCCGAAGCCGGGGAGATGCCCAGCGAGCAGCTGATCACGGCGATGGGCAATTTCAACGAGGAGCTCGTCCGGGCCGGCGTGCTGCTGGCGGCCGAGGGCCTGCAGCCCAGCAGCAAGGGGGCCCGCATCCGTTTCTCGGGCGATCGCCGCGAAGTCATCGATGGCCCGTTCGCCGAGACCCGCGAACTCATCGCCGGCTTCTGGCTCATCCAGGTCCGCTCGTTCGACGAAGCCATCGAGTGGATGAAGCGCTGCCCCAACCCGTTCGAGGACGGGACATCCGAGATCGAGCTCCGCCAGGTCTTCGAGGCCGAAGACTTCGGCGCCGAATTCACCCCCGAGGCGCGTGCGCAGGAAGAACGCATGCGCGCCGAGATCGCTGCCCGCCAGTAACTCCATCCATCCACCGAGGCATACCGATGAACATCACCCCGTACCTGCATTTCAAGGACAACTGCGAGGAAGCCTTCAAGTTCTACGAGAAGGCGCTTGGCGGCAAGATCATCATGACCAGCCGCTTCAAGGACATGCCGCCCCCGCCAGAGGGCGCGCCGAGCAACGAAGGCTGCGTCGATGTCCCGCAGATGGACATGTCCGCCATGGGCGAGAAGATCATGCACATCCGCCTGCAGGTCGGTGATGCCATCCTGATGGGCTCCGACTCGCCGCCGGTCTTCGAGCACCCCGGCAAGGTCCAGGGCTGCACCATCGCCCTCGGCTTCGACACAGCGGCGGAAGCCAGGAAAATCTTCGACGCACTGGCCACTCGGTGCACGGTGACCATGCCGGTAGGCGAGACCTTCTGGGCGGAGTGCTTCGGCATGCTCGACGATGAGTTCGGCGTGTCGTGGATGGTGAATGGCGGCGAGAAGCCGGCACCGACCGCGTAAGGAGCAGACCATGCGATTCCTGATCGTCCGCAAGGCGGATGCCGAGAGCGAAGCCGGCGCACCGGTGACCCAGGCGCTGGTCGATGCGATGGCCGAGTACTGCGACCAGCTCGCCGCCGACGGCCGGTTCCACGCGGGTGAAGGCCTCAAGCCCAGCCGCGAGGGCGTCCGGGTGAGCTTCACCGCGGGCCGCACGCCGGTGGTCGTCGACGGCCCGTTCGCGGAAGCGAAGGAACTCGTCGCCGGGTTCAGCGTGATCGAGGCCGACTCGATCGAGGAGGCGGTCGACTGGGTCAAGGGCTGGCCGGCCGAGGACGCGAACGGCAACGCCGAGATCGAAGTACGCCCGATCGGCTGCCCGGGTGGCCTCAGCAACTTCGGTGATCCGGCCGACGATGAGTCGGAGCGGCGCCGGTACATCGTGATGCTGAAAGCCAATGCTCGTAGCGAGACCGACTGGAACCCGGGCCCGGAGATCCTTGGCCGCATGGCCGAAGCGAACCGCGAGGGGTTCGAGGCGGGCCACCTCATCGCGGGGAACGGCCTCTCTTCGAGCCGGCATGCGAAGCGCGTGCGTTTCAGCAAGGGCCAGCCGCAGGTGTTCGATGGCCCCTTCGCCGAGGTCAAGGAGATGGTCGCAGGCTTCTGGGTGCTTCGCGTCGATAGCCTGGACGATGTGATCGCGTGGACGCGCACGTACCCGTTCCCGGACGGTGACGACGCACGGCTCGAGATCCGCCCGCTCTACAGCATGAAGGAACTGCTGGCCCCGCTCACCTGATGCGGCAGCGCGGCTTGCCTGGCATGGCGGCGGATGGTGTCATCCGTCGCCATGACCGACGCCGCCCGCCGCGCCATCGATGCGATCTGGAAGATCGAATCGCCCCGCCTCATCGCGACCATCGCCCGGATGGTGCGCGACCTCGATCTCGCTGAGGAGCTGGCCCAGGATGCGCTGGTCTCGGCACTCGAGCAGTGGCCGCGCGATGGCGTGCCGCGTAACCCCGGGGCCTGGCTCACCCAGGCCGCGAAGCATCGCGCGGTGGATCGCATCCGCCGCGAGCGCATGGCGGGCCGCAAGCTGGAAGCGCTGGGCCAGGACATGGAGGGCTTGCTCGAATCCCACGACGAGGCCCTGATCGACGCGCTGGATGACGACATCGGCGACGACATGCTCCGGCTGATTTTCACCGCGTGCCATCCTGCGTTATCCATCGAAGCGCAGGTGGCACTGACGCTGCGCCTGCTGGGCGGCCTCGCCACCGACGAAATCGCGCGCGCCTTCCTCGTGCCCGAGGCGACCGTGGCGCAGCGCATCGTCCGCGCGAAGCGCACGCTGGCCGGCGAGGCGGTCGTCTACGAAGTCCCGCGCGGCGAGGAACTGGGGGAGCGCCTCGACGCGGTATTGCGCGTGGTGTACCTCGTCTTCAACGAAGGCTATGCGGCGACGGCGGGGGATGACTGGATGCGTCCCGGCCTGTGTGATGAGGCGCTGCGGCTTGGCCGCATCCTGGCCGGTCTCATGCCCCGCGAACCCGAAGTGCATGGCCTCGTCGCCCTGATGGAAATCCAGGCCTCGCGCACCGGCGCGCGCACCCGCCCGGATGGCGAGCCGATCCTGCTGATGGACCAGGACCGGAGGCGCTGGGATCGCCTGCTGATCAACCGCGGGCTCGCCGCGCTCGATCGTGCGGAGAAGCTGGGCGGTTCGCACGGGCCTTACGCGCTTCAGGCGGCGATCGCGGCCTGCCACGCACGCGCGCCGCGTGGCGAAGACACCGACTGGCAGCGGATGGCCGGCCTCTACGCCGAACTGGTGGCGGTGATGCCCTCACCGGTCGTCGAACTCAACCGCGCGGTGGCCGTCTCCATGGCCGACGGGCCCGCGGCCGCGCTGGATATCGTCGATGCACTGGCTGACGAACCGACGCTCAAGGGTTACCACCTGCTACCCAGCGTACGCGGCGACCTGCTCTACCGCCTGGGCCGACACGAAGCAGCCCGCGACGCATTCCTGCAAGCGGCAGCCATGACCCGCAACGAACGCGAACGCGCCCTGCTGGAAGCCCGCGCCATGCAGTGTGAATAACCCTTTAGTGGGTGATATCGATGTTGACGTTCGTGCCGTCGGGGAGATCCTGCAGCTCCTGCAGGACCGAGCCGGTGAGCTCGAAGTGCTCGCGCGCCGGAACCGGGTTGAAGTTCTCGACGGTGTACTCACCCTCGGCGAACACCGGCAGCGTCACATAGGTGTAGCACTCGCCTTCCGCGCAGACCTTGCCGGCCTCGA
>NZ_JBQCFT010000182.1:0-3765 GCF_051958795.1 Luteibacter sp. | reverse complement strand
CGCTCCCACAAAGGCTGATCCCCACAAGCGCCAGCCCCTTGCCCGGCCCCCGTGGGAGCGCGCTTGCGCGCGATCGGCGTTACCGCAGCCCCACCATTCACCCACCGCGCAAAATCCACCAACGACCGCAGCCCTTCCGCCTCCGCCACATCCCTGCGCACACCGATCGCCCAATGGTTGTCCGCCGGCGCCGGCTTCAGCCACGTCACATGGTTCCCCTCGTCCAGTGAAGCGGCCAGCGCGTAAGCCTTCGCGGCATCGCGAAACGCCGGGTCGCTTTCGCGGTGGAAGAAGAACGCGGCATTACCCGTGTACTCCGGATACACATCGAGATCGCCACCGAGCAACGCACGCCGGACGATCGAGGTAGGCCCGAGCTGGGTGCGGTCCACGACCGGGATCCCCTCGCGCTTCAGCACCTGCAACACCACCTGGCCGAGGAATGCGCCTTCGTTGTCGGCCTTGGAGCCGACGCGCACGGCCTCCTGGGCCGAGGCACCTAGCGATAGCAAAAGCGCGCAGAGCAGGACAACGTAGGAGCCCACCCTGTGGGCGACGCCTTTCGCCCCACCGCCACAGGCCCTGCCGGTCTTTCGCGAAAGCTGTCGCCCACAGGGTGGGCTCCTACGGGCGGTGGGTGGTTGCGATGGCGATAGGTTTCGCAAGTAGCCATCGCGTGCAAGCACGCTCCCACAGGCGGTGCGCGTCATCGCAGGAGCAGGTCCGTGAAGGTGCGTTTGAACGCCGGGTCGATCGGGGTGGCGTCGACGCTGGCGGGCAGGCCCTTGAAGCGTGCCTCGAACTCCGCGACGGCGCGGCTGAAGCGCTCGGCGCGGCCTTCGCCATCACCGGCCATCGCGTACGACAGCACGCGTGCAGCCTGCCCCGCCAGGTCCACGTCGTCGGGCAGCGCGGAGATATCGCCCCACACCTGCTTCAGGTACAGCACCGCATCGCGCGCGCGGCGCATGCGATGCAACAGGCCGCGTGGCATCGAGTGCTCGGGGGCGAAGCGGGCCACGATGTCCTGCGGCCGGCTGACAAGGCGAGACCCGAGGTCGATGCGGATGCACAGCCACGCGGGATCGAACAACCACGTACGAGGCCGCGGCTCGTCGCTATATGGCAGCGCCTCGCCATTCACTTCGACGCTCTCCGGGATGCCCGCATCAAGCAGCTCGACCACGTAGCGCCGGGTCGTCGGCCGGCCGGTGTACTCGCCGTCCATCGCGTCGATATGCACACGGTGCGCACGATCGCCGCGCCGGCTGCGCACGGTGGTCCGCGCGAAGGCGCCGCGCTGGTAACCCTGTGTCGTACCGTCGTCGTCATACAACGCGGTATGGCCTTCCTCTCCGGGAAAGACCTGCAGGATCAGCGTATCGGGCACCGTCGACAGGTTACGCATGCCCTCCGGATAAAGCGGCACCACGCTGCCCGGGCGCACGAAAATCGGGATTTCTTCCAGGTTGTACGAACGCGCGAGGATGCCGCCGCCTTCGTACGATTCCGCGCCATCACGGCTGTACCACATACCCGGCGGTAGCCAGACCGGGAACGGCACGGTGCCGTCTTCACCCACCTGCGTCGTCACCGGCGCCACGAGGATGTCGTTGCCGAACATGTATTGTGACGGGTTCGTGTACGCCTCTTCGTGCTCAGGCCAGTGGTAATACATGGGCCGCACGATCGACAGGCCCGTGTCGTATGCATCGCGCGCGGCGCCATAGATGTACGGCGCCAGCTGGTAACGCAGGCGGATCGCCGCGAACACCGCGTCGCCATACGGCGGCCCGAAATGCCACGGCTCCTTGTGCAGGCTCGCCTCCTTCGCCGAATGCGTGCGCAGCACGGGCGAAAACACACCCAGCTGCATCCAGCGCGCGTACAGCTCCGGATCGAGGTGGCGCTCCGGCCGCGGGATCGCCTTGTCGAAGGTGTGCCCGCCGATGTCGTGGCTCCAGTAGCCGTACAGCACGTTGTAATCCATGGCGGTGAAATGCGGCTGGAACGCGAGCGAGTTCCAGCTGATGACGCTGTCGCCCGAGAAGCCGATCGGGTAACGATGATTCCCGAGCCCGCCCCAGCGGTGGTAGATCAGGCCGCGCTGGTCGCTCTCGCGCTGCATCTCGGTGAAGAACACATGGTTGAGCCACCACGTGTTCGAAAGGCCGGGGAACGCCTTCGAATCCTTCCACTGCTGCCAGTCGAGCCACCAGAAATCCACGCCCTGCTTCTCGAGCGGCACCAGGATCGTATCGAACAGGGCGCGCATGTACGGCTGCGACGTGCCCTCGAACGGGATGGGTGCCTTCGTCGAGGTATCCCACGACAGCGCCTTCGCCATCGCCTCGTAGTTTTCCTCGTGCGGCATGACGCCCGAAGCCGGGTGCAGGTTCAGCGTGATGTGCAGGTTCTCGCCATGCGCCCAGCGCATGAAGGCCGCGGGATCGGGGAACAGGCTGCGGTTGAAGGTATAACCGGTCCAGCCGGATTGCTCACCGAACACATCCTTGTGCTCATGCCCCGGCCGCAGCGATAAGCCGGGCGTCGTATGCCAGTCCATGTCCAGCACCAGCACATCGAGCGGGATACGCTCCTTCTCGAACCGCGCGCCGAGCGTGCGCAGCTCCTCGTCCGAGTAGTTCCAGTAACGCGACCACCAGTAACCGAAGACGAAGCGCGGCGGGATCGGCTGCGGCCCGGCGATGGCCGCGAAATCGGCGATCGCGGCCCTGAAGTCGTGCCCGTAGCCGAAGAAGTACCAGTCCTGGCGCTCACCCTCGGCCTGCCCGGCGACCCAGCCTTCATCGTCGATGCCGAAGCTGCCCGTGTCATCGACCACGTGCCAGCCATCGCGCGCGATCAGGCCCTCTTCCAGCGGGAGCCTGGTCCCGTCCTGCCAGGTATCACCGTCGTAACGGTCGAGCGTGCGGTAGGTGCCGCCGAGGTTGTGCTTCTGCACGTCGCCCGGATGCCACGTCAGTTCCTGGCCCGGGCCCCGCACGACGACCGACAGGTTGTCCTCGGTGAACCGGCCGGAGTCCTTGGTGTAGCGCACGCGCAGCAGGCCGGTATCGATCTGCAGCGTCGTGTCGTCTTCCTCGATGTGGAAGGGCGGCACGTCCAGCGCCCGGTGCACGACGACCTGGGTACGGATATCGCGGAAGACGCCCTCGGCGCTCCACTCCAGCCGGATGAGCCGCGGGGAAAGTACGGTGAAGCGCACCGTCCCGCGCTCGATCGTGGCCTCGGGCCAGGCGGCGGCGCCGGCCTGGGGCGGGAGGTCGTTCGTGGCTGCCATGGGCTTCGCGCACCTCGTCATAACCAGAGGTGGTCGATTATGACGCGTCGCCGCATGGTGTGCCGGTGAAGGTTTGACACCGAATTGGCGATTCCTGCACTTGCGGCACGGCAAGGTCGCACTCTGACAACGTGACGGAGGGAGTACCACCATGAACGAAGATCAAGTCCGCGGCGCAGCGAACACCATCGGCGGCCGGGTCCAGCGTGCCGCAGGCGCCCTTACCGGTGACCATGACCTTGAAGGCCAGGGCGCGGTCCGTGAAGCGGCAGGCCGTGTCCAGCAGAAGGCGGGCGATGCGGTCGAGACCGTCCGCGACGTCGTCGCCCACCGCCCGCTGGGCGCGATCCTGAGCGGCTTCGGCGTCGGCATCCTGGTAGGCATGTTGCTAGCCCGCCGCGACTAAGTCGGCCTGAAAACTGTGGGAGCGCGCTTGCGCGCGATGGGGGTTACCGAAACCT
>NZ_JBQCFT010000181.1:0-23081 GCF_051958795.1 Luteibacter sp. | reverse complement strand
CGTATGCGTAATGCACCGAGCTTCATATGCGAAGCGCTCCTCTGGGATACCCACGATAGGGCTGGAGGCACCGCCTCCTCCCCGCCACTCCCCGGCCGAACCGCGGGCGTAGACCCGGCCTGGCACAGCGTGCGCACGGACACATTTAAACGTCTAAATCCCCATTTAGATCGTGCGAATTTGGCGAGTGTCGCAGAGCCGGGGCGGGCAAATGTGAGAACCACGTCAACGGCCCGGGCGAGCGAGCGAGTAGGAGCCCACCCTGTGGGCGACGCCTTTCGCCAAAACGTCGTCGTGTTCTGTATGGCTTTCGCGAAAGATGTCGCCCACAGGGTGGGCTCCTACGAAGCTGCGGTTTCATGGCCGGTTTCGGCGAGAACTACTGCGCTGCACAAGAACGTTCTCAATCGGTTAAGATTGGCTTACGAAACGATGAGCCAGCCCCAGGGCAAGCCCCAGTCGTGACACTGACATGGGCTCCCCGCGCGGGCGCCCAGGGCTTTTCCAACCTTGGGGTTTACCAGCATGACTCATCGTATGCACGGGCGTCCGCGCCTATCGCTTCTCTGCCTGGCGCTTGCCGCCGCCTTGCCGGCCATGGCGCATGCCCAGTCCGGCCCGGCGGCCGACGATGGCGATAACGACACCAAACCGAAGAAGGCCACGACACTCGATGCGGTGAACGTGCAGGGGCAGGCTGTCTCGGACTACACGACCGACCAGTCGGCGGCCACGACGCGCCTTCCGCTGACCCTGCAGGACACGCCGCAGTCGATCAGCGTGTTTACCGAGCAGCGGATCAAGGACCAGAACCTGACCAACCTGCGCGCCGTGCTCGATAACACCACCGGTGTCTTCTCCACGGCATACGACTCCGAGCGCGTGGTGTTCTGGTCGCGCGGTTTCCAGGTCGAGAACATGTCGTACGACGGCGTGCCGATCGCGTCGAGCCTGAACATCAGCTCCGCCGACTCGTCGCTCGACCCCTCCATTTTCGAACGTATCGAGATCATCCGCGGTGCCACCGGCCTGCTCAGCGGAGCGGGCAGCCCGTCGGCCAACATCAACTTCGTGCGCAAGCACGCGGATAGCCGCACGCCGGAAGCCGATGTCTCGGTGAGCTACGGCTCGTGGAACACCCAGCGCGAGACGGTGGACGCCTCGACGCCGCTGAACGCCTCGGGCAGCATCCGCGGCCGTTTCGTCGCGGCGCACGAAGAGGGCGATTCGTACATCGACCGCTACCACAACCAGAAGAACGTGGCCTACGGCGTCATCGATGCCGATCTCGACGACAACACCACGCTGAGCGTGGGCTACGACTGGCAGAAGACGCGGCCCACCGGCGTGACGTGGGGCTCGTATCCGGTGCTCTTCCAGGATGGCGGCTTCATCCAGTGGCCCCGTGGATTCTCGTCGGCCGCCGACTGGACCCATTGGAACAACACCACTCAGACGGCGTTCGCTGACCTGAAGCACAGCTTCGACAACGGCTGGCAGATCCACGCGCTGGCGAGCCACCGCAAGACCGATGCTGACTCGTCGCTGTTCTACGTGTTCGGCGCGCCCGACCGCGAAACGGGCGAGGGCATGATCCCGTACGCGTACAAGAGCTTCCAGCGCGGCAGCCAGAACAACGTCGATCTGTTCGCGTCCGGCCCGTTCCAGGCCTGGGGTCGCGAACACGAGCTCGTCGTGGGCGTGAGCGATTCCCACTACCGCACCGACTACTTCGAGTACCCGCACGGCGATTTCCTGCCGGACATCGGCAATTTCCTCGATTGGAACGGCAGCTACCCCTATCCCGACTTCTCGTCGACCGCGAATCGCGTTTCGATCTCGCGGACGGAGCAGAGTGGCGCCTATGCCGCCGCCCGCCTGCAGCTCGCCGACCCGCTGAAGCTCGTGGTCGGTGCCCGCTATTCGCGCTGGAAGAACGACACCAACGACAGCACCGCCGGCATCTACCACGAGACGGCCAGCAAGACGATTCCGTACGCGGGCCTGATCTACGACATCACGCCGAACTACTCGGCCTTCGCAAGCTACACGCAGATCTTCGATCCGCAGAACAATCGCAAGCAGGACGGTAGCTTCCTCGAGCCCGTGCTGGGCACGAGCCGCGAAGTCGGTATCAAGGGCCGCCATTTCGATGGCGCGTTGAATACGTCGCTAGTGTTCTTCGAAACGAAGCAGGACCACGTTGCCGACGCGCTGCCGGGCGTCTACCTGCCCGATGGCATCACCCAGGCCTATCGCTCGGTGGATGGCACGAAGTCGCGCGGTTATGAATTCGAGGCCTCGGGCTCGCTTTCCAGCAACTGGAACGGTACGTTCGGCTGGTCACACTTCAACGTGAAGGCCCCCGAGGGCGGCGCGCTTCGGCCGTCGCTGCCGCGCACGCTGGTGCGCGTGTTCACCACCTACACGCTGCCGGGCGAGTGGAGCGGCCTGACCGTCGGTGGCGGCGTGAACTGGCAGGGGCCCTCGAAGGCGGACATCGACGACGGCTACGGTGTCGTGCGCTTGTACCAGTCCTCGCAGACGCTCGTGAACGCCATGGCCCGCTATGCGTTCAACGACCACGCGTCGATCCAGCTCAACGGGGAGAACCTGCTCAACCGCAAGTACTTCGTGCTGGATGACTTCAGCAACCTGTACTACGCACCGGGCGCGACCTGGACGGCATCGTTCAACTACAAGTTCTTCTAAGCCCGTTGTGGGAGGGCGCTTGCGCGCGATGGGATGTGCCGCGAGCACCCATCGCGCGCAAGCGCGCTCCCACAAGTGCCATTACAGGCCGCGGGCCGATCCGCTTGTCGCGCTAAACTGACAAACACATCACGAGGCCTCCGCGTTCCCTTGATCGCGTGGCGGCGATGCTCCGTGCGAGGAGGGGTCGTGATGCCTGAGCGAAAGCCATTCTTCAAGCCGCTGGTGCACTCGACCGTCGATGGTTTCAGCGATGACGAGCTGATGACCCGCGCGGCGGCGCTCGCGTTCTATGCCGCATTGTCCATCGCGCCCTTGCTCCTGCTGCTGGTGTGGACGCTGTCGCTATTGAACCCTGGCCTGGAAGCGCAGCTCACCGATGCGCTGCAGACGGTGCTGGGCCAGAAGGCGGCCGGCGCCCTGGCTTCCGTGATCGAGAGTGCGCACGAGCATCCGCAGCTGGGCCATGTTGCCGGAATCATCGGCATTGGCGTGACCTTGTTCAGTGCTTCGGCGGTGTTCGCGCAGCTGCAGGGCACTTTGAACCGCGTGTGGCGGGTGAAGCCGAAACCCGGGGAGGCCGTCGGAGCCTGGCTGCGGGCCAGGGGACGTGCGTTCGCCTTGCTCGGCGGTATCGCCTTCCTGCTTATTGTGTCATTCGTCGTCAGTGCGCTGATCCAGGGGCTGTTCCCCAAGGACAGCGCTGTCTGGACGGGCGTGAAGTACGTTGTCTCGGTCTTCGTGTTCGCCGTGGCCTTCGCCCTGATGTTCCGCGTACTGCCCGATGCGATGATCGACTGGAGTGATGCCGTACTGGGTGCCGTGCTCACGACCGCGCTCTTCCTTGCCGGTGAGTTCGTCATCGGGGTCTACGTGACGCACAGCGACGTCGGTGGTGCCTATGGTCCGGCGGGTGCGTTCGTGGTGTTGCTGACCTGGACCTACTACTCATCGATCATCGTCCTGCTCGGTGCCGAGCTGACGCGCGGCATGGCCGACGCGCGCGGGAAGCCGATCCGCCCGAACGCGCATGCTGTGGAGATCGCATCGGCACCGGCCGAGGTGGGGCAACCGGGAGAGGTGGGGCTGCCCCCGGCGCAGCGCAGCCGGGACGGACGGAGGCGCACGCCGGGGCTCGCGGCAGGTGCGGCGTTTGCCGCCGCCGGCATCCTGCTGGGCGTTGTGGCGGGCCGCAGCGCGGCAAGGCGGCGAAGCCGTTAGTCCGGACGCAGCGACATCATCGGGCCATGACCTCATGACGACCCGCCGTATACGTCCCGGCGCGCACGGTCAGGCGCTAACCAAAGCCGGGGTCAGCCATGGTCAGCAAAGCGAAGCCAGCAACGGGGGCGGCACGTGACAGCCGCGGAAACGGTGATGAGCTCCACCAGGACGCAGGCGGAACGCATCCCGCGCTGACGACAAACCAGGGCGTCACCGTCAGCGATAACCAGAACTCACTGAAGATCGCCGAACGCGGACCCACGCTGCTCGAGGATTTCATCCTCCGCGAGAAGATCACCCATTTCGACCACGAGCGGATTCCCGAGCGCATCGTGCATGCCCGCGGCACGGCGGCACATGGCTTCTTCGAGCTGACCGCGTCCCTTTCGAAGTACACGACGGCGCGTGTCTTGACGGAAGTCGGCGAGCGCACGCCGGTCTTCACGCGCTTCTCGACGGTGGCAGGTGGCGCCGGATCGGTCGACACCCCGCGCGATGTCCGCGGCTTCGCGGTGAAGCTCTATACGAAGGAGGGCAACTGGGATCTGGTCGGCAACAACATCCCGGTGTTCTTCATCCAGGATGCGCTCAAGTTCCCGGACCTCGTGCATGCGGTGAAAATGGAGCCCGACCGCGGCTTCCCCCAGGCTGCGAGCGCGCACGATACGTTCTGGGACTTCATCTCCCTGACTCCCGAATCACTCCACATGATCATGTGGGCGATGTCGGACCGGACGATCCCGCGTTCCCTGCGCATGATCGAAGGCTTCGGCGTCCACTCGTTCCGCCTGGTCAACGCGAAGGGGCAGAGTACCTTCGTGAAGTTCCACTGGCGGCCGAAGCTGGGCCTGCAATCCACCGTGTGGGATGAGGCAGTCAAGCTCGCCGGTGCCGATCCGGACTTCCATCGCCGGGATTTCTTCGAGGCGATCCAGGCCGGCAACTTCCCGGAGTGGGAGCTTGGCGTGCAGCTCTTCACCGAGGAGCAGGCCGCTGGATTCCCGTTCGATCACCTCGATGCCACCAAGCTGAGCCCGGAAGAGATGGTGCCGTTGAAGATCATCGGGCGCATGGTGCTGGACCGTTGGCCGGATAACTTCTTTGCCGAGACGGAGCAGGTCGCGTTCTGCCCCTCGCACCTCGTTCCTGGCCTGGACTTCAGCAACGATCCGCTGTTGCAGGGGCGCCTTTTCTCGTACCTCGATACGCAGTTGTCCCGCCTGGGCTCGCCGAATTTCCACCAGTTGCCGATCAATGCGCCCAAGTGTCCGTTCGCCAACCAGCAGCGCGACGGCCACATGCAGCAGCAGGTGCCCAAGGGCAGGGTGGCTTACGAGCCGAGCTCGTTGCAGGCGGATTCGCCCCGCGAGGATGCGAAGCGCGGCTTTCGTTCCGCCGCGGTGGAGGAGCAGGGCGTTCGCGGTCGGGTGAGGGCGGAAACCTTCGCCGACCACTACAGCCAGGCCCGGCTGTTCTACATCAGCCAGACGCCCTACGAGCAGGCGCACATGGCGTCCGCGCTTGTGTTCGAGCTCTCCAAGGTCGAGACCTTGCATGTGCGCGAAGCGATCGTCGGCCACCTGCGCCATATCGACGAGGATCTGGCAAAGCGCGTGGCGACGGGGTTGGCCCTGGACAAGCTGCCACCCGCGCCGAAGGCCAAGGCGCCGGTCGTGGAGATGAAGCCGTCGCCGGCCTTGCAGATCATCGGCAAGATGAAGCGGACGCTCGAAGGGCGGGTGGTCGGCATCCTGGTCAACGACGGGTCCGATGCGAAGGCCGTTGCCGCGCTAAAGACAGTGGTGACCGCCGCGGGTGCGACGGTGAAGATCGTTGCGCCGAAGGTGGGCGGCGCCAAGCTCTCGGACGGGAAGAAGCTGGCTGCCGACGGGCAGCTCGCCGGCACGCCATCCATCAACTTCGATGCCGTGGCCGTCGTGCTCAATGCTGCCGGCGCGGATCAGTTGAAGAAGGAAGCCGCGGCGGTGGATTTTGTCCGTGACGCGTTCGGCCACCTTAAGGCGATCGCGCTGGATGACGGCGGCCGGGCGCTGTTTGAAGCGGCCGGGCTCGCTGCCGATGAGGGGGTGTTTGCCGCCAGTGATGCCCGTGGGTTTGCGGAAGGCGCGAAAGGCCGCTTCTTCGATCGCGAGCCGAACGTCCGGATCCTCGCCTGAAGGATCCCTGGAACCGATGCGCCCGAGCTATTTCGGGCGCTTCGACGTCGTGGGGGCGAGCAGGCGCTGCAAGCCCCCTTCGGCGACCTCGGCGAACTTCGTCGGGTCGCCGAACGCGCGGGCGGTGAGCATCGCGCCATAGACGATCGACAGGAAAGCTTCCGCTTCGACGCTGGCGGCCGATCGCAATGTGAGCACCCCCAGTTGCGCGCCGCGGGTCAGGATCGTCTCCAGCCAGCGTGACAGGTCACGGAAGTGCAGGCGGACGGCGGCGGCCAGGTTTTCCGGCAGCGAGGGCAGCTCCGCGGCGAGCATGCCGGCGACGCAGAACGGTGCCGTGGCGTCGGTGATGCACTTTTCCCAGTAGCCCACGTAGAACTTCAGCATCTGCACCGGATCGAAGTCGCCGGCCGCCAGCAGCTGGGCCTGGGCGAGGATGCCTGCGCGCGATTCTTCCACCACCGCGAGGGCCAGGTCGGCCTTCGCCGGGAAGTGGTGGTGGATGCTGGCCTTGCGTACCTGGACCTCTTCGGCGACGTCGGCGTAGCTGAAGCCGTTGTAGCCGCGGGTCTGGATCAGGTATCGGGCCGAGTCGATTAGTTTTTGCTGGGTGGTCATGGGGGTTAGCCTACTACTTGGTAGGGTTACGGACAACTTGGGGCGTAGGGGGCCTGGGGGTTTCAGGTAGTTCTCGGCGTCCTCGCGCGCAAGCGCGCTCCTACAGGAGGGACTGCTGACCGCCATCGCGTGGCGGCGGCTGTTGACCGGCAACCTACCTACTAGTAGGCTGATCGCCCCTTTGATGGAAATCTGCCAATGCAAACGCTTCGTCAGTTCTATTTTCTTCGTGCGGGTGTCGCTTTCGCCTGGGTCGCGCTCGTGGTGATCCTGTCGCGGCTTGGGTTGCCGGCGGCGGTGGGCTATGGGCTGCTGGTGCTGTATCCGCTGTGGGATGCGCTGGCCAACGTGATCGATGTCCGGCATAGCGGCGGGCTGAGGGCTAACCCCGGGCAGCAGTTCAACGCGGCGGTGAGTCTCGCGACGGCGGTGGCGCTGGTGGTGGCGCTGGTGCTCGCGGGGAACAAGGGCGCCTTGTTCGTGTTCGGGATCTGGGCCCTGCTGTCAGGTGTGCTGCAGCTGGCGGTGGGTATCCAGCGCCGGAAGATCGGCGGGCAGGCTTTCATGATGATCAGCGGCGCGCAGTCGGCGCTGGCCGGCGTGCTCATGGGGATCCGTGCGTTCGGCGAGCCGCGCAGCATCGCCGAACTTGCCCCGTATGCCGCGTTTGGCGGCCTGTACTTCCTGCTCTCCGCGCTGCGGCTCACTTTCCGCAAGCCGGCGGTGGAGCCGTACGGGCGGGCGGCTCAGTAAGCGGCGCTTACTGCAGGACGAACATCTCGATAGCGCGCGCGACGCCGTCTTCCGCGTTGGTGGCCGTTTCGTAACGAGCGGTCGCTTTCACCGCGGGGATGGCGTTGCCCATCGCCACGCTGGTGCCGGCGAATTCGAGCATGGCGATGTCATTCTCGTGATCGCCTAGCGCCATGACGCTATCCCGGTGGATGCCCAGCTGGTTCGCCAGCTTCTGCAGGCTGGGACCCTTGCCGGCGCGCTTGTCGAAGATGTCGAGGAAGGTGGCGGAGCTCTTCAGCGTGGCGAAGCGCGCGGTCATTTCCGTGGGCAGGCGTGCGATCGCCGCATCGAGCACGTCGGCCTGGTCGATCATCATGAGCTTGGGGAAGCGCAGGCCCTGCGGCATCTCCCTCACCGGGCGGTAGCTGAGCGGCGTATGGGTCAGGTGCGAATCGGCGACGGTATAGACGCTGATATCGCGATCCGGTGTATACATCCGTTCGCCATCCAGGCCCTGGAAGTGCACGCCGAGCTCGCGCGCCACGTCGGCGCAAAAGAGGTAATCGTCCAGGTCGAGCGTGAACTCGACGACGCGCTCGCCCGTGCCGATGTTCTGGACGACCGCGCCGTTGAAGGCGATGCAATAGTCGTCTTTCCCGTGGATACCCAGCTCGGTCAGGTAGGGCACCAGGCCGGAGACCGGCCGGCCGCTGGCCAACACCACGCGGACGCCGCGGTCGAGGGCCCGGCTTATCGCCTCTTTCACCCGCGGTGAGATCGTGTGGTTGGGGCTGAGGAGCGTTCCGTCCATATCAATGGCGATCAGCTCGATAGGGCGGCGTCGTGCGGTATCCATCGGTGTACGTTGACCTGGTTTACATGAGCGCTCCAATTGTACGACATTATGTAACTGTCACGTTCATGAAACCCTTACAAGCCGGTGGCTACCCTTCGACCGATGATCGACACCAACCTAAGCGCGCGGCTCGATGCACTCATGGCGGCGGGTGGCCGGCGCATCCTGGGCATCGCGGGCCTGCCTGGCTCGGGCAAGTCGACCCTGGCCGCCCAGGTCCTCGCGGCCTATGGCGATGCGGCGGTGAACGTACCGATGGATGGTTTCCACCTGGCGAACGCGGAGCTGCAGAGGCTTGGCCGCGCCGCGCGCAAGGGCGCGCCGGATACGTTCGACGCCAGCGGCTATGTCGCCTTGCTACGCCGCCTACGCGAGCCCATGGCGGGCGAGACGGTGTACGCGCCGGCGTTCCACCGCGAGATCGAAGAGCCTATCGCGGGTGAGATCGCCGTGCCGGCCGAGACCCGCCTGGTGATCACCGAGGGAAACTATCTGCTGATGGAAGAGGGGGCGTGGCGCGACGTCCGCCCACTCCTGGATGAGGTGTGGTTCGTCGATGTGGATGACGAGCAACGCCTGAAGCAACTGCTGGAACGGCACATGCGCTTTGGTCGGTCGCGCGCGGATGCCTTGCACTGGATCGAAACCACCGACGAACCCAACGCCAGGCGCATCGCCGCCACGGCGCACCGCGCGGATGTCCGCGCGCGAACCCTTCCGATGGAGTCAGCATGAGTGTCGTGACCTCTTCGTCCACCGCCGTGGCCGGGGAGGCCGCGCCCAAGACCGCCCTGGTGGTGGGCATCGCCGTCATCGCGGCGCTCGGTGGGCTCCTGTTCGGTTACGACACGGGCGTGATCGGCGTCGCCCTGCTTGGCCTTGGCCGGCAGTTCGCACTCGATGACACCACGAAGCAGCTCGTGACGGGCGCCATCATTTTTGGCGCGCTGTTTGGCTGCCTCGCGACCGGCCCGTTCTCGGACCGGCTGGGCCGCCGCCGCATGGTGATCTTCGTCGGCGTATTGTTCGCCGTGGGCTCCATCGCATCCGCGTTCGCCCCGTCGGTGGGCTGGCTCATCGCCGCGCGTTTCGTGCTCGGGCTTTCGGCTGGTAGCTCCACCCAGATCATCCCCGTGTATATCGCCGAGGTCTCGCCGTCGAAGCATCGCGGCAAGATGGTGACGCTGTTCCAGTTCATGGTGGTGTTCGGCATCACCGTCGCGTATTTCACCGGCTTCGTCCTCGGGGAGCACTGGCGCTGGATGTTCGGCCTGGGCGTCGTGCCGGCGATCGTGCTGCTCGGCGGCATGGCCTACCTGCCTGAGAGCCCGCGCTGGCTCGTCGCGGAAAAGCGCATCGACGAGGCGATGAAAGTGCTTGAGCGGGTGCGCGGCAGTGCCGCCGCGGCGCGCGCGGAGATCGCTGAAATCGAGACCGTGGCCGAGCAGGAGCCCACCAGCAGCTGGCGGGATATCGCCAAGCCGTGGATCCGTCCGGCCGTCATCGTTGGCGCCGGCATCTCCATGTTCTCGCAGATCACCGGCAACAACGCACTGATCTACTACGCACCCACGATCCTCTCCAAGGCCGGATTCTCCGATGAAGCCGCGGTGCTCGGCACCGGTGCCAGCACGGTGCTCGTCGTGGTCATGACCGTGATCGGCAGCTTCCTGGTCGACAAGATCGGCCGTCGCACATACCTGCTGTGGATGATCCCGGGCTCGATCGTGGCCCTGATCGTCATGGGCTTCATGTTCCAGGGTGCGGGCCCGCAGAATGACTTCAGCCGCTGGCTGGCCGTGGGCTGCCTGGCCGCTTACATGATGTTGAACTGCGGCAGCTTCGGCATCTGCATCTGGCTGATCAACTCCGAGGTCTACCCGCTGTTCGTGCGCGGCAAGGGCGCGAGCATCGGCGCCTTCAGCCACTGGACCTTCGACCTGCTCGTGACCCTGACGACGCTGTCGCTGGTCACCTGGCTCGGGGCGACGCATACGTTCTGGCTGTATGCGGTGATCTCGGTGTTCGCCCTGGCCTTCGTCTACTACCTGGTGCCCGAAACCGCCGGCAAGAGCCTTGAAGAGATCGAACACGAACTGCGCGAGCACCGTTTCTATCCGTTCCAGAAGAAGCGGCTGGAACATCAGCGGTCATAACGACCGCCGTGCCCCGAACGGCCACCAGTGCCCGTGCGCTGGTGGCCGTTTTGTTTAGCTCTTGATGAACTCGAGGATGTCCTTGTTGAGTTCGTCGGCGTGCACGGTGAGCATGCCGTGCGGGTAGCCCTTGTAGATCTTGAGCTTGGCGCCGGGGACCAGCTTGGCCGACAGCACGCCCGCATCCTGGTAGGGCACGATCTGGTCGTCATCACCGTGCAGGATGAGGGTCGGCACCTTGATCTTCTTCAGGTCTTCGGTGAAGTCGGTTTCCGAGAAGGCCTTGATGCAGTCGTAGTGGGCCTGGATGCCGCCGTTCATGCCCTGGCGCCACCAGTTGTCGACCACGCCTTCGATGGTCTTCACGCCGGGGCGGTTGAAGCCGTAGAAGGGCAGCGGCACTTCGCGATAGAACTGCGCGCGGTTCGCGGCAAGCTGCTTGCGCAGGCCATCGAACACCGAGATATCCAGGCCGCCCGGGTTCGACGCGGACTTGACCATCACGGGCGGCACGGCGCTCACGAGGATCATCTTGGCGACGCGGCCTTCGCCGTGCTGCGCCACGTAGCGGGCGACTTCGCCACCGCCGGTGGAATGGCCGATGTGCACGGCGTTCTTCAGGTTCAGGTGCTGGACCAGCTCGGCGACATCGGACGCATAGGTGTCCATCTCGTTGCCGGTCGAGGTCTGGGTCGAGCGGCCATGGCCACGGCGATCGTGGGCGATGACGCGGTAGCCCTGCGACAGGAAGAACCACAGCTGGGCGTCCCAGTCATCGGCGGACAGGGGCCAGCCGTGGTGGAACATGATCGGCTGGCCGGTGCCCCAATCCTTGTAGTAGATCTGCACGCCTTCCTTCGTGGTGAAGATGGCCGATTCGGCGTTCTTCTTGCCGGCACCGCCCTTGGCGGGCGCCGCGGCAGCCGCGTTGGCGGACTCAGCTGTCAGCGCGCCGGCCGCGACCATGGCCCCGGCGGCCAGGCCGGCGGTGGTGACGAACTTGCGGCGGGGGGCGTCATGCGACGCGGTCTTGTCGTCCGGGTGTTTCATGGGTCATCTCCCTGGTAGGTGACGCCAATATCCGCGACGACGCTGGTTTCGAATTGAAAGGAACTGCGCGGATCGTGTGGATTTCACACTTTTTTTGGAACTTTGGGCTCATCGCCTGCGTGGGGCTTCCATGCATCGCCTGCCGCGTCGGTGGCGATGCCCATGAACCGGTCGATGGCACAGGTCGGCGTGCCGCCACAGGCGGCAAGGGGTAGCACCTTGTGCGCGATGGCGGTTCCGGCCGAGAGGTCGCCCGCCCGGAGTGCGGCCAGGGTCGGCATGGCGACGGAGAGGCGGACGGCCTTTCCGCGGGGTGTCTGCACGAGGTCGTAGATGAGCGCCCCGCCGGGCGGGAAGTCATCGCCGCGCGTCGCATCGTGCCAGTCCAGGCCCAGGAGGCCGGCCTGGGCGGCGAGGTCGGTATCGTGGCCGATGAGGACGAGTACGCGCGTCGTTGCCGGTGCGAGCGGGTCGGCGGCCGGGGTCTTGCCAGCCGCCGTCGCCAGCGTCGCCGCGATGTGCGCGAGCATGTTCCCGCCGCGGCCACGCGACGCACCCGGCGTGGCGTGTGCGAGATGGAACGAATCATTGTGCAGGGTGATGATCCGGGCGACGCCGGCCGCATCGAGCCGCCCCCAGCCGTAGTCGCTGGCGGGCATGCCCTGGACGTAGGCGAGCATGATGTTCTCGGCGAGCGACCCGGCGGTCTTCAGTGCTTTCGCCATGTCACCGCCAAGCAGCACCTGCTTGCTGTCCGTCCTCGCCTTCGCAAGGCAAGCCTCGTCGTGGCAACCGAGCAGGACCTGCTGGAGCCCGGCCAGCGTGCGCCGCGTGTTCTCACTGATCGCCGCAGAGTCAATCCCCGCTTTCTCGTCGTCATCCCCGTCACCCGTGCCGCGGAACAACGGATCGTCCTGGCCGGCGGGAAAGGCTTTGTACGTCGCGGCACATTGCGGTGAAAGGCCTTGCAGCAACGCTTCGGCACTCGCCCGGTTGCGCGGCGTGCTGTCGGCGATGACCTGGAGCGCGCCGCCACACGCGTCGCCGGGAAGACCGGCAGCCGCCAGGTCCTTGCCCATGCGGCGCCCGAGCGAATGCAGCGTGTCGATGCCATGCGGGGTGAGCAGGCCGGGTGCCACAGGCCATGCGGGCCAGGGATCCGCGGCGTACTTCGCGAGGTCTGCGGGAGCCTTGGTCGGCGAGCGGATGCCATGCCGGATCAGGATCACCCGCTGCAGTACCGGCTCATGCCCCGCGGTCTCGCCAGCGACGACCGGCGTCGCTGCCAGCGCGAGGAGAGCACACAGCCATGCCATGCGTGTTTTCATGCCGGCATCCCTCAGAGCTTCAGCGAAAGGTCGAGGAACACGCCGCGCCCGGGCAGGCCCCAGTACAGCGCATCGCCACTCACGCTCTGCGTGCCGGCGTAGCCGATCAGCTTGTGCACGTTGAAGACGTTGTTGACATCCATGCTGACCGACCAGCCCTTTCCGGTGGGGCCGCCGTCGGCGCTGCGGTAGCCAAACGCCGCATCCGTGGACACATAGCCACCGAGGCGGTTGTCATTGAGGAACACGGTGTTGCCGGCATCGTCCGTGGCGTTGTCGCTGCCGTACTGCTTGCCGATGAACCTGGTCATCAGCGAGCCGTAGTAACCGAGCGGGCTGTTGTAGAGCAGGCCCAGCGCGGCCGTGACCTTGGGCGTGCCGGCGATCTGCGTGCTGCTGTTCTTGTACGTAGCCTTGTTGTACGTCGCGTTGCCATAGAGGCTAAGCGCCGGGGTCATGGCCCAGGTGCCTTCGACTTCCGCACCTTTGTAGATCGCACCGCCGGTATTGAGGTAGGTGGACTCCTGACCCTCGGGCGTATTCACCAGCGTGCTGGCGAGGTAGTTCTTGAAGTCGATGTAGTACACATCGGCGCCGAATGTGAGCTGGCGATCGGCATACGCCGTGCCGACCTGGTAGTTCATCGTCGTTTCGGGGTCCAGCTTCTTCGATCCCACCAGTTCGATCACGTCGATCGGCGGCGCGAGGAAGCCCTTTGCCACCTGAGCATAGCCGGTCCACTGGTCGCTGAAGCTGTCGTGCAGGCTCAGCGAGGGCAGGGCGGCGTTGTAGTTCGCGGAGTTGTACTGCGAAACCTGCGCGTTCTCCTTGCTGATCGGCGCATTCATCTGGCGGGTGACGGTGCTGTAGCGCACGCCGGGGCTCAGGGTCAGTGCATCGGTCAACGCCCAGTCGTACTGCACATAGGGCTGGAACGTATCGGTACGGTCGCGCAGGATGTAGTTGTATTGCGAACCGTACTTCGTGCCGGTCTTCGTGCCCGTCGTCAGGTCCAGCGGATACTGGTATCGCGCATCCTGGTTGCGCTCCAGCCACGCACCCGTCTGCAGCTCGCCGGGGCCAAGCTCGCGCTCGAAGCGCAGCACGTCGCCGAACGAATGGAAGCCTGAACTGGCTAGCTTGCCCGGTACATCGTTCTTCAGCGTCGAAACCTTCTTGCCCGCCGCGTTGTACCGCGTGACGCCGTTGTCCGCCGGGTTGTTGTCCGACGCATCGGCCGTCTTGCGGGCCCAGTGGTCGAAGCTGTTGTAGTAAGCCTTGTTGTCGACGCTCCACTCGCCCAGGCGGGTGCTCAGGCCCACGTAGGTGAAGCTCGAATAGTAGGCCGCGTTGTTATAGCCCTTGTAGCTCTGCAGGGCAGGATCGTTGCCAAGGCCATAGCGCCAGCCGAACTCATCGATTTCCTGCTTCGTCGCACCTTGCACCGTGTTCTGGTGCTCGCGGTTATAGCTGCTGACGAAGGTCAGCGTCGTATCCGGCGAGAGTGTCGTGATGGTCTTGATGAAGGCGTGCTCGCGCTTGTCGTCGGTACCCTTCAGGTAGGTGTCGCTCTTTTCCTTCGACAGGTCGGCGAAGACGCGGGTGTTGCCGAGCGTCTCATCCGCGCTCACGCCGCCGGCGAACGTGTTCCAGCTGCCCAGCGTGGTGTAGAGCGTCACGCCATCGACGCTGGCAGGGTCGCGGGAGCGCAAGCCTACCGTGCCGCCAAACGTCGCGTTACCGACCGTGGAACCACCGCCCGGGCCACGGTCGATCTCCGCCTGGCCAAGCACGTGGTTGTTGAAGTACGCAGACGTCGTGTGGTGCAGGTCGCTGGCATCGCCGAACGGGATGCCGTCGAACGTGATGTTGAACTGGCCATCCTGAAAGCCGCGGATGCTGATGCCTTCGTTCTTGCCCATGCCCGGGCCTTCCGGCGAGGTCACCGTGACGCTGGGCGCGTACTTGATGATGTCGTCGAAGTTCGAGTTGAAGCGCAGGCCATCACGGATGAAGCGCTCGTCGATCACCGAGGTGGGCTGGGTCGCCTCGAGCGGCGGCGCGCTTGGTGCCAGCGTGTCGACGGTATTGGCCTGCACGCTTACCGGGGCGAGGTCGCGCGGGGCGCCGTCATTTTCGAGGATGGGCGGGAGCTTGCCTTCCGCGCGGCTGGATGCCGCGGTGCTTTTGTCAGCGTTGCTGGCCGGCACCAGGGTCACCGTGCTTGCGGTGACGAACCGGTAGTCGAGCCCGGTGCCTTCGAGCAGCGTGTGCAGCTGACCCTTCGGTTCCAGGCCGCCCGGAACCGCCTTGCTGCGCAGCGCATGCACGGCCTCCGGGGTGTAAACCACCTGCAGGCCGGTCTGGCGCGCAAACGTGTCGAGCGCCTGATCCAGCGGCATCGCGGCAATCGGTGCCTCGTTGGCGGCCTGGGCAGCGATAGCGGAGAGCGGAAGGGTGCCGAGCAGCAGGGCGAGATGGAACGCGAGCTTGTTGCGCATGGAAGGGACTCGTGAAGGGAGATGGGCGCATCGGTTGCGCATGACATCTACGAGTCGGCGGTACCGCGGTCGGGTACCGCTATTTTCGTGAATCTTTTCTTACAGCCGGGTGGGGCGCGTGGACGCGGGCTTGCGTGCCACGTGCAAGCCATCGCTTTCGCGGCGCACCTGCACGCCGGGGAGCGTCTGCAGGTAGGCGACGAAGCCAGCCGGATCATGCCCGTGGAAGCGACCGCTGATACGCGTGCGGGCGATGGTTTCGTCCTCGATCACGAACGGCGCCTGGCCGTAGGCGTTGAAGCGCCGGGCGACGTCCGCGATCGGTGCGTCGTGGAAATCGATTTCCGCGGGAAGCCAGGCAAGATCCTTCGACACATCGATGCCCGGCGTAACCTCCGTCAGGCCACCATGTTCGTCCAACGTCGCGCGCTGGCCGCCTTTCAGCTGGGTGACCATGCGCTGTGGCGCGGTCCCGGTTTGCCAGGGCCACGATGCGTCCTGGGCCATCACATCGACCTGGCCACTGAGCACGGTGACGTCACCACCATCGTCCTTAGCGCTGACCTGGAATACCGTGCCGATGTCGCGCAACACGGTCCGACCCAGGGTGACGCTCAGGGGTGCCGCGTTGGCATGGCCGACGTCGATCAGCATGGTGCCGGCGACCACCGCGATGTCGCGCTTCCCTGCACTGAAGTTGACCCGGATGGCGCTGCCCCGATCAAGCTGGACTCGGCTCCCATCCTCGAGCTCGAGACTGCGCGTGGCGCCGGTCGGCGCGGCATACACGATGCCCGCAGGTGGCGCCTCGTTGCGCGGCCAGACGACCGCACCGGCAAGCAGAACCACGGCCATCGCGCCAGCGGACCAGAGCCACCGCCGCTTGCTGCGCCGGCTGCCCCCACGCCCCCCTGTGGGAGCGCGCTTGCGCGCGATACGCTCCCGCGCGACACCCACCGAACGCGCAGGAAACGGAACCACCGCAGGCTCATCCCCGGCAAGCGCGACCAGCGCCTCGGCATCCAGCGTCTCACGCCCGGCCGCCTCACGCACGTCCTGGTCCCACTGCATGATCGCCATGTACTCACCGACATGCGCCGGCGAATGCCGCAGCCACGCCATGAACGCCACGCGCGACGGCTCATCCAACCCTTCGCGATTGGCGATCATCCACTGCGCCGCTTCCTCGGTGATACGCCGTGCCGCGGCGTTACGGATCTCGTCATGCATAACGACCCATCCCTTGCCGGCAGGCAGCCAGTCCCTTGACGATGTACTTCTTCACCATGTGAACCGAGATTTCCAGCTGGTCGGCGATGTCCCTGTAGCTCAGGTCATCGCGGTAATGCAGCACCAGGACCGCGCGGCATTTCGGCGACAGGCGCGCCATGATTTCGTGCAGTCGCTTGCTGCGCACCTCGTGGTCGACGCCCGCCGCCGCCTGGCACGGTGTAGCCAGCTTTTCGATGACTTCTTCCAGCCCGCCATCCTCGCGCCCACCGGCTTGCCGGCGACCCGCACGCTGGCGAAGCAGGTTTGTCGCCACGGTGAACAGGTAGGCCTCTGGATTACGAATCGAATCCGGATCCGCGGAAAGCAGCCGGAGATACGTCTCCTGCACCAGGTCCTGCGCGTCCCACGCATGCCCCGCACGCCGGTGGATATAGCGCTGCAGCGGACCATCCTGCTCGAGCAGGACATGGGCTAAGCCAGCAGAGGGATCAGACATCGGGGTCCCTTGGGGCAGCCGCGAGGGCGGCAGGGCCGAAAAGGGCGGATGCTAGGAGGCGTATATGACGTTGGCGTTACTGATGCGCGGGGTCAGCGCCGTTCACAACGTGCCGATACGCATGTTGATGGGCCAGCGGAACTCGCGACGCCGATCGCTTGAACCCCATGCGGCCGCGAAGTCGTCGGCGAACTGGTTGAGGAGGTCTTCCTTTCCGGCCTCGCGCGCCTTGCGTACGGCGGACCAGGTCGAGACGTAGCCCAGCGCCTCGGCGAAGGCCCAGTCGCGTTCAATATAGAGCAGGGGCTTTTCGATCGGGCGGAAGGGAAAGTCGATGGTCGCGTAACCACTGTCGACAAGTCCGCGTTCGGGCGGCCAGTAGGGGCCGATCTGTTCGCTGTAGAACCGCTGGTAGCAGGCGTCGATGTCAGCGTCGAGTACGGGAACCCCGTAGCTGATGAGGGCGACGACGGCGCCCGGTACGCCGACACGTCGTGCTTCCGCATAGAACGCCGGCAGATCGAACCAGTGGGCAGCCTGTGCCGCGGTGATGAGCGAAACGCTATGGTCGTCCAGCGGCAGCGCTTCGGCCGGTGCCGTCCTGTAGGTGACGTTCGGATGCGCTGCGGCGCTGGCGACTTGGTCGTCGCTGGGATCCAGGCCTATGACCCGGTCGAAATACGCGGCCAGCTGCGTGGTCAATTGCCCCGTGCCGCAACCGACATCGACGGCACGTATCCGTGAGGGCGATGCCTCGGCGAGGAAATGGGCCAGCGCCTCGGGGTAGTCGGGGCGATACAGCGCGTATGCCTCGCCACCCTGGTTGAACCAGTTCCGGCGCGAATCACCGTTTGCCATGGTCCCGCCCCTCGTCGTCAGGCCGATGCCCGATTATGCGCGAAAGTCAGGGAGCGTGCGGGCGACGGGTGAATACATGGGAGTGGCCGCTCACCCACATGGCGATGTCCTTCAGCAAATGCTGGGAAGGGAAGATGCGCCCGTAGAACACGAGCCACAGGGCAATGACGCCCATGCCGAGAAGCAGCGCATGCCAGGTTGGCAAGGCATCCGTGCGATTCAATCCGTGGATAAACCAGGTCGCGACGATCGCGCCGAGCAGCGCACCCATGATGACTTCGGAGACGCTGTGGACTTCGAGGGCGAGGCGCGACAACCCGACCAGCAGGCCAAGGCAGGCACCCGCTGCTATCGCAATCCACGCGAGGGGCCCGCGCACCTTCCGCACGAGGAGCGCTGCAAGGCTCGGCCATGTAAGCACGGAAAGCGCCGTGTGTCCGCTGATGCCGGTGTAGTCGAGCCCGGGCGGCCCGATACCCCAGGCCATGAAGATCAGTTTGGAGAAGGCGACCGCGCCACCGCAGGCGATCGCGGCGACGACCCAGCGAATGGCATCGCGACGATGCGGCGCGAAGGCGAGCACCAGCGTCATCCACGCGATGAGCGGCAACAACAAGGCACTGTCGCCAAAACTCGTAATGGCGTGCCACATCACAAGGTACCGGTGATCGTGGCTATCATGGTGGCGCTACGCATCGTGCCTCGTTTTCTGTTTTTCGGGAGTGTCGTGCCACATGTTCCAGAAGGTCCTTGTCGTCTGCATTGGCAATATCTGCCGCAGCCCTACCGCCGAATACCTGTTCCGCCACCGCCTGGGTGAGGGAAGCAAGGTGCAGGTCTCCAGCGCCGGCCTTGGCGCCCTCGTCGGCCATGGCGTGGATCGCACGGCGCTCGAGCTGTTGCGGGATCACGACATCGACGGCAGCGCGCACCGCGCACGCCAGCTGGACCGTTCACTCCTGCGCAGCGCCGACCTGGTGCTGGCGATGGAGCGGGACCATGTCGTATCCATCACGCGGATGGCGCCTGAAGCCAGCGGAAAGGTCTTCCTGCTGGATCGATGGGGCACGGGCCAGGATATTCCGGATCCGTTCCGACAAGGCCGGCCCGCTTTCGAACATGTCTATACGCTTATCGACAACAGCGTAAACAGCTGGCTCAAGTATCTCTAGTCGTAAGACGCGACGCCAGTCAGTTTTCAGTCCGGTTCGCTCGTGTACTGTCACCGGGACGTGCCGAGTGTGAAGGATGGTCATCACCCTTCAGTCAGTGCAGTCCAATGCGGGCCTTCCGTTTCAGTACGTTGACAGGCCCTCCATTTCAACTTGCCGGACCGACCGCTGATTTTGCCTTGGCCTGATGCCCGACAACGCGCGCTGGGCGCGCTACGCCTCATTGCCCCTGCTGGCCTCGCTCTGGCGCTTTTCGCGCTAGCCGCGTGTTCGGCGGTTTCGAGCGGCAGCGTGGAGGCCATCCGTCTCGCCGTGCACGGAGAAACCGTGCATCCCACGGCGGAATCCGTCGCTGCTTCCCCGTATTTCCAGCTCCAGGCAAACGGCCCCGACGGTCAGGCGATCCTCATTCTCGGCAAGGTAGAGGATGGGAAGCTGGGTTGGTACGGGCAGGGCAATGACGCGATCTTCACGCGCGATGGCTTGCTGGTGAAGACCGTTGGCCTGCCTGAAAATCTCGATGCGACCGCCTTTAGCGGGACGCCCGATCCGTTTGCGGCGGGCTTGCAGCACATAAGCGCGCCGCTCGCTTACACCCGCCGCATGGACTGGTCGCCGGGTTATCGCTACGGCGTGTCCATGCAGGCGACGCTGACGCCTGGGGGCACGGATGACGTCGATATCCTCGGTACCGTGCATCACCTGCGGCGTTACGACGAACACCTGAGCGGCCCCGCGGGCAGCTTCACGAACCGCTACTGGGCGGATCCTTCCGATGGGTTCATCTGGAAGAGCCGCCAGTACGTGGCCCCCGGTTTCGCGCTGGAACTGATCCAGCTGCGCCCGTACACGGGGAAAGCACCATGATGTGGCGCGCGGTCGTGGCCGCGTGGGTCGTCATGCTGGTAGCGCTCCCGGCCATGGCCCAGCCGCCATCGATGTCGGCGAGTGCGTCCGGTGAGGTGCGGCAGGCGGGTTCGGCCGTCTATCCGTCCGGCGCACGGCTTTCGGACCTGGCGCTCGCAGCGCGGGTCGACCCGGATGCCTATATGGCCGGCGCGGCCTGGCTGCGTCCCTCGCTGAAGGAAGACCAGGTGCGGTTGAAGGCCGGCGTGGTCTTCGAGCTCGGCGTGATCCGCATGGGCGCGCTTAGCGATGGCAAGGAGGCCCTGGGTGTTGCTGCGGCCGCCTTCCAGTCGTGGATTACGACGCTTCCCGTGACCGGCCGTCGCACCAGCGTGGTGCTCGATCCTGACGCGCTCGAGGTCTCGCCTGCCGACAACTGGCCGATCAAGGACGGTGATGCGCTGTTTTACCCGCGCCGACCCGCCGGTATCCGCGTCGTAGGCGCCGTCGACCGGTCCTGCAGCGTGCCGCAGGTCGCGCTGCAGGATGCGCGGCGGTATCTCGCGCAATGCACGGTCTCTGCTTCCGCGGACCGGGACATGATCTTCATCATCCAGCCCGATGGCACCGTGTTCCCGCAGAACATCGCGGCATGGAACCGTGATCCGCCACGGATCCTCGCCCCGGGCGCGTGGATCTACGTGCCCTTCGACCGAAAGGCCATTGCTGCGTCGACCGACGGGCGCTTCAACGAAGATGTCGCCGCCTTCCTCGCGACCCAGCTGCTCGATGCGGAGGGTGCGCCTTGAGGCGCCGCCGGCTGGGCTGGAAGCGCCCGAACCTGCGTCGCGCGGCACTGCGCGGCTGCTGCGCGGGCGTGGCCCTCTGGGCGGGTGGCGTCGCGAGCGTGCATGCCCAGGAGTACTACACGCAAAGCGATTTTGGCGGCGTGGGCCTGATGCAGACGCCGACGGCGCGCATGGCCCAGGAAGGCGAGTTCAGCTTCGTGCTGAGCCGGACCACGCCGTACACGAACTACAACGTCTCCATGCAGCCCATCCCGTGGCTGGAAGGCAGCTTCCGCTATACCAACGTGAGCAACCGCCTCTACGGTCCGCGCTCGCTGAGCGGTAGCCAGACCTACAAGGACAAATCGATCGATGTGAAGGCGCGTATCTGGCAGGAGTCGCGCTGGCTCCCCGCGGTGGCCTTCGGCGTGCGCGACGTGGGCGGTACGGGCCTGTTCTCCAGCGAATACCTCGTCGCGAGCAAGCGGGCGGGGCGCTTCGATTTCAGCCTGGGCATGGCCTGGGGTTACATCGGTAACCGAGGCGACATCTCGAACCCGCTCAGCATCATCAGCGATCGCTTCAATACGCGTCCGGCCAGTGGCACGGGCGCGACCGGTGCCCTCAGCATCAACAAGTTCCTGCGTGGCCGGCCGGGCATCTTCGGCGGCGTGGAATACCACTCGCCGTGGGATTGGCTGGTGCTGAAGGCGGAAATGGACGGCAACGACTACAAGCACCAGCCGCAGAACAACAACCAGCCGCAGCGCTGGCCGGTGAACCTGGGCGCGGTGTTCCGCGTGAACAAGAATGTCGACCTGACCCTGGGCTACGAACGCGGGAACGTGGCGACCGCCGCACTTAACCTGCACGCCAACCTGGCGACGCACGTGGGGCCCGAGAAGTCGTTCGATCCTCCGCCGGAACCCGTATCGTTCACGAGCACACCGGTTTCGACCATGCCGACCGGGCCGACGCAGGGTACGGGCAAGGCGCCCGATGACCTGGCGTCCATGAGCCCACGGGCCACGGTTTCCGCAGCCGCGGGTGAAGGAGCCACAGACCGCCAGGCGCCCGCGCAGGTGGATTGGGCCCAGGTAGCGAAAACCCTGCGCACCAACGCAGGCATCAACGTCAGCAGCATCCGCCAGCGCGGTTCCGAACTGGTGATCCAGGGCGAGCAGGAGCGCTTCTTCTACACGGCGGAAGCCGCCGGCCGCGCTACCCGCATCGTCGATAACCGCGTGGATGGCAGCATCGACTGGGTCACCGTGACCAGCCAGCGCAATGGTATGGATATCGTCGATACCAGCGTGCACCGGCCGCGTTTCATCGAGCTGCTGAACCACGAGATCGACCTGCCTACGTTCCGCCGTAGTGTCGAACAGGATCCGCCGACCGCGCGCGAAGAGGAGGTGCTTTATCGGGCGCCGCTGAAGCGTTTCACGGGCGGCACCTCGATCGGCTACCAGCAGAATGTGGGTGGGCCTGACGCGTTCATCTTGTACCAGGTGTATGGCGCGGGCTATGCCACGTTCAACTTCAACCGCCACCTCTGGCTGGATGGCGTGCTGGCCGTCAACATCGCGAACAATTACGACAAGTTCCGCTACGACGCGCCCAGTAACCTGCCGCGCGTCCGCACCGATGTGCGCAAGTACATCACCAGTTCGGACATCACCATGCCGAACTTCCAGCTCACCGGCACGAAGAAGCTGGGCCAGGACCTGTATGGCATGGCGTACGCCGGTGCGCTTGAAAGCATGTATGCCGGGGCGGGTGGCGAGGTGCTGTATCGCCCGTTTGGCGAGAAGTGGGCGATTGGTGGCGACATCAACTGGGTGAAACAGCGTGGGTTCGACCAGGACTTCTCGCTGCGCCGGTACCACGTGATCACCGGACAAGCGACGGGCTACCTCGACACGGGCTTCCACAATGTCACGCTGGCGGTCAGCGTGGGCCGGTACCTTGCGGGTGACTGGGGCAGCACGGTGGATGTCTCGCGTCAGTTCGCGAATGGCACCCGCATGGGTGCGTACTTCACGGTGACCAACAAGTCGGGTAATTCGGGTTATGGCGAAGGCAGCTTCGACAAGGGTATCTACGTATCGATCCCGTTCGATGCATTGCTCCCGAACTCCTCGCGTAACCGCGCGACGCTGATGTGGCAGCCGCTGGTGCGTGACGGCGGTGCGCGCCTGAACAAGCGGTACACCCTGTATACGCTGACCAACGATCTCGATACCGATCTGTTCGACAAGAACCTGGGCAAGATCTCGCAGTAACCGTCGTCCTGTGTTGTGGGAGCGCGCTTGCGCGCGATGGGCGCTG
>NZ_JBQCFT010000180.1:0-5568 GCF_051958795.1 Luteibacter sp. | reverse complement strand
CGTGTCGAATGGCCTTCGGCCAGGATCAGATGTACCGCCTCGTCCCGCTGCGCCTGCGTAATGTCCTTGCGTCCCATGGTTCACCTCGTTCTGGCCGTGAATCCCCGTGGGGTGTCCAGAAAGATTAGACCACCTCAGGGCACCAAGGGCTCTTTCCGGAGACGTCCGAGCGCTAGCGCGATGGCCAAAGGCCGAGCCCCGCGAAGCCGAAGGCGAGCCCAATCGACACAGCCTAAGTACCTCTACGTAAAGTCTTAACCGGAAATGCCCGGCCATCGGGTGACCGGCGTCACAACCGTGAACTTTACGTGCACTTTAGGTGTTCCCAACGTACATGCGTGCTATAAAGTCCGCCCACCGGGTGATCCGGTGGTACTTACGTACCGCATGGGCGGAACGTTAAGTATCGGAATCAGAAGGCTTATCGGCCACGGAGGCCAAATCAAGGAAGAGATCCCGCAACGTGGGATCGGAGAGTGACGCCGCGGCAGCCCTCAGATGACGGGCCGCCCCGGTGGAAAGCGGTTTAAGCGGGTCGGGGCCTGGTGGCTCGACCGGCAGGGGGGCCACTTTCACGGCAACCGAGGAGGCCTTCGCGCCAATGGCGCGGGCAGCTTCAAGGATCTGTGCCTGGTACAGGCGCACCCGCGAAGCCCAGGCCGACGAGGGCGCAAGGAAGACGAGCCGGCCGTCGCGAAGGTCCGCGAAGCGGACGTGCTCGCGTAACGGTGCAGGAAGCGTCGCGCGCAGCTGGCGGTCCAGCGTGTCGAGCTCGCGAGCCCTCTGGGCGAGCCTGGCGACAGGCCCGACATCCGCGATGGACTTGAGTCCACGCGTTCTCGGTCGGGTTGGCTGGTACGGCGGTGGCATGGACCGGCTGAAACTTATTCGATGAAGAACGTATGCAGATCATACTCGTACCACGCGGCCATAAAGGCCCTAAAACGCTAAACCTTGCTTGCCGGCGCATGCGCTGCAAGCTCGCGATCATGGCGGTCGCCGGTGCCATCGGCATCGCCGGCATGGGTGCCGCGCTGGCCCTGGCCATCGCACGCCCCAGCAGCCACACCGTCGCCACCACGGACGCCGATGCACGCATCGCCCGGGTCAAGGCCGATGCCCAGCGCGATATCGATGCGCTCGCGGTGAAGCTCGGCCAGCTCCAGGCCCAGTCCGTCCGGCTGAACGCCCTTGGCGAGCGCCTGACCCAGGTCGGCAAGCTCGACGACGGCGAGTTCAACTTCAACGAAGACCCGGGCCAGGGCGGTCCGGAGCTCACCACCGGCAAGGACGAGGGCGCCATGGCGCCCGTGGCCCTTAACCAGAGCATCGATGAGCTGGCGGGGCAGTTCGATGCCCAGCAGGCGCAGCTCCAGGCCCTCAACGACCTGCTGCTCGATCGCAAGATCGAATCCAGCCTGCGCCCCACCGGCATGCCGGTGAACGGCTACATCTCCTCCTTCTTTGGTGGCCGGCCCGATCCCTTCAGCGGCCACAGCGCCCGTCATACCGGCATCGATATCGCCGCGCCCACCGGCACCCCGGTGACCGCGGTGGCCGAGGGCATGGTGACCTTCGCCGGCCAGCGCAGCGGCTACGGCGACGTGATCGAGATCGACCACGGCAACGGTTACATGACCCGGTACGCCCACAACAGCAAGCTGGTGGCCACCGTCGGCCAGCGCGTGCACGTGGGCGATGTGATCGCCAAGGCCGGCTCCACGGGCCGCTCGACCGGCTCGCACGTCCATTTCGAGGTCTGGTACCACGATCGCGTGGTCAACCCGCTGGCCTTCGTTCGCAGCCACCGCTGAGACAGCCTTGAACGGCGGCCCGGCGCCGCCATTAAAAGGCATGTTGTGGGGCGCCCGTAGTATGATCGTCCCTTCGTGCCGGTAAGGTTCTGGTCTTACAGGCAATCCCTTTTGTTTCAGATCCGGATGATCGATGTTCAATCGTGCCCTGACGAGCATTTTCGGCAGCCGTAACGACCGCGTGCTGCGCGACCTTTCCAAGACGGTCAAGCGCATCAACGCCCTCGAGCCGGAGTTCGAAAAGCTTTCCGACGACGCCCTGCGTGGCAAGACCGAGGAATTCCGCCAGCGTATCGCCGCCGGTGAATCCCTGGACAAGATCATGCCCGAAGCCTTCGCAGTCACCCGCGAGGGCGCCAAGCGCGTGCTCGGCATGCGCCACTACGACGTGCAGATGATCGGCGGCATGGTCCTGCATGGCGGCCGCATCGCCGAAATGCGCACGGGCGAGGGCAAGACCCTGGTCGGTACGCTGCCGGTGTACCTCAATGCGCTGGAAGGCAAGGGCACCCACGTCGTCACCGTGAACGACTACCTGGCCCGCCGCGACTCCGCGCAGATGGGCAAGCTGTACAACTTCCTCGGCCTGACGGTCGGCGTCGTGTACCCGGGCATGGACCACGCCGACAAGCGTGGCGCCTACGCCGCGGACATCACCTACGGCACCAACAACGAGTTCGGCTTCGACTACCTGCGCGACAACATGGCGCTCAGCAAGGACCAGCGCTACCAGCGCGGCTTGCACTACGCCATCGTCGACGAGGTCGATTCGATCCTGATCGATGAAGCGCGCACCCCGCTGATCATCTCCGGCCCGGCCGAGGATTCCCCGCAGCTGTACATCGCGGTGAACAAGGTTGTCCCGCACCTGACCCGCCAGGAAACCGAAGAAGCCGCCGGCGACTACTTCGTCGACGAGAAGCAGAAGCAGGTGCACATGTCCGAAGAGGGCATGGAGCACGCCGAGCAGCTGCTGCGCCAGGCCGGCGTCATCGACCCGGATAGCGGCCTGTACGATTCGAAGAACCTTGCCGTCGTCCACCACATGAACGCGGCGCTGCGCGCCAACGCCATCTACCAGCGCGACGTCGATTACATCGTGCGCGATGGCGAAGTCATCATCGTGGATGAGTTCACCGGCCGTACGCTCGCCGGCCGCCGCTGGTCCGATGGTCTGCACCAGGCGGTGGAAGCGAAGGAAGGCGTGCCCATCCAGCGCGAGAACCAGACCCTGGCGACGGTGACGTTCCAGAACCTGTTCCGCATGTACAAGAAGCTGGCCGGCATGACCGGTACGGCGGATACCGAAGCCTACGAATTCCAGTCGGTGTACGGCCTGGAAGTGGTGGTCATCCCCACCCACAAGCCGATGGTCCGCAAGGACAACCCGGACATGGTCTTCCTTGGCCCGGATGCGAAGTTCAAGGCGGTCATCGCCGACATCAAGGAATGCTTCGAGAAGGGCCAGCCGGTGCTGGTCGGTACCGCGTCGATCGACGTGTCCGAACTGGTCTCGGGCCTGCTCAAGAAGGAGCGCATCCCGCACGAAGTGCTGAACGCGAAGCAGCACGAGCGCGAAGCGCACATCGTGGCCCAGGCCGGCGCGCCGGGTTCCGTGACCATCGCCACCAACATGGCCGGCCGCGGTACCGATATCGTGCTCGGCGGCAGCATCGAGGCCGCACTGGCCGCGCTCCCGCCGGAAGCGACCGATGCCGATCGCGAGAAGCTCCGCGCCGAGTGGAAGCAGCGCCACGAGCAGGTGCTCGCATCGGGCGGCCTGCACATCATCGGTACCGAGCGCCACGAATCCCGCCGCATCGACAACCAGCTGCGTGGCCGTTCGGGCCGCCAGGGCGATCCGGGCTCGTCGCGTTTCTACCTGTCGCTGCAGGACAGCCTGATGCGCATCTTCGGCGGCGAGCGTATCGGCCGCTGGATGCAGATGTTTGGCATGAAGGAAGACGAGGCGCTGGAAGATCGCCTCATCACGCGCCAGATCGAGAAGGTCCAGCGCAAGGTCGAGCAGCACAACTTCGATATCCGCAAGAACCTGCTCGACTTCGATGACGTCGCCAACGACCAGCGCAAGGTGATCTACGCGCAGCGCGATGAACTGCTCGAAGCCGAAGACATTTCCGACATGGTCGGCGACATCCGCGCCGACGTGGTGGAAGGCCTGGTGCGCCGCTTCGTGCCGGCCGACAGCATCGACGACCAGTGGGATATCGCCGGCCTCGACCGCGAACTGGCCAGCGAACTGAACCTGCGCCTCGATGTGGCCCACTGGCTGGAAGGCCAGAAGGAAGCCGACGCCGAGGCGATCATGGAGCACGTCCGCCAGGCCGTGGACCAGCTGTTCGTCGAGAAGGAAGCCCAGGTCGGTGCCGAGACCATGCGTTCGCTCGAGAAGCACGTGATGCTCTCGGTGGTGGATAACGCGTGGAAGGAGCACCTCGCCAGCATGGATTACCTGCGCCAGGGCATCTACCTGCGTGGTTACGCGCAGAAGCAGCCGAAGCAGGAGTTCAAGCGCGAGTCGTTCGAACTATTCTCCGAGATGCTCGACCGCATCAAGACCGAAGTGGTGCAGATGCTTGCCCGCATCCGCATCCGCAGCGAGGAAGAAGTGGCGGCGATGGAAGCGGAGCAGCAGCGCGCGGCGGATGCCCAGCGCCTGCAGTTCCAGCATGCCGACGCGCAGGCGATGGCTGCGGGCGGCAACAACGCCGTGGCCGACCAGGCCGTCCCGACCAACGTGGCCGATGGCCCGAAGGTCGGCCGCAACGACCCATGCCCCTGCGGCTCGGGCAAGAAGTACAAGCACTGCCACGGTCAGCTGACCTGATGAAAAAAACCCGCCGAAAGGCGGGTTTTTTTTGCACAACAAGTGGGGGTCAGTCCCCGCCGCCCTTCGGCTTCTGCCGGTACGACTCGGCCTGCACGGTGATGTACTGGGGCTCTTCCTCGTCGATGCGCATGGCGGTCAGCTGGCCGCCCCATACGCAACCGGTATCGATCGCGTAGATACCCAGGCCAGCGAAACGGCCGAGCGCCGACCAGTGGCCGCAGACGATCTTCGTCTCGCGCCGGCGCATGCCCGGCACTTCGAACCACGGGTACATCCCCGGCTTCTGCGTGCCCGGGCGATCCTTGCCTTCGAAATCGATGCGCCCGTTCACGTCGCAGTAGCGCATGCGCGTGAGCGTGTTGATCGTGGCGCGGTGGCGTTCCACGCCCTGCAGGCGGTTGTTCCACGCCGCGGGGCGGTTGCCGAACAGGTTCTTCAGCAGGCGCTGGTGGCGCGGGCCGCCGAGCTCGCGCTCGACCTCCAGCGCCGCGCGCTGCGCCTGGCGCAGTGTCCACAGCGGGGCGAGGCCCGCGTGGATCATCGTCCAGCCCAGCGCTTCGTCGTGGTGCAGGAGTTTCTGCATGCGCAGCCACTCGAGCAGCACCGGCGCATCGTCCGCGAACAGCACTTCGCGCAACTCGGGGTTCACCCGTTGCTGCGCATCCTCGCGGCGCTGGCCGATGGCCAGCAACGAAAGATCGTGGTTGCCGAGCGTGATGATGCTGCGCTCGCGCAGCGAGTGGCTGAGGCGCAGGGTGGCGAGGGATTCACCGCCGCGGTTGACCAGGTCGCCGCAGAACCACCGCTGGTCGGCGGCGGGGTCGAAGCGCAGCTTCTCGAGCAGGCGCTGGAGTTCGGGGTAGCAACCCTGCACGTCGCCGATCGCGTAGACGGCCATCAGGT
>NZ_JBQCFT010000179.1:0-2331 GCF_051958795.1 Luteibacter sp. | reverse complement strand
GCACATGAGCACTCGGGCGACCTGCGCCTGATGGGCACGACGGCCGCGCGGGTGTTCGCGCATATCCTGATCGGCCTGGTGCTGGGCGCCATCGTGGCCGTGTCGCATGGCAGCGGTGGGCGGCCGTCGCGGCCGCTCGCTTACGAGTTGTCCGTGCGGGCCACGCGCCTCGCGGAGGCCTTCCACAACATCATCTTCGCCCAGCTGAAGATCTCGGCCATCAACACCTCGCTGGCGGCCGTGTTCCTGCTCATCGCGTTGCCCATCATGGGTATCCATGTCCCACTGGCGAAAACGCTGGTGATCGTGACCTTCGTGGTCGGCCTGCTGCCCGTGGTCGGCAACCTGATCTCGAACACGCTGGTGACGATCGCCGCGCTCTCGGTCAGCCTGTGGGTCGGCGTCGCCGCACTGGGCTTCCTCGTGGTCGTGCACAAGCTCGAATACTTCCTCAACGCGCGCATCGTCGGCGGGCAGATCCGCGCGCGCACGTGGGAGCTGCTGGTGGCGATGCTGGTGTTCGAGGCCGCGTTCGGCATCGGCGGCCTGGTGGCCGGGCCGATCTACTACGCGTACCTGAAGAGCGAGCTCGAGGCGGAAAACCTGATCTGAGCGTGTCGTAGGAGCCCACCCTGTGGGCGACATCTTTTGCGACCGCGTCACAGGCCCTGTTGCTCTTCCGCGAACGCTGTCGCCCACAGGGTGGGCTCCTACAATGAGATCCGACGGCTTTAGCCGTTGCCCGCCAGCATCGCCCGGATGCGGGCCATGTGCGACTCCGCGGTTTCCTTCTTCACTTCGGCATCGGCTTCCGGGTCCTGCCCGTCCCAGTGCAGGTCGTCATCCGGTAGTTCGTCGAGGAATCGGCTCGGGTCATTGTTCAGCACCTCGCCGTATTTGCGCGAGCGCGCGGAGAACGACAGCGTCAGCATTTCCTTGGCGCGGGTGATGCCCACGTACATCAGTCGCCGTTCTTCATCCAGGCGGCCTTCGTCGATCGCGCCTTCATGGGGCAGGGTGCCGTCTTCGCAGCCCACGATGAAGACGAAGCGGAATTCCAGGCCCTTCGCCGAATGCAGGGTCATCATGCGCAACGCATTGCCGGGGTCGTCGCGATCGGCATGGCTCAGCAGCGCAAGCTGCTGCGCGATATCGCCCGTGCGGCCGCCATCACGGCCCATCGCGCGGAACCAGTCGATCAGTTCGCGCAGGTTGCCCATGCGCCGCTCGCGCAACACTTCATCCGTCGTGCTCGCCGCCACGTGCGCGCCATAACCGGTCTTCTCGATCACCGTGGTGACGAGGTCGGCGGCGCTTTCGTGGACGGCATGGCTGCGCAGCTCGTCCATCAGGCGGGCGAAACCGGCCAGGGCGGAAGCCGGCCGCGGAGCGATGTTCTTCAGCGCGCTGTCGCTGCGCGCGGCATCCAGCAGCGAGGCGTTCCGTGCCTGGGCCATCTCGCCCAGCTTTTCCAGCGAAGTTGCACCAATCTCGCGCTTCGGCGTGTTGACGATGCGCAGGAAGGCCGCATCGTCCGTGGGGTTCGTGAGCAGGCGCAGGTAGCTCAGGATGTCCTTCACTTCCGCGCGGTCGAGGAACGAGAGCGCACCGCTCAGGTGGTATGGCACGCGCGCTAGCCGCAATGCCTTTTCGATCGGGCGCGCCTGGAAGTTTCCGCGGTAAAGGATGCAGAAATCATCCCAGCGGCAGCCCTTGTCCTTGTAGCGCTCGTGCAGGCTCGAGGCGATGGCGGCGATCTTCTCCGCTTCGTGGTCGTTGTTCTTGCACTCGATGACGCGGATGGGCGGCCCTTCGATATGGTCGCTCCACAGGCGCTTCTCGTGCACGTGCGGGTTGTTCGCGATGAGCTTGTTGGCGGCGCGAAGGATGCGCTTGGCGCAGCGGTAGTTCTGTTCGAGCTTGATGACCTGCAGGTGCGGGTAATCGCGGCCGAGCTGGTCGATGTTCTCGGGGTTCGCGCCACGCCAGGCGTAGATGCTCTGGTCGTCGTCGCCCACGCAGGTGAAGCGCGCCTTGGGCCCGGCGATGGCTTTCAGCAAGCGGTACTGCGCGTCGTTGGTGTCCTGGTATTCGTCGACCAGCAGGTAGCGCAGGCGCTCCTGCCAGATGGCTCGCGCTTCGTCATCGCTCTCCAGGATGGTGAGCGGGAGGCGGATCAGGTCGTCGAAGTCCACCGCGTTGAACGCGGCCAGGCGCTGCTGGTACAGGTCGTAGATGGTCGCGGCTTCCATCTCGCGCGCGGTGCGCGCGGCGGCCATGGCTTCGTCCGGGGTGAGGCCGGCGTTCTTCGCCTTGCCTACCAGGTTGCGG
>NZ_JBQCFT010000178.1:0-10979 GCF_051958795.1 Luteibacter sp. | reverse complement strand
GCGCCCCCCGCGCGGCGCCCGGGGGGGTGGTGTGGGGGGGGGGGGGGGGGGGGCGTGGGGGCGCCCCCGCCCCCCCCCCCCCCCCCCCCCCCCCCCCCACGACGGCCGGGCCGGGTTACACGGGGGTCAGGCTAGCCTGGTAAAATGCCTGCCGAGCCCGTGCAAAGCGGGTTCCCCTGCCGGGACGACCCGGTGGCGGCATGACTCCGCGGGGACGACCCCGCCTTGGCGGAGCCGGAACCATGTACTGGTCCATTCTCGTCTTAGCCGGTCTGTTCGAGATCGCGTGGGCCGTTGGCCTGAAATACACCGAGGGCTTCACGAAGCTCATGCCCAGCGTGCTTACGGGCGGCGCCATGCTTATCAGCATCGTCCTGCTGGCGTTCGCCACGAAGAAGCTGCCGTTGGGTACCGCTTATGCGGTCTGGACGGGCATCGGTGCCGTTGGTGCCGTGACGCTCGGCATCATCCTGTTCGGTGAATCCGCGCAGCCGTTGCGGCTGCTCTGCGTGGGGCTGATCGTGGCCGGGATCATCGGGCTGAAGCTCACCGCGGCCTGAAATACAGCGTAGGAGCCCACCCTGTGGGCGACGCCGTTCGCGAAAGAGCAGCAGGGCCTGCTGCGTTATCGCGATAGATGTCGCCCACAGGGTGGGCTCCTACGGGTGGAGCGGCGGGCGTCGGCCCGCCGAGCTCGCTTATTTGACGGTGAAGTCCGGGCTGGCCGTGTCGTCTTTCTTGGTGCGCGGCGCCACCAGCGGTTCGCCGTGGACGACGAACCACACGTTTTCCGCGATGTTCGTGGCGTGGTCACCGATGCGCTCGATGTTCTTGGCCATGAACAGCAGGTGGGTGCACGGGGTGATGTTGCGCGGGTCTTCCATCATGTAGGTGAGGAGGGCGCGGAACACGACCGTGTAGGCCTCGTCCAGGTCAGCGTCGGACTTCCAGACTTCGTAGGCGGCTTCCGCATCCTGCTCGTCGTATGCCTTGAGCACGTTGCGCAGCTGCTCGGCGGCGAGCTCGGCCCGGTTGGCCAGGCCGCCGGCGGCGGTGATCGGTGCCACGCGGCTGAGCGGGATCGAACGCTTGGCCACGTTCGCGGCGTAATCGCCGATGCGCTCGATATCGGCCGCGATGCGCAGGGCCGCGAAGACGTTGCGCAGGTCGCCGGCGATCGGCGCGCGCAGGGCGAGCAGGCGGACCACGTCCTGGCTGATGTCGTGCTCGAGCGAGTCGATCGCGTCGTCGTTGTCGACCACGCGCTGGGCAGCGCGCTCGTCGCGGCGCTGGACCACGTCGATCGCGGCCTCGAGCTGCGCGACGGCGAGCTCGCCCATCTTCACGATCTCGCCGGTCAGGCGCTTCAGCTCGTCGTCGTAGCTCTTGATGATGTGCTGGTGCGGGGTATTCATCGCATGCCTCGAAAGTGGTGACGGCTTAGCCGAAACGGCCGGTGATGTAGTCTTCGGTCTGCTTCTTGTCCGGCTTCGTGAAGATCTTTTCGGTCTTGTCGAACTCGATCAGCTCGCCCATGTACATGAAGGCGGTCATGTCCGAGCAACGTGCAGCCTGCTGCATGTTGTGGGTAACGATGACGATCGTAAAGTCCTTCTTGAGCTCTTCGACCAGCTGCTCGATGCGGCTGGTGGCGATCGGATCAAGCGCCGAAGTCGGCTCGTCGAGCAGGAGCACTTCCGGCTTCAGGGCGATACCGCGGGCGATGCAGAGGCGCTGCTGCTGGCCACCGGAGAGGCCGAGCGCGCTCTGCTTGAGCTTGTCCTTCACCTCATCCCACAGCGCGGCGCCGCGCAGGGCCTGCTCCACGCGCTCTTCCATCGTCGAGCGGTTGAGCTTCTCGTGGTGGCGGATGCCGTAAGCCACGTTTTCGAAGATGGTCATCGGGAACGGGACCGGCTTCTGGAACACCATGCCGACCTTGCTGCGCAGGCGGTTCATGGAGTACTTCGGGTCCAGGATGTTCTCGCCATCCAGCACGATCTCGCCCGCGGCACGCATGCCCGGGTAGATCGCATAGATGCGGTTGAAGATGCGCAGCAGCGTGGACTTGCCGCAGCCCGACGGGCCGATGATGGCGGTGACCTTCTTCTCCGGCACATCCAGCGCGATGTGCTTCAGCGCGTGGAATTCACCGTAATAGAAGTTCAGGTCGCGCACGGTCATCTTCGCGGGCACCTGGCCCAGGTCGACGCCCGCATGATGCGGCGACGTGCCGAAGCCAGGCTGGGAGGCGACTTCGTTCATGTTAGTCATGGGACACCTTGGAGCGGAAGGCGAAGCGGGCGATGAGGCTCAGGGCCAGCACGAACATGGTCAGTACGAAGGCACCGGCCCAGGCCATGACATTGATGTCGGGGCTGGGATCCTTGGTGTATTCGTAGATGGCCTGCGGCAGGCTCGGCATCTTGTCGAGGGGGTTGAACGTCATGAAGTTGTTGCCGAAGGCCGTGAACAGCAGCGGGGCGGTTTCGCCGCTGATGCGGGCCAGGGCCAGCAGGATGCCGGTGACGATACCCGAGCGGGCCGAGCGCACCAGGATCTGCAGGGTCAGCTTCCACTGCGGCACGCCCAGCGAGAGCGCGGCTTCGCGCAGCGTGCCCGGCACCAGGCGCAGCATTTCGTCGGTGGTGCGGACGATGACGGGCAGGGCGATCAGGGCCAGTGCGATACCGCCGGCGACGCCCGAGAAGGTCACGTCGCCGTTGGTCAGGTACTTCGACGGCAGCACCACGATCGTGTACACGAACAGGCCCAGCACGATCGACGGTGCCGACAGCAGGATGTCGTTGAGGAAGCGGATCGTGGGGCCCAGCTTCGAACGCAGCGAGTATTCCGCCAGCCAGGTGCCCGCGGCCACGCCGATCGGGGTGGCGATCAGGATGCCCAGGATGTTGAGGATCAGGCTGCCGACCATGGCGTTGGCCAGGCCGCCTTCCTCGCGGTAAGCCGTGATCTTGGTGAACAGCTGCGGCTTCAGGCCGGCGAGGCCCTGGCTCAGCGTTTCCCAGAGGATCCAGACCAGGAAGAACAGGCCGATGGCGGTGGCCACGAGGCTGAGCGTCATCGCGAGGATGTTCTTGACGCGGCGCTTGGTGTAGAGCGAGGCGGACATTATTTGCCCTCCTTCGTGGCCAGGCGGCGGAGCATGAGGCGCGCGATGAGCAGCACGATGAAGGTCACCACGAAGAGCAGGAAGGCCAGCGCCATCAGCGCCGAGCGCTGCAGGCCCTGGGCCTCGCCGAACTGGTTGGCGATGGTCGAGGCGATGGAGCTGCCGGTCTCGAGGAACGACAGCGAGAACTTGAAGGTGTTACCCAGCACGAAGGCCACGGCCATGGTCTCGCCGAGCGCGCGGCCCAGGCCGAGGAACACGCCGCCGATCACGGCGGTGCGGGTGTAGGGCACGACGATATCCCACACCACTTCCCACGTGCTGGAACCGAGCGCGTAGGCCGATTCCTTCAGGCGGGTGGGGACGGTCTGGAAGACTTCGCGCATCACCGATGAGATGAACGGGATGATCATCACCGCGAGGACGAGGCCGGCCGTGAGCACGCCGGCGCCGAAGAACGGGTACTCGCTGGCGAAGAACTTGCCGATCGCCGGCACGTGCTGGACCAGCCAGGACGCCTGGCCGTCCGGCGGGTCGGCGCTGAAGTGGTTCATCAGCCAGGGTTTGATGTGCTCGGCCACGAACGGGGCGAAGATGAAGAGGCCCCACATGCCGTAGATGATCGACGGGATGCCGGCGAGCAGTTCGATGGCGGAGCTGACCGGACCGCGCAGCCACTGCGGAGCGATCTCGGTGAGGAAGAGGGCGATGCCAAAGCTGACGGGCACGGCGAACAGCAGCGCGATGAACGCGGTGCCAATGGTGCCCATGACCGGAACCAGCGCACCGTACTTGTCGTTGCTCGGATCCCACTGGGCGCTGGTCAGGAAGCCGAAGCCGAACGTATGGAATGCGTCCGAGCCGAGCCACAGGGTGGAACCGGCGGCGCCCACGAGGGCCAGGAGGACGATGAGGGCGCAGGCCTTGAGAACCCACCCGAAGATGCGGTCGTGGCGCGAATCCTTCGCGCTGCGGGCCTCTTCGGCCTCGCGCGTGGCGCTGGGAAGGGCGTTGCTGACAGAGGCGTGCATGCGAATGCGGTTTCCTGGGGCCTGTGCAAACGTGAGGGTCGCCGCCTGTGGAGGCGGCGACCCCGGTTGGGCGTTACCGTGACCGGCTTAGATGTCAGCCGGATGGCAACGACCGATTACTTGTTGCCGAGGTCCGAAGCCCAGTAGGCCTCGATCTTCTGGACCAGGGTCTGCGGCAGGGCGACGTAGTCGAGCGATGCGGCAGCCGGCTGGCCCTTTTCGAGCGCGTACTTGAAGAAGTCGAAAGCGACCTTCGAGTGCGACGCGTTCTTCGACTTCTTGTACATGATGATCCAGGTCGTCGCCGTGATCGGCCACGCCTGCTCGCCCGGGGCGTTGGTCATGATGACGTTGAAGTCCTTGGCCGAAGCCCAGTCGGCGGTGCCGGCGGCGGCGCCGAAGGTCTCAGCGTTCGGCTGCACCCACTTGCCGGCAGCGTTCTGCATCTGCGCGAACGAGATGCTGTTCTTCTTGGCGTAGGCGTACTCGACGTAACCGATCGAGCCCGGGATCTGGCGCACGTACTGCGAGACGCCTTCGTTACCCTTGCCACCTACGCCAGCCGGCCACTCGACGGCCGTACCGAACTTCACCTTCGAGGCCCACTCCGGGCTCACCTTCGAGAGGTAGTTGGTGAAGTTGAACGAGGTGCCCGAACCGTCCGAACGGTGGACGACGGTGATCTTGTTGTCGGGAATCTTGAGGCCCGGGTTCAGCGCGGCGATGGCCGGATCGCTCCAGCGGGCGATCTTGCCGAGGTAGATGTCGGCGAGGACGGCGCCGGTCAGCTTGAGCTGGCCAGCCTGCACGCCCTGGAGGTTCACGACCGGCACGATACCGCCGACGACGCTGGGGAACTGGCCCAGGCCGAACTTGGCAAGGTCTTCCGCGCTCATCGGGGCGTCGGAGGCGCCGAAATCGATGGTGCCTTCCTTGATCTGGGCGATACCCGCACCCGAACCCACGGACTGGTAGTTGATCTTGTTACCGGTCGTCTCGCTGTAGCTCGCCGACCACTTGGAAAGAACGGGGTAGACGAAGCTCGAGCCGGCGCCGGTGATGTCGGTGGCCTGGGCAGCGCCCATGCCGAACAGCGAAGCAGCCACCAGGGCGGCGATGCGGAGTTTGCGTGTGAACACGGAGCATTCCTCGGTTGAATGAGAGTCGGGCGAAGCCCGCCCGGGGCCGTATTCCAGCCCTGCCGTGTTGCAATGAAATGTGTCGAATGTTTCAGCCTTATGACAGCAGCCGATTTGCTGTCATATTCAAAAGCTTACGAATTGCCTCAAACTGCGATCTGCGTCACGCGGTCGGCCTCGGAAAGCTCCAGCTCGCGCCAGCGGTTCACGATCCGGCAGAACAATTCGGCCGTGCGCTCCGCGTCATAGACAGCGGAATGGGCCTCGCGGGTATCGAAGGATAAGCCCGCCGCGATGACAGCCTTGCTAAGCACAGTCTGCCCGTAGGCCAGGCCACCCAGGGTAGCGGTGTCGAAGCAGCTGAAAGGGTGGAACGGATTGCGCTTGTGCGCCACGCGGCGCACGGCCGCATTAAGGAAGGCGAGGTCGAAGGCGGCGTTATGACCGACCAGGACCGCCCGCTGGCACTCGGCGACCTTTACCGCCTCGCGCACCGCATTAAAGACGTGGTCCAGCGCCTGCCGCTCGGGCAGGGCGCCGCGAAACGGATGGTCCGGGTCGATCCCGGTCACCTCCAGGGAGCGCGGGTCGATGTTGGCGCCGGGGAAGGGCTCCACGTTGGCCGAGACGGCCGGCTCGGGCACCAGGAGCCCCGAGGGTTCCATGCGGATGGTCACGACGGCGATCTCGAGCAGGGCGTCGCGTTCGGCATCGAAGCCGCCCGTTTCGACATCCACGATGACCGGCAGGAACCCCCGGAACCGTCCGGCCATGGCCGTAGCGGTGCTGTTACTCGTCGTATCCATGCCGTGAAGGATACCAGCCCCCGGCCGGACCGGGCACCAGACGTTAAGCCGATGTGCTCGTGTAGTCATCTTGTCACAAAAAAACCATGGAACCGTAAAACCCAGCGCCCATCCTTCGCGCCGTTGGACCCGCTTGAGAAGTTTCGGACAGAAATACCTCAAGCGGGGACACAGGGGTCCACACACACACTTTCCATACCTAGCGGAGAAATCCCATGCGTTCCAAGTTGCTCACGGTGGCTATTGCTGCCGGTCTGGGCGTGACGAGCCTCTCGGCCATGGCTGCCACCAAGCAGCAGCAGCCGGCTCGCGTCACGGTCGACGCCGCCACCCTTCAGCAGCTCCAGGCCCAGCTGGCCGCGCTCCAGGCCCAGGTCGCCGACCTGCAGGCCAAGCAGGAAGCCCAGGCTGACGCCCAGGTCGAGACCGCCAAGGCAGTCAACGACGTGCAGGTCGCCTCCGCCAAGCCGGCCGACGAGCTCGCCAAGAAGCTCGATGCACTCAACAAGATCGTCGACAACACCAAGATCGGCGGCACCATGTTCTTCGACGTGACCAACCAGGATCACACGGAGAAGGGTGTCACGGGTCCGAGCACGAAGAAGGACGGTCACGGTTCCACGAACGGCACCGGCTTCGACGTCAAGCGTTTCTACCTGACGGTCGACCACAAGTTCGACGACGTCTGGTCGGCGAACCTGACCACCGACTTCAGCTACCAGTCGTCGCTGTCGTCCACCAGCCTGTTCGTCAAGAAGGCTTACGTGCAGGGCAAGTTCGATCCGCTCTTCACGGTGCGCTTCGGTGCGGCCGACATGCCCTGGATCCCGTTCGTCGAGAAGTGGTACGGCTACCGCTACGTCGAGAACACCATCACCGACCGTTCGTTTGAAGGCGGCCGCAGCGGCGGCACCGCTACCGCCGGCGGCGTTGGCGCGTTCGGTAACTCGTCCGACTGGGGTATCCACGCCCTTGGCGCGACGACGGGTGACAACTCGGTCAACTACCAGCTCTCCGTGGTCAACGGTCGCGGCTACCGCAACCTGAGCCGCTCGAAGTCGGTGGACGCGGAAGGTCGCTTCGGCTACTCGCCGATCGAGCAGATGGTCGTTGCCATCGGCGGTTACAGCGGCAAGCGCGGTAACGACGTCGAGAACGGCGCCGACACCCGCACCGCGACCCGTGGCGACGCGCTCATCGCGTGGCGTGACAAGACCTGGGGCGCGGGCGTGGAATACTTCCACACCGAGAATTGGGACGACATCCTGAAGTACGTGGGCGGCACGACCGGCCCGGGTGCGGCCAACAACACCAAGAAGGACAAGGCCGACGGCTACTCGCTGTGGGCTGACTGGAAGTTCGTTGACCAGTGGGCTGTCTTCGCCCGCTACGACAACGTGGACTACAAGTACACGAACCTGTCGGATGTCCAGGAAAAGATCAAGGACAAGTACTACAACGCCGGTGTCTCCTACGACATCCTGAAGAACCTGAAGCTCGCGCTCGTCTACAAGCACAACAAGCTGGACGGTCCGACCATTGCCCCGTATGGCTACAAGACGAACGAAGTGGGCGTCTGGGGCATGCTGAGCTTCTAAGCGGTATCGGAAGGGAGTTCCACTCAGGGATGAACCAAACGGCGGGCGCAAGCCCGCCGTTTTTTTGATTTCGCTCCGAATCGTCTCACGTCGCGCTAAGGCATAAAGACGGCCAAATGCTGAATGAAACCGCCCGTCTGGCGGCTTGCGGGCTGCTGTAAATGTGCGCCACGCCTTGTTTTCGTACGTTTTTGCGTGTGAATCCTGAATTCGCCGCGCCGCACCACTTGCAACTGTCATAAACGCTGGCTAGGTTCGCCCGCATGGTCATCACCTTCCGCCAAATCATGCGCCGCGTCTTCAGCACGTCCTTCGTGCTTTTCGCGCTGTTCGTCGCATGTGCGTCGGTGCAGGCCATGCCGTGCGATGCGCCGGCGGATCCCACCGCCCACGCCATCCTGGCCCTCGACGATGCCGCCGCGAACGACGGCCTCGACGATGCGATGCCCTCCATCGAGGACAACACGGTGAGCCTCGATGACACCTTCGACGTACCGCGTGAGCACACGTTGCACGTCGCGCGCGGCATCGCCGCGCACCCCAGCGCGATGACCCCCGATCCCCACGCGCACCACCACAGCTTCGAGCTGCGCCCTCCCATCGCGTAAGCCTCCTCACCCCGTGTAGGAGCGCGCTCGCGCGCGACATCTTTTCGCCGAGCGTTATTGGGTCACTGGCTCTTCGTTAGCCGTGATCGCGCGCAAGCGCGCTCCCACACGAGCTTCGTGTACCTCTGATTTCGTGCGGCCTTTGCCGGCCGCGCAGCGGGCCCATGTGCCTCGCAACCCCATTCCTCACGCAAAGAGAGAGAACCACCATGGAACGTCTCATCCAGGGCTTCGACCAGTTCCGCCGCGACATGACCAGCGAGCAGCGCGAGACTTTCGCGCGCCTGGCCTCCGGCCAGACCCCGCACACCATGTTCATCACCTGCGCCGATTCGCGGATCATGCCGGAGCTGATGTTCAACGCGCAGCCGGGCGACCTGTTCGTCTACCGCAACGTCGGCAACATCGTCCCGCCTTATGCACAGCACGTCAGCGGTGTTGTCGCGGCCATCGAGTACGCCGTCACCGCGCTGAAGGTGCAGCACATCGTGATCTGCGGCCATTCCGACTGCGGCGCCATGAAGGCGTTGCAGAATCCGGCCGCGCTCAAGGGCAAGCCCTCCGTCGAGCAGTGGCTGAAGCACGCCGACGTGGCGCGCTACGTCGTCGCCGAGAACCGCCCGACGATCCAGGGCGAGGAAGGCTTGCGTTACCTCACTGAAGAAAACGTCGTGGGCCAGCTGGAGCACCTGCGTACGCTGCCTGCCGTGGCCGCCGCCATGGCGAACGGCAGCCTGCGCATCCACGGCTGGATCTACGACATCGCGAAGACGGAGATCACCGCCTTCGATCCGCTGGTAGGCCAGTTCCGTCCGCTCGCGACGGATCCGGCCGATGTTCGGGACGCGACGCCGCATGCACGGTTCTCCGTGCCGGTGGCGGTGGCGTCCGCCGCTTAAAGGAAGCTCCTCATGCGCACTTATTTCTCCCAGGGCCTGTTTGGCCGCGACCTCCTCGGTTCGGTGGTCGTTTTTCTTGTCGCACTGCCGTTGTGCATGGGTATCGCCATCGCATCGGGCATGCCGCCCAGCGCGGGCCTTATCACGGGCATCGTGGGCGGTATCGTCGTAGGCGCCATCGCCGGTTCACCGCTGCAGGTCAGCGGCCCGGCGGCGGGCCTGGCGGTCCTGGTCTTTGAACTGGTGCGCGAGCACGGCGTGGCCGCCCTTGGCCCCGTCGTGCTCCTCGCGGGGCTGATCCAGGTCGTGGCCGGCCTGTGCAAGGTCGGCGTGTGGTTCCGCATGACATCGCCCGCCGTCGTGGCGGGCATGTTGTCTGGCATCGGCATCCTCATCGTCGCGTCGCAGTCGCACGTGCTGATGGATGCGATCCCCATGGCGCGCGGCCTCGAGAACTTCGCGGCCCTCCCGGGTGCGGCGTTCGAAGCCGTCACGGGTGCCGGCGAAGGGCAGGGCCTTACCGCGCTCATGATCGGTGGCGGCACCATCGCCATCATGCTGGGCTGGGAGAAGCTCCGCCCCGCGAAGCTGCGCTTCGTGCCCGGCGCGCTGCTGGCCGTGATCGCCATGACGCTCACCGCGCAGTTCGGTGCGCTGGACGTCAAGCGCGTCGACGTGCCTGCCAACCTGTTCTCGGCGGTGAGCCTGCCGAGCATGGGTAGCCTGTTTGGTCTGTTCGACAGCAGCCTGCTGGTGGCCGCGGTGACGTTCGCCTTCATCGCCAGTGCGGAAACCCTGCTCTCGGCTGCGGCCGTGGATCGCATGCACGATGGCGCGCGCACCCAGTACGATCGCGAGCTGACGGCCCAGGGCGTGGGTAACATGATCTGCGGCTTCCTCGGCGCACTGCCGATGACCGGCGTGATCGTGCGCAGCGCGGCCAATGTGCAGGCCGGCTCGGCCACGCGCATGGCGGCGATCATGCACGGTGCCTGGCTGCTCGCGTTCGTGATGCTGCTGCCTTGGCTGATGCGAATGACCCCGGTCTCGTGCCTCGCCGGCATCCTGGTCTTCACCGGTATCAAGATGGTGAACCCGAAGCAGATCAAGGAACTCGCGGCCTACGGCAAGGGCACTGCGGCGGTGTACGTCGCCACGACCGTCGCCATCGTCGCCACCGACCTGCTCACCGGTGTCATCGTCGGCTTCGGCCTGTCGCTGTTCCGCCTTGCGCTGCTCTCGTCGAAGCTGAAGATGGACGTGAAGCACCACGACGAGCCGGGCCACGCGACGCTGCACCTGGAAGGTTCGGCCACGTTCCTCAAGGTGCCGACCATGGCCCGCACCCTGGAAGGCGTCCCGCCGAACACCCGCTTGCAGGTCTCGATGGACCAGCTGATGCACGTGGACCAGGCCTCGCTGGAGTTGCTGCGCGAATGGGGCCGCAATGCCTCCAAGCGCGGCTGCGAACTCATCGTGGACTGGCAGGAACTGAACCGCCGCGTGGAGGGCTCACGCCAGGCCGCCTGATCGCCCCCCCTCGTAGGAGCTCACCCTGTGAGCGACGCCTTTCGCCACACCGCTGCAGGTCCTGTGGCGTTATAGCGAAAGATGTCGCTCACAGGGTGAGCTCCTACGAGCGATCAGGCGGCCTGGCGTGAACCCTCCACGCGGCGGTTCAGTTCCTGCCAGTCCACGATGAGTTCGCAGCCACGCTTGGAGGCATTGCGGCCCCATTCGCGCAGCAACTCCAGCGAGGCCTGGT
>NZ_JBQCFT010000177.1:0-12195 GCF_051958795.1 Luteibacter sp. | reverse complement strand
GGATGCCGATCTTGTCGTACCAGGCCTTGGCCGACGACTTCGCGGCGGCGACAGGCGCGGCCGATGCCACGGCTGCTCCCGCGGCAACGGGCGCCGAGGCCGTGGTGGAGGCGCTCGAAGCCCTGGGGGCCGCCACTGTCGCGCCGGCGACCGGCGTGGCTTCATCCGAGGCCTGCACGAACTTGCCAAGGCGCTGCCGCCCCGGACCGGGCTCCGCAAAGATCTGCCGGGTGTTGGTATCCACGTAGAGCTCGATCGCTGCCTGCGGGGAGCCCTCGGCGGCCGCCGTGCCACACATCGTCCAGAAAGCGGCGGCGAGGGGGAATTTCTTCATGGGAGTGCAGCTCCGAAAGGTTTGAGAAAATACTCAAACGTCGGCGAAACCGACGTTTAATGTCGGCATCGTGTTCGCAGGCCGAACCGGGCGGCACGTTAAAGGCACCGGGTTTCAGTTCAGTGACAGCCGCAAAAGACGGCGGCAAAGGCGAACAATCTTGCTGTGTTACGCAAAAGCAACACTTCCGTCATGACCACGTCACGGGGGATAATTTGCGAAGCTCGGCCCTCGCCAGGGGTTTTGGCACCGTACGTCGGTTCGTACGTTGGCGAGGTTCGGTTTCCATCCCAGTACCCCCACCAGGCGGAAAACATCACCATGTCCCATGCACGCACGCGCCGCATGCCGCGTCGCCTCGCCATTGCCTTGAGCATCGCCACCGTCCTCGCGACCGGTTCCGCGTTCGCCCAGGATGATGCGCAGGCCACGCAGGCCCCTTCCAAGACCAAGACGGCGACCCTCGAGACCGTCACCGTCACCGCTGAAAAGCGCACGGAAGACCTGCAGAAGGTGCCCATCTCGATGACCGTCGTGACGGCCGAGAAGCTCGAATCGTTCGGCCAGGCCGGCGATGGCGTGCTCCAGCTCGCCTCGCGCGCACCCAGCGTCTATGCCGAGACCTCGTACGGCCGTGAGTTCCCGCGCTTCTACATCCGCGGCCTCGGCAACAGCGATTTCGACCTCAATGCGTCGCAGCCGGTATCGATGGTCTACGACGACATCGTCCAGGAAAACCCGATCCTGAAGGGCTTCCCGCTGTTCGACCTCGAGCAGGTGGAAGTGCTGCGCGGCCCGCAGGGCACCCTGTTCGGCCGCAACTCGCCGGCGGGCGTCATCAAGTTCGAATCACGCAAGCCGACCCAGGAGACCGAAGGCTATGCCCGCGTTTCCTACGGCTCGTACGGCACCGCCAACGCGGAAGCCGCGATCGGCGGCAAGCTGGCCAGCAACTGGTCGGGCCGCGTCTCCGCCCTCGCCCAGCACCGTGATGGCTGGATCGACAACGACTACAAGGGCAAGAAGGACGACCTGGGCGGCTACAACGACCGCGCCGTGCGCCTGCAGGCCCTGTACAAGGCCACCGATGCCTTCGATGCACTGATCAACGTGCACGCGCGCTGGCTCGATGGCAGCGCCATGGTCAACCGCGCCGATTCGATCACCCTGGGCGGCAACCAGTTCGTGCCGGGCTTCGATCGTGATTCGGTCTCGCAGGATGGCAACAACAAGCAGCACCTGTTCACCTGGGGCAGCAACCTGCACCTGAACTGGCACTTCGGCGATCTCAACTTCACCTCGATCACCGGCCTCGAGCGCGCCACCACGTACAGCCTCGGCGACGTGGACGGTGGCTACGATGCCTCCGAGACGCCGGCCAAGCCGAGCTACACGAACCGCACCACCCCGTTCTATTCGGAAACCGCGGACGCGCTGCCGAAGGACCGCCAGATCACCCAGGAATTCCGTCTGTCGAACGACACGTCGGAGCGCCTGAAGTGGCAGGTCGGTACGTACTACTTCGACGAAGACATCGCGATCACCAACTTCTCGTACGACACGCTCAACAACCACGTGCTCAACGGCTGGGTGGACCAGAGCCAGCGCACGAAGGCCTACGCACTGTTCGGTTCGGCCGACTACAACGTGACCGATACGTTCGACGTCCGCGCCGGCGCACGCTGGTCGCACGACAAGCGTGACTTCAAGGCGGAGCGCTTCCTCGGCTTCACCGGCCCGGTGGGCCCGCTCACCTCCGACCCGACCGACTCGCGCTGGAGCGGCGACCTGACGGGCACGTGGCAGATGTCGAAGAACTCGAACGTCTACGCCCGCATCGCCAACGGCTTCCGCGCGCCCAGCGTGCAGGGCCGCATCAACTTCGCCAACAGCATCTCCACGGCGAAGCCGGAAACGATCACGTCGTACGAGATCGGCTACAAGTCGACCTCGGATGACAACAAGATCCGTTTCAACGCGGACGTCTACAAGTACAACATGCACAACCAGCAGCTCACCGCGGTGGGTGGTGCGACCAACGTCACGCAGCTGATCAATGCGAAGAAGACGGAAGGCTACGGCGGCGAGTTCGACCTCGAGGCCTACCTGACCCCGAACTTCTACATGACGGCCGGCGGCAGCTACAACCACACCGAGCTGAAGGACCGCAACCTGGCGGTGGCTCCGTGCGGCGGCGGCTGCACCGTGATCGATCCGCTGAACGCCGACGGCAATGCGCTGATCAACGGCAACGTGCTGCCGAACGCGCCGAAGTGGATCGGCACCTGGACGGCGCGCTACGGCATCCCGTACGGCGAGAGCGGCGAGTTCTTCGTCTACACCGACTGGAACTACCGCAGCGAAGTGAACTTCTTCCTCTACGACTCGGAAGAGTTCAAGAGCAAGCCGTTCCTGGAAGGCGGCCTGCGCGTGGGCTACAACTGGGACTTCGGCAAGCGTGAGGTGGCCCTGTATGGCCGCAACATCACGAACAAGAAGGTGATCACGGGCGGTATCGACTTCAACAACCGTACGGCGTTCGTGAACGACCCGCGGATCATTGGTGTTGAATTCCGCGCTGAGCTGTAAGCGTCAGCGTACAGCTGTACCTGGGAAGGCCGCGAGTAATCGCGGCCTTTCTTCTTTCTGGGCGGGCCATCGCGCGCGAGCGCGCTCCCACAGTTCGGGTTGCGGGCTGGGCGGCAAGGTTGCGGCAATGTGGGGATTGCAACCATTTCGCGGCTTGGTGCATCCGATGTGGTGCCCGGTCCGCTAGCGCACCAGCACAGCCGCCGACCCGGCATAGGCCATAAGTCATATGGAAATCCGAGAGATTCCGCTTGACGGCTTCTGATTAGGTGTTATAGTTCACTACAACACCGGTCACCCAGACCACTACAGGAGAGAGCACCATGAAAACCACGACCAACAGCCTGAACTACGCCGCCATCGCCGCCTCGTTCGCCATCGCGGTTGCCACCCTGGTCGGCTTCCACAGCACCTCGTTCGCCGTCGCACCGCTCAGTGAGATCAACGGCGCGCACGTCACCAACCTGGCCCCGATCGTCGTCTACGCCGACGCCGACAACAGCCTGGCTTCCCTGTAACCCCACAGCAGTACGCAGCACCTCATCGGAGTTGGAGTATTCCCATGAAAGCGCCGAACCTCATCGCCCTGACCGCTTCTTTCCTGATCGCCGGCACCAGCGTGTTCGCCCTGCGCTCCTTCGATGACCGCGCTGCCGCGATGCTCGCCGCACCGCACTACATCAACGGCATCGCCGTCGTTGATCTCCCCGCCCTCGAGGTGCGGCCCACCGACGCCGATGTGCGCGAGGCCGCCCTCCTGAGCGAAGCCACCCTTGATTCCGCCGCTGCCGCGCTGCGCCGTAGCGCCGAAGATCGGGCCGCCGCCCTTATCAGCGCGCAGCTGGCCATGCCTTACTATTCGTTTGGCAATGCATTGAGCCACACGGCCAAGGATTAACTACATGTCCATCACCTGGAACGACAGCGTCCCGATTTACCGCCAGCTCCGCGAACGCGTGGTGGCGATGATCCTGGACGGCGCCTTGAACGAAGGCGACCCGCTGCCGTCGGTCCGCCAGGTCGCGGGGGATTTTCAGATCAATCCGCTGACCGTATCCAAGGCGTACCAGGAGCTGGTCGACGAACAACTGGTTGAGAAACGGAGGGGTCTTGGCATGTTCGTGATCGATGGAGCGCGCGATGCGCTGCTCAAGAGTGAAAGGGAGCGCTTTTTGCGCGAAGAGTGGCCGGCCCTGTACGCCCGCCTGCAGCGCATGGGCCTCGACCTGAAAACCCTAATGCGTGAAGCCCCCGGCTCCACGGAGGATCCGTCATGACAGCGGTCGTCACCGCCAATGGCCTGACCAAGCGCTTCAAGACCCAGCTGGCGCTGGATGGCGCCTCGTTCCAGATCGAATCCGGCCGCATCGTGGGCCTGATCGGCCCCAACGGTGCCGGCAAGACGACCGCCCTCAAGGCGATCCTTGGCCTGACCACCTTCGATGGCCACCTGAGCGTGCTGGGCCTGGACCCGCGCAAGGATCGCGACAAGCTGATGGAGCAGGTGTGCTTCATCGCCGATGTGGCGGTGCTGCCACGCTGGCTGAAGGTGCGCGACGCGGTGGACTTCGTCGCCAACACCCACCCCCGCTTCGACCGCGCCAAGTGCGATGCCTTCCTGGCCCGCACCAAGCTGCAGCCGGGGCAGAAGGTGAAGCAGCTTTCGAAGGGCATGATCGTGCAGCTGCACCTCGCGCTGGTGATGTCGATCGACGCGAAGCTGCTGGTGCTGGATGAGCCCACGCTCGGCCTGGACATCCTCTACCGCAAGCAGTTCTACCAGTCGCTGCTGGAGGACTACTTCGACGAGGAGAAGACCATCCTGGTCACGACGCACCAGGTGGAAGAGATCGAGCACATCCTCACGGACCTGATGTTCATCCGCGACGGCAAGATCGTGCTCGATACGGACATGGATAGCCTGGGTGAACGCTTCGCCGAGGTGCTGGTGAGCGCCGAACTGGCCGCCGCCGCCCGCGAACTGAAGCCGCTGGATGAGCGCCAGGTGTTCGGCAAGAGCATTTTCCTGTTCGACAACGTCAGCCGCCCGCAGCTTGAAAGCCTGGGCGAGGTGCGGCGCCCGTCGATCGGCGACCTGTTCGTCGCCACCATGAAGGGTACCTACGCATGAAAAGCTTCTACTGGCTGGTGAAGCGCGAGTTCTGGGAGCACAAGGGCGGCTTTGTCACCGCGCCCATCGTGGCGGGCCTGATCGCCCTGGTGCTCAACGTCATGCTGCTGATCACTGCCGAGGTCCTCGGCAAGCGCTGGGCGGGCACGGACAACCACTTCAACACGAACTTCGACGGCGCGTTCAAGCCTGATAACCTGGTGCAGGCAGGGGCCGTCCTCGACATGACCCTGTACGGCGTCACGTTCCTGATCCTGGGCGTCATGGCGATCGTTGTGTTCTTCTACTGCCTGGGCGCCCTGTACGACGACCGCCGCGATCGCAGCATCCTGTTCTGGAAGTCGCTGCCGCTGTCGGATACGAACACGGTCCTGTCCAAGGCGGCGAGCGCGGTAGTGGTAGCCCCGGCCATCGCAGTGGTCACCGGTGTCATCGCCGGCCTGCTCCTGATGATCGTGGTCTCCATCTTCGCGACGTTCCACGGCGTGCCGGCCTGGCGCCTGCTGATGGAAGCCCACCCGTTCCGCGTGGTCTTCACCCTGCTCGCCCTGCTCCCGCTGTACGCGATCTGGGCACTCCCCACGCTGGGCTGGCTGATGCTTTGCTCCGCCTGGGCTCGCAGCAAGCCGTTCCTCTGGGCTATCGCCCTCCCGATCGGCGCCGGCATCATCGTCAGCTGGTTCGGCCTGATGGGTCTGTTCAACCTGGGTAGCAGCTGGTTCTGGTCGAACGTGGTGGGTCGCCTGCTGGGCAGCCTGGTGCCGGGCGGCTGGGTCGGGCAGAACAACGAGCTGGTCATCATGCACGGCCACGACGATCCGGCCTCGATGCTGAACAGCCTGGACCTGGCCTGGCATTACAGCGCCCTGGCCAACCCCTCGACCTGGATTGGTGCGGTGGCAGGTGTGGCGATGATCGCGGCTGCGATATGGTTCCGCCGCTGGCGCGACGATTCCTGATCGAACCCCACGCGACGGCCTCTTCGGAGGCCGTCGCTACAAGGAGAGGTGTGATGCTGCGTTCGATGCTGCTTGCGGCCGCGATGGCCAACGCCTTCCCCGCCCTCGCCGCCGACGATCCGGTGCCGGGCCTGATGAAAGCCGCCGATGTACCGGGCCTGGCCGTCGCGGTCATCCGCAACGGCAAGGTCGTCTCGGTGAAGGCCTACGGCTACCGCGATGTGGAGAAGAAGCTGCCGCTCACCACCGATACGGTGATGTACGCGGCCTCGCTGACCAAGGCAGCTTTCTCATACGCGCTGATGGGCCTGGTCGACGAGAAGAAGCTCGACCTGGATGCGAGCATCGCAACCGACCTGCCGAAGCCGCTGCCTGACTACGACAAGTACGCGGATCTGAAAGGCGACGAGCGCTGGAAGAAGCTCACCCCCAACCTGCTGTTGAGCCACCGCTCCGGCTTCCCCAACTTCCGCTTCTGGCCGCCCGGCAAGGATTTCGACGACAAGGCGCCGCTGAAGTTCTACCAGGAGCCCGGCACGAAGTACGGGTACTCCGGCGAAGGCATCAACCTCCTGCAGTTCGTGATCGAGAAAGGCAAGGGCATCGACGTCGACAAGTTGATGCAGGATCGCCTGTTCAAGCCGTTCGGCATGACCCGCACCAGCATGACCTGGCGCGACGACTTCGCCGCGAACAACACCATCGGCTACGACATGGACGGGAAGGCCATCGAGCACAAGCAGCGCGGATCGGTGCGCGCGGCGGGCTCCATGGATACGACGATCCACGATTACGCCAACCTGGTCGCCGCCATGGTCCGCGGCGATGGACTGTCGAAGGCCACCTACGCCACGTGGCTCAAACCCGTGGTGCGAATCCATTCCGTGCAGCAGTTCCCCACCATGGGCGCGCCGGACAGCAACGACAACGATTCGATTTCGCTGGGCTACGCCATGGGCGTGGGGACGTTCGATTCACCGCGCGGCCCGGCGTTTTTCAAAGGCGGCCACGATGACGGCACCAACAATGTCTTCGTGTGCCTGGAGCGGTCGAAGGACTGCGTGTTGATCATGAGCAACTCGAGCCATGCCGAGTCGATGTTCCCGGCGTTGATGGAAGCGACGCTGGGGAAGACGTGTTTCCCTTGGTATTGGGAGGGGTACATCCCGTATGACCAGCCTGGGCTGAAGGGGCAGCCGGTGGTGCCGAACCAGCATCCCGCTTGCCCGGCGAAGTAGCGCCTAGACCGTTTGGCCAATTGCGGGCTGCTCCCTGCCCCCGTACAACCGAAACCTTCGTGGCGGGAGGCTGCGGTCGGGGGAATCCGGTGATCATCGGCGGGGAGATCCACCATGACCGGTACGTCGGGGGAGACGGCGCAGCCCACGCTCGCGCCGCACGAGCGCGAAGCGCTGGGCGAGCGACGCCGCAAGGCTGGCTTGCAGGAAGGCGACCCCGCGACGGGGCTGGCGTTCTCAGGCGGCGGGATCCGTAGCGCGACCTTCTGCCTTGGCGTGCTTCGCGCGCTCGCACGGCACCGTCTTGTCCACCGGTTCGATTACCTCTCGACGGTATCGGGCGGCGGGTACGCAGGCTCGGCGTTCGGCAGGCTTTTCCATGCCGGCCAAGGCGGAAGCGCGCCCGAGGTCGAAGAGGGCCTGGCGCGCGACGACACATCCTTCCTCTGGTGGCTACGAAACAACGGACGCTTCCTCGCGCCGGCGGGCGCGGGCGACCTCTTCCAGACGTGGAGCACGCAGTTGCGTGGCTTCATCGCCACCCAGGTCGAAGTGGCGGTGCTGGCAATCGTGCTGGCCTGTCTGATCACCCTTCCCCACCTCTGCTACACGGCGATGCCGGATGATGGCTGGTCGCTGCCTGTCATCGTGAGCCTGTGGTGGTGGCTGCTGCCGCTTCCCGCCGCCATGGCGGCCATCGCCTGCTACGGATACTGGTTTCTTGGCCGGGTAACGCTGGGCGGCATCGTGACCGCGATCGCCGCGGGGTTTGCCTGCATCGCCCTCGCCGCTCGCGCGTCACTCGCGCAGGATCCGGTGGAGCGGGCGCTCTGGACGACGTGCGCCATCTTCTTCGGCCCCTCGCCGCTCGCATGGATTGCCGCGCGGATCAGTTCCGCCGTGCGATCCGAGGAAGCGAACCGCGTGCGCTATGCCTATGGCTTCACCCGGTGCCTCGCGCTCATCGGCCTGGTCGCGCTGCTAGGCGGCGTGGATATGCTCAGCTGGTACATCCGCTCGCGGCTGGGCAACCTGCACGCCGGGGTCGGCCTGTTCACCGGCGCCGGCATCGCCACGGTGCTGCTCGCCATCGTTCGCGCCGTGATGCCGCTCGCAGGTAACGGGGGCAAGGACGGTGGGAAACTGCCGGTGGGGACGATCGCCCAGGTCTTCGGCCTGATTACCCTGGGCCTCATCGTGTTGTTCTGGACGACGATCTTCCAGTTCCTCGTATTCCCGCCGGACCAGGGCGGCACGGGCGTCTTCCGGCATGCGTGGGTACGCTGGATCGCCGCCGCGCTGGTGGTCGCGATCTACCTGCTGATGAACGGCCGCTCGCTGGGGCAGCTCAACCAGTCATCACTGCACCTGTTTTATCGCTCGCGCCTGGCGCGTACCTATGTTGCGGTGGGCAACGCACCGGTACCGGGTAGCGAGGCTCGCACGCGCTTTCCTTCCGCGCTGCTGGCGGCGGCCACGCGCGATACGACGCAGAACATCGTCAAGGTCACCGAACTGCTGCCCGGCGACGACGTGGCGTTGACGGAGTACGCACCGCATCGGTTCGGCGGCCCCATCCACCTGGTGAACTGCTGCATCAACCAGACGGTCGACGACCGCACCGGCACCTATAACGCCGACCGCAAGGGCGTCAGCCTTTCCGTCAGTGCGCTTGGTGTCGAGACGGGCACGCACGGACCGGACGCCCATGTGGTACCGACGCTTGCCCGCACGACGCTTGCCGAATGGGTGGCCATCTCCGGTGCCGCGGTGGGCTCGGGCATGGGGTCTTTGACGCAAGCAGGGACGGCCGCCCTCTTGTTCCTCAGCGGTCTCCGCCTTGGCTACTGGCAGCGCAACCTTGCGAGCGAGCCGCCGCCCAGGCGCGGCGTGCTCGCGAAATACCAGGCCCTGTTGCGCGAAATGCTGGCCCGCTTTCCGGGACTGCGCGATGCCGACTGGTACCTGAGCGATGGAGGGCACTTCGATAACACTGGCGTTTATGCGCTGCTCAAGCGCGAGCTCAAACTGATCGTACTCGTGGACTGTGGCGCGGACCCGGATTACCGATTCGCCGATGTCGAGAACCTCGTGCGCAAGGCGCGCATCGATTACGACGCATACATCGCGTTCGTGGATCCGCTGAAGCTGGCTGACGTAGCAGGCACGGCCGCCTCGCTGTTCGGAACGCCCGATACGATGACCTCCGACCCAGGCCCCGCACACCTGCTGCTCGCACGCATCGCGTACGCGAGCGGTACGCAGGGCACCCTGCTCATCGTGAAGCCACGTCTTCCCGAGGGCTTGCCGCTGGACGTCGCGGGCTACGCGGACCGCGAACCCACGTTTCCGCAGCAAAGCACGTCACAGCAGTTCTTCAACGAATCGCAGTGGGAGAGCTATTGCCAGCTCGGCGTGTGCCTCGGTAGTTCCATCACCGCCGATATGCTCGACAAGGCACCCACCTGGGCGTGGCAGAGCGATATCGTCGGGACCCAGGCCAGCGCACTTACCCCGGACGCGATGCCACCCAGCCGCTTCCGCCAGATGGCGACCACGGTTGGCACATCGATCGGCGTCGGCGCGATCCTGACGGCAGCCATCGCCGGCTGGCAGGCCATCGATACCGCGCGGAAGCAGGATGCGGCGCTGCAAGCAGCCACCTTGCAGAAAACGCAGGAGATTACGGGGGAGGCGATAAGCTTCAACGCCGCGCTCCAGCCGGGTACCACGTTCACCAAAGGCCTTGGCGATCAGCTCGAAGGCCTGCTTCGCGACCTCGCCGCCGTGCAGATGCCGGACCGCTTGCGTGCGCGGCTTGCCGGCCTCGTCGAGCCACTATCGACCGTGTGTGATGCGACGACGGATCCCCAACTACAGGCCTCGTGCGAGTACTACGCCAACGTGCTCTCGTGGCGCACCAGTGTGCCGCCCAGCGCATGGGAATCGGCGATGCGCGACTACGACCGGTGGCGCGATCGCAAAGGCGCGATCGATGAAAGCCTCGCGCAGACAGGTACGGCGGCGCCGGATGCGACATCACCACGTGAGTCAGCGGCCCCCGCGGCACCGCCACCGATGCCACCTCCGCCCATGGATACCCCGCCTCCACCGCCGCCTCCGCCGCCAGCCGAGGCGGGCGCAGCGCCTGCTGGCGACACGCCCGAAGGCGCCGTGGTGTCCGCACCGCCACCCCGGCCCGTCGAGATGGCTGCCGCGCGTCCTCCGCCCATGCCTGCGTCCGCCACAGGGACACCGCCGCCGGAACAGTCGGCGCTATCGCCTGCGGAACTGGAGATGCAGGTGGTCAACACATGCGGACAGCCGGCGCAGCCGTTCACCCTATACACGCAGGTATACGACGAAGCGACACGCGCCACCGCGAGCAACGTCTTGCTCAAGGTGCAGGCCCTGGGCCTGGTCGTGCCGGGTATCGAGAATGTCAGCAACACCGCTTCACGCAGCGGCACACGCGCACCGTTCGAGTGGCGTGCTCCGACGGTGCTCTACGCGTCGGGCGGCGCCGCCTGCGCGAACGCGCTGGGGGAGTGGGCGAACCGTACGTTGCCCGAGCTTGCGACGGTCAAGGCCGGCGCCGTGGCCCTGCCGCCTGGGGCTGGCAAGGCCTCGGTGCTCGAGCTTTGGCTGCCGCGGCGACGACATTAACCGCCGCCACCACCGCCCCCATGGATCCCGCCCTTCGTAAGTGCGGCGGGATCCAGCAGCTTCGCCAGTTCCGCCTTCGACAGACCGGTGGTCTCCAGCGCCACTTCCATGATGGGGCGCTTTTCCTTGTAAGCCTGCTTGGCCGTGGCGGCGCCCTTCTCGTAGCCGATCACGGGGTTGAGCGCGGTCACCAGGATCGGGTTCTTGTCGAGCGCCTCGCGCACGTGTTCCTCATTCACCTTGAAGCCGGCGATGGCCTTGTCCGCCAGCAACGTGGTGACGTTGGCGAGGATCTCGATCGACTGCAGCAGGTTGAACGCGATGACCGGCAGCATGACGTTGAGCTGGAAATTGCCCGACTGCCCGGCAATGGCGATGGTGGCGTCGTTGCCGATGACCTGCGCGGCGACCATGGCGGCGGCTTCCGGGATCACCGGGTTGACCTTGCCCGGCATGATCGACGAGCCCGGCTGCAACGCCGGCAGTTCGATTTCACCGAGGCCGGCGAGCGGACCGGAGTTCATCCAGCGGAGGTCGTTGGCGATCTTCATCACCGCGACGGCGAGCGCGCGCAGCTGACCGGATAGTTCGACCGGCGCGTCCTGCGCGGCCATGCCGGAGAAGTAGTTGTCCGAGGATTCGAACTTCACGCCCGTGAGCTTGCCGAGTTCGGTGGCGACGGCCGGGCCGAACTTCGGGTCGGCATTGATGCCGGTGCCGACGGCGCTGCCACCCTGCGGCAGGCGACGGGTGCGCTTGAGGGTGTCGCCGATGCGCTCTTCCGCATCGCGGATCTGCGCCGACCAACCGGAGAGTTCCTGGCCAAAGGTGATCGGCATCGCATCCATCAGGTGGGTGCGCCCGGTCTTCACGACCTTCTTCAGTTCCTTCGCACGGGTGTCGATCGTCTTGCGCAGGTACTTCAGGGCCGGCAGGAGCTTTTCGCTGGTGGCCAGCGTGGCGCTGACCAGGATCGCCGTCGGGATCACATCGTTGGAGCTCTGGCCCGCATTGACGTGGTCGTTCGGGTGCACCTTGGCGCCGGCGGCTTCGGCGAGGTGGGCGATCACCTCGTTGGCGTTCATGTTGGAGCTGGTGCCCGAGCCGGTCTGGAAGACATCGATCGGGAAGTGCTCGTCGACCTCGCCCGCGGCGACCTTGTCGGCGGCGGCGCGGATGGCCTTGGCGGTGGCCTTGTCGAGCTGGCCAAGCTTGACGTTGGCCTCGGCGGCCGCCGCCTTGACCAGGCCCAGGGCCCGGATGAATTCCCGCGGCATG
>NZ_JBQCFT010000176.1:0-7999 GCF_051958795.1 Luteibacter sp. | reverse complement strand
GTTGGGCCTGGCTCTCGCGGCTCATCCCAATGATGTCGAACAGGCGCTTCGAGAGTTCGAACATGCCATGTTCGTTCGCAGCGCGAAGTCGGCCGGGCAGGGTGTCGGGTTCTACGAGATCCTTGCTAGTGAGGATCCCGCTCGGGGGTTGATCGGGATGTTGGATGAGGGGGTAGCGGCCAGTTGATCCCCGTAACGCGCCCGGAGCGTGGTCCGGCACCGATGATTGCGGGCCCGGTGGCGCTGTGATATTCACCCGTGCCAGGGAAGTGAATACCAACGACGGTGCAGGGGACGGAATCAATGACGAATCCATGGCGGCCCGCGATGATCGCAGGCCTGATCGCTGCAGTAGGGACAGTCGCCGCACAACCCGCGAAAACCGACGACCCTAACCGGCAGAAGTACCAGATCACGGTGCACACCGACTCGGCACAATCGCAAGCGGACGAGAAGGAAGTGATCGACGCGGTCGTGGATATCCGCAACGGCAAGATCCAGCAAGCGATCGACGGACCACTCACCGATGTCGTTACTCGCTATGAAAAGGCGTACGGCAAGAGCGACGACACCGTTTACTCGGCGCGAGGCACCATGCAGGGATTGATGTACATGACCGAGGCCGCCACGAAGCACGCCGCCGGCGCCTCAGGTAAACCCTCAGGCGTCGCCATCGATGTAGGTCCAGCATGGGCCATGGCCTATTGGGGTCGAGGCTACGGTTACAGCGAGATGAACCGCTTCCCGGATGCCGAGGTGGAACTGAAGAAGGCCATCGCCCTGTCGCCACGGGACGCGCAATACCTGTCCGAACTGGCTTACGTCTATCAGACGGAGCACCGCTTCGCGGAGTCGCTGGCATTGTACGAACAGGTCCCCGAGTTCCTCGAACTCATGGACGGCTGGGACGAAGCAACCAAGACAGAATTCCGCTGCAAGTCCTTCCGTGGCCAGGGCTACGACCTGGTCGAACTGCATCGGCTTGATGAGGCGGAGAAGGCTTACAAGTCGTGTCTCGCCCTGATTCCCAATGAGCCGAAGTCGTTGGGCGAGTTGGAATACATCGAGGGCGTGCGGGCGAAGGGGCACTGAGAGCTCCACGAATCCAAGGGGGAATGGCAATTTGAATATGTCTCAAGGCCAGCAGAGCGCTGCCGGATCAATGGTGGACCTGGTAGCGGCCCGCATCGGCAATGGACGCGCTGTCCATCCAGAGACGGCGATAGCGTGCACCGCCCGGATTGCAGGAAGCCTCCTTCTGAGATCTTTCAGCCTCAAGTTGGAAGACTTCCCTCCGGGATCGGTACTGCTTTCCGAAGAGGCCAATGTGCAAGGTCCGCAGCTCATCGGCATCTTGGGTAGCGCCCTGCAGAGCAGGGGCGTAACACTCGACACGACCAAGCTCGGGGGTACGGACTCTCTGCGCGGTCAGACACCCAAATTTACGCTGATGGAGTCGTTGGATTTGCTGCAGGGCGACGCCCTGCGCATCGCTCGAGATTGTGGTCTCAGCCTCGCGGAAGCGGCACAAGCTGCAGCCGTCGCTACGGCATTCGTCGTTAGCGAGTGCGCACGGGACATTGGCGGCGAAGTAGGGTTCAACGTGGCGGTCTACAGTTTCATCGAAGGCTGCAAAACGGTGCCTCGATTGCTGAAATCGGATGCGTTGCCTACTAAGGACAAGAAACCTTGGTACAAACCTTGGTGATGCTTCTGATTTAGACATGGTCAGGACATGCTTCGCCATATCCGGATCCGGCCGCGGTGACGGCAGAGCACATTTCGAGAGGCCTTGTGCAAAATCAGGCGACCGGATGGCCAGCCTGGCCGTTCTCCGCTAGCATGCGCCGAGATTGGAAAGGCGCCGCATCATGGCGTCGAATGCGGATTCATGGATTGATGCAGGGGGGGCAAATGAACGACATTTCACTCGATCGCTTCGTAGAGGCCCAGGAGCGGCACTACGACAATGCAATACGTGAGTTACGGTCTGGCAAGAAGCAAACCCATTGGATGTGGTTTATCTTTCCACAGTTAAGGGGCTTGGGAGCGTCCGAAGAATCGCAATACTTCGGGGTCAACGGCAAGGATGAAGCCGAGGCTTACATCAATCATGACCTCTTAAGGGGTCGTCTAATTATTGCAACGGAAACGGTGCTGCAGCACGCAAACGTTCCGCTGCGCGAAATATTTCCCTTTCCGGACGACCTTAAATTCATTTCGTGCATGACTCTATTTGCCGTCGTCGCGAACAAAATCCCCTCGTTTGACCACGCCATTGCCAAATTTGGAAGCGGCCATCGTGACGTAAAGACCATCGAACTTCTGGAAGGAAAATAGCGATGTCGACATTCGAAACATTGACGCTCATCCTGCAAGCCTCAGCATCGATAGCGGCCCTTGCAACCCTGGTGTTTCTTTTTGTCCAGATGCGCGCCATGACGGGTCAGATCGCCGCCACGCAGGAGGCAACGCGTACGCAGGCCTCGCTTGCACTGGTATCGTTTCTGCAGTCGCAGGAGGTACGGGACGCGCGTGAGTGCGTACGAAGCAAATTATCCACGAAAGCGCACGATCAGTGGACTGAAGAAGAGTGTCGTCACGCGTCGCTCGTATGTTCGAATTACGATGTGCTTGCGTGCCTGATCCAGTCAAACGTGTCGCACGCCGAACTTTTCACGACGAATTGGGGCCCGAGCATTGTTCACTGTCACGAAGTACTTTCTCCATATATGACCTATATACGTGGACGAAAAGGCGGTGATCCAAGCTATTGGTCCAATTTCGATTGGCTGCGCGGAAAGGTAAAATCGCCTACGACGAACCCATGAGTTCTAAAGGAGGACGGAGGATGAGGGACAGGGTTGTATTCCTCACGGGCGCGGGGACCAGTGTCGAGAGCGGCTTGCCGACGTTTAGAGGATCAGACGGCCTCTGGGAGGGCCAAAGCCTCGAAGATGTCGCCTCACCCAGCGCCTGGGCGAAGAATCCCGCAGGCGTGCTTGCATTCTACGATGCGCGCCGGCGCGCTGTATTGGCCGCGCAGCCTAATGCCGCGCACGATGCAATCGCCGCCCTTGAAAATACTTGCGACGTTATCGTGATAACGCAGAATATTGATGACCTCCACGAGCGCGCAGGATCGACTAATGTCTTGCACATACACGGCGAAGTGCTCAAGGCACGAAGCACCGTCGATCCAAACCTTGTGTATCCACTTTCAAAACCGACAATCGAGATTGGCGACCTTTGCGAGAAGGGTAGTCAGTTGCGCCCTCACGTGGTGTTTTTCGAAGAGGAAGTCATTGCGCTGAAAGAGGCTCGCAAAGCGATGCGCTCAGCACACCGCGTGGTAGTTGTAGGCACATCATTGCAGGTATACCCGGCTGCCTCGCTCGTGTACGAAGCTCCTTCTGATGCTGATAGGTACTTCGTCTCTCCTGACAAACAAGGTGTGCCGAACGGATACATGTTGTTGCGAGGCAAGGCGACCGCTGAAGTTCCACGCTTGTTGCAGGAATGGCAATGAGTAAGTGCCAAGCCTGGCACAGAGCGGAGATGCTGCTTGAGCCCCCTGGCGTCACGTAAACGCCTGAGCACCGCCGCATCATCAATCCCAGAACGCCTGAACAATGCGGTCACCTGCACCCAGGACCAGGGTAAGGCGATTCGGGTCGCTGTCGAGCTTTCGGATGCCTTCGTTCTCCCGAACAACGCGTGTTCCTTGCGGAAGGTCTTCCTCGCGTACGGCATCTTTACTCGACGCGGAACCGCCCTTCGCCACATACGTCTTTCCCACACAGCTGGAGCAATCGATGCTGTGCTTGGACGCCTCGACATAGCCCGGAAGCTGCGTAAGCTTAAGGGTGTTGGCAGCGCCCCTTACCCGGATGCCCTTGTAAGGATGGCCGGGCTCGATGACGAAGATGGCTTCCATCGGCCCGTATTTGGTGACATTGGACGCATCGTCGGGTGCCCGCGCCACGAACATGAGGTCGAGCATGCCGTCGGCCGAGGGACCGCGGGAGATCGCCACCAGCTGGGGATCACTCCAGTTATCGGTACTGCTGAATCCCCGTGCCCGGACGATGTCGAGCTCCGGGGCATGGGTGCTACGGATGAGTTCGACACTCGTCACTTCCAGCAACGGACTCAGCGAGTCCGGACCTTCGCCCGACTGCGACGCCTCCGCGGGCTGTGCGCCGCTGGCATCTTGCGGCGGTGCGGCGGATTGAGCCGACGATGCCATGCTTACGCACCCGAACAGGACCAAGGCGCCCACAATGGCGGCGGCCAGGCGATTTTTGGCATTCATACCGCACTCCTCAAAGGCACGTCATGTTCGATGGTTCGCTCAAGATCGCTCAGCGCATCGAGGATGATGTCTGTAGGGACTGTCTCGATGAGATCGCAGAAGCGAGTGTGCGTGGTTGAAAAGCTACCGTTCTCGGTAAGCTTGTTGATGGGTGAGCCGCCGCCGCATACGGAAAAGTAAGCGCATTCCGCTTTGCAGGCTTCGACTCCCGCCGATATGTCACGCTGCATGGCACGCATGGAGGAGCTTTTGAGCATGTCTTCCAGCGAGTCATGGTGAACATTACCCACGATGAAGTTGTCGTAGTCGGCATGCTTCATCCCGAGCAGCTCCGGAGAGAAGCTCGACACATTGCCCTTGCAATCGACATTCACCATGCCGAACGGATTGACCTGCGCGTTCTCTACGCTCGCATTCGTCGGATCCATGATCCGCTCAAGCATGCTGTCGATTTCGCGCAGGAACCGTACGCTTTCGTCATGCCGGGATCGGTGCCAGAACCTGGTGAGGAATTCACTGAACTGGCTCCTGGCGGAACGTTCCGCGAGCAGGCTCGAGACGTGATCTCCTTCCGACTCCTCGACGTTGAAGCAAATGTCGGCGATGCCGTTTTCGACATAAAACGCGAGCATCCCCTCAGGGTCGGCGAGCGATGGGGCCGACAGGACGGATATGACATGGAACGGAACGTCCTCCGCTTGCAGGCAAGCTATGCCTGCGAGCGTTTTATCGAACGTGCCTCGCCCCTTCCTGTTAACTCGATTCGCGTCGTGTATCTCGCGTGGCCCGTCGATGCTTACACCAACGCCTACATCCCAGCGCCGGAATAGGGCGCACCATTCGGGAGTGATCAACGTGCCATTCGTCTGGAATGCGTGTCTTACGCGTATGCCCTGCGGGCGTAGCGCGTCGATGAGCTCTAAGGCCTCCTGGTACCAGGAGGCGGGGACGACCAAAGGCTCTCCGGCGTGCCAGATCACGGTCAGGTCCGGGAGCGACCACCCGGACGCAAACACCGCTTCAAAGGTAGCCCGCACGGTGTCGAGTGACATCCTCGCCGTACTGTCCCTGTCCGGCAGGTAGCAGTACCGGCAGGCGATATTGCAGAACGGCGTTGGCTGCACGACCACGGTGGTGATGCACGGCATCCGCTCAGCGACTGGCGCTTCGGGCAGGGGCATGGCGCTCATGGCTGCCGGCCTTACCAGTTGTGCCAGAAGTTATGCCAACCCCCGTTCCCCCAGTTATGCCAGCCATTGCCCCAGTTGTGCCAACCGTTACCCCAGTTCCGCCAGCCGCCATTACGCCAGCCTCCGTTACGCCAGCCAAACCCGCCGAAGTTCATCCAGGCGAGGATGAGCTTGGACGCCTTGGTGCCGGCTGGCTGGGTTTCGGTCAGATCCGTAGCGAGGGTCGATCGGATATAGGCAAGGCGATTGGCGACGTCACGCTCAACGGCTGCGTCTCCCGTGGCGGTCGTCGCCGGTCTCACAGCGGTGGCGTGCGCTGAGGCGAGGATGGTCGAAGCGCCAATCAACCCCGCGGGAAGGAGTAGGGCGAGCGCGCGGTTAGTACGGTTCCGGCTGTGCATGAGGCTGCCCTTATAGGTCGCGGAAATCGTCCCCAGGCTCGCGTCCACGACTGGACGCTGGAGTTCCGCTAACAACGCTACGCCTGTGCCGGGCAGCCGTCGACCCATAAAACGACTTAGAGCCTCTCATGATCGTTCGATTTGAAAAGCGGCTGCGAATTGGAAATGGGGCCGTGCTAGTGGCCGGAAACAGTCTTCGCGCCCCCGCTAAGAGGCGATTGAGTATTTCTACTGTGCCGGTCCACGAGTTTTGTCCGTAGCTTTCCGTGGCAGGAGATTCTGTGCTTCCGTTGGAACCCGGTATCCACATCACCAGAAGAAGGAATGTCATGTCGAAGCGACTGTTCGCCGAATTCTTTGGGACCTTCTGGCTCGTGCTTGGCGGCTGCGGAAGTGCAGTACTCGCCGCGGCGATCCCAACGCTGGGTATCGGCTTCCTGGGAGTCGCACTGGCCTTCGGGTTGACCGTGCTCACGATGGCGTATGCCGTGGGCTACAACTCTGGGGCGCACTTCAATCCGGCGGTGACCGTCGGCTGCTTCGCCGCCGGCCGATTCCCGGCGCGCGACGTGGTCCCGTACATCGTTGTCCAGGTGCTCGGCGGCATTGCGGCCGGCGGAGTGTTACTGATCATCGCCAGCGGTAAGCCAGGCTTTGACGTTGCGTTGGGTTTCGCCACCAACGGTTACGGTGAGCATTCACCGGGCGGATTCTCGCTCGGCGCAGCGGCGGTGACCGAGTTCGTGCTGACAGCCTTCTTTCTCATTGTGATCCTTGGCGTCACCCCTAAGCGCGCACCCGTCGGCTTTGCGCCGCTCGCCATCGGCATGGCGCTGACCCTGATCCATCTGATATCGATCCCCGTCACAAATACCTCGGTAAACCCCGCACGGAGTACCGGCGTAGCCGTGTTCCAGGGCGGATGGGCACTGAGCCAGCTATGGCTGTTCTGGGTGGTGCCGATGCTCGGAGGCATCGTGGGCGGGCTGGCCCATCGGGCGTTTCTGGAGCTGGCGCCCGAGCCGCGCGAGAACATTGAGGGTACAGAGGAGAGGCCGCGTTGAGCGAGCCTGGGGAAGTTGAGGGCGGATAGCAAGCTTGTCGCAACAGATCCATGCGCCAAGTCGCATTTACATGTAGGCGAAGCCCTACATGAATTAGCGGCGCACACCCACAGCATCCACGACCTAACATGGCGCGTACAACTAGGGAATTTAAGCCGCAAGGAGCACGCATGACAAAGTACGGCGCGGTTGCCACGCTTGCGGTTCTTTGCGCTAGTCAAGCGGTCATGCCGCAGACAGGTTCGGGGCAGGAGATCAATCTCAACCAAAGCCTCGTCCTGAACACGCAGCAGCAACAGACATTGGCAGTCCAGGCCATGCGCGGATCGGTCGAGGCTGCAACAAAGCTATTTCTGTTCTATGGCTTTGTCGCACTTAATCCTACTGAGGAGCATCGATGGGTGGTTGTCGGCGCTGAGAACGGGGACCCAGTGGCTCAGTACAATCTGTATAAGGATTTGGTCAACAGCGATGATGACCTGGATAAGTGGCGCGCTGAATTCTGGTTGCGAAAGTCAGCCGCAGCTGGCGATAGTCGTGCCAAGAGCGAGCTCGAGAATCTCGAGAAAGTACAACACGCAAAATAGTGCCTGCCGACAGATTGCCGCTTATTACGCCACGTGCAACTCCAAAGTCCGTGCGGCAAGCAGGCAGGAAGCCGCCAAAACGCTGTTTCGAGGATGCTCCATGACTCGCACGACCTGGCTTGCCACTCAGGCCGCTCTATTTCTGGTCGCTTTTGGACCGTTGTTGCCGTCGTTCGCAGCGCATGCCGACGAGGTACCCATTCGACTTTCTGCCGACCTCGATCTAACGGGCGCGCAGCAGTCGTCGCTTGCAATCCAAGCGATGAAGGGCTCGCCTGAAGCAGCACTCAAGCTCGCGACCTTCCACTTCATCGTGCGCGGTGATCGGGAGGCAAGCCTAAAGTGGTACACGATCGGCGCCGAGAACGGTGATCCAGCCTGCGCTCATAATCTCGCCGGGCTACTCATGGTAAGCAGCGATGAGCAAGAGCACGCGCGGGGC
>NZ_JBQCFT010000175.1:0-7515 GCF_051958795.1 Luteibacter sp. | reverse complement strand
TGATGGTCTCGCACCGCTCGCAGGCGCTTACATCGAGGCGCTAAAGAAAGCCGGTGACCACCAGGTCACGACCCTGCATCTTCCGACCGATCATTCCTATTCCGACCAGCGCACCGAACTGTCGCAGGCGTTGCTCAAGTGGCTCGGGACGGTGAAATAGGTCACGACGTTGTAGGAGCGCGATCGCGCGCAAGCGCGCTCCCACAAGAGCTGATCAGCGCGGCGGTGTGCGTGCAGTGACGCCGCTCACCGCCACGAGCCCCGCCACGATGAACGCCATGCCCAGCCACTCGTTGGCTTTCGGCGCTTCGTGCAGCACGGCCCACGCCATGAGCACGCTCAGGACGGGAACCGCGAGTGACGATACGGAGGCCACCGCGGTCGGCAGCTTGCGTACGACGAGCAGCCACAGGGTCCACGCGAGGCTCGTCGCCAGCACGACGGAGTAGGCGAGCCCGGCGATGAACTCCGCACTCCACTCGATCGGCCGCTGCGGCACGAGGAAGGCGACGATACCGAGGCCCGCGGCACCGAACGCCATCTGCCATGCGGTGAAGGTCAGCGGATCGGGCGCGTGGCGCTGGAACATCTGTTTGCTCGTCACCGTGCCCAGCGCCCAGCACATGCCGCCCACAAGGGCGAAGAGGGTGCTCACCGGATTGCCCAGCCCATGCCAGGGCGCGATGACGCAGGTTAGGCCGACGGCAGCCAGCGCGAGACCGATCCAGTGTCGTGCGACGGGACGCTCGCCCAGGATCGCCCACGCGAGCAGCACGGCCCAGAACGGCATGGCATAGGCGAGCAGTACGACACGACCGGTGCCGCCCGCGGTCAGCGCGAACTGGCCCAGCCCCTGGAAGGCCGCGGTCTGCGCAAGCCCGGTGACGATCGTGCCCGCCAGCGGCGTCGGCGCGAGCGGGCGCCGCATCACGATGAGCACCACGAACAGCATCGCGGCGCCCATGGCATAGCGCATCGCGGAGAAGTCAAACGGCCCCGCGTAGCGCAGCACCAGCTTCATCACGATCCAGCTGAACGCCCAGATCACGACGGTTGCGCCCAGCGCGGTCATGGCGCCCGCGGACGCCTTGCCTTCGTTCATGCCTGCTGATCCACCGAACCAAACGCACATAGTCGCGCATTACCGGAGGCGAGTGCACGCTGTTGCGATCCGTCGCGCAGGTCCGTTCTGTCGTGATCAACCCGCCGGGCAGGCCGACCGCTTCGGCTGCATCGCATGGAATTCAATCGACAGGCCCAGGTCGTCGGTGGTCGGGGCCAGCACCGATTCCCCGCCAGGCCCTTGGTAGGTGTCGAGCTTCCGCTCGTACCCACGCTCCACCCAGCGTCGTGCGCGTTCGAGATCGCTGACGCCCAGGCTCACGCCCAGGACGCGCGGGCCACCATGGGTCATGGCATCCGACGCGAGGCCGGCACCATCAGGCTGTAGCGCATAGAGCGCCGTCGGCCCCACCGGCACGCAGAAGCCCTTCGCACCCACGGCAGGCAGTTTCACCGGCACGGCGTGGCCGAAACCCATCGTCTCCAACTGCTTGCGATCCGCATCGGCATCGCCCGATACGAGCCAGATCGACGAGAGCTCGCGTGCGCCATTGGGGTGCTCGCGCGTCACCCGGTAATCCTCCTTGTTCGCCGGATCGAACTGGTCGGGTGCGTAGTCGGCGGCATAGTCGATGAAGAAGGTATTGCTCGAGAGCGGCGGCTTGTCGAGATCGAAGGCGAACAGGTGCCAGCCGGGCCGCGCGCTATCGGGGCCGGAGAACACCTGGGTGACGGGGTAATGCAGGGCCTGCAACGCGCCGCGCAGCGTGTCCAGCGATGAGGTGCGGAAGCCGAAGGTACGCGAACCGGGGCCGCCTTTCAGCGCCTGCTGGTCTTCCTTCATGCCGGGATCGAAGGTGGGATCCGGCTTCGTGATGCCGAGCAACTCGATGAAGCTCGTATCGGCGAAGCGGATGTAGCGGTTCGCGACGCCGCCGGGGTCGCGCCCCGGACGCACCTGGAAACCGAGTTTCACCGCCATCACCGAGGTGGCCTGGTCGATACCCTTGCCCCACAGCAGGACGTGGTCCAGTCGCGTGGTGGACGCGATGGGGGCGGCGGCGTGTGCGCCGGCCGCGGCCAGGCACAGCAGGCTTGCCGAAATAAGCGGGATAAGGCGCATGCGAATCCTCAGGCCAGTGGTGTTCGGGTGCGCTCATTTACCGGCGCCGGGGCTACCACCCGCAAGGACAATTTCCGGGCGAAAACGGCCAGCGGCGCACCGGTTGTTCAGGCGCCCGCGCTTCGGCGCAGGTCCTGCGGCGAGGTGCCAAACGCGCGCACGAACGCACGACGCATCCGGCTCGCATCGCCGAAACCGGTGGAGCTCGCGATGTGCTCCAGGTGCAGGTGGCTGGTTTCCACGGCAATGCGAGCCGCCTCGAGGCGAAGCCCCTCGACCACCTTCGCCGGCGTCGCGCCGATTTCGGCGGCGAACGCACGCGCGAAGTTGCGCGGGCTCATCGCGGCGCGCTCGGCCAGCCGTTCGATCGGCATCGGTTCGGCGAGCCGCGCCTGCATCCAGCCGATGAGGTCCCCGAAGCGACCGGTGCGGCCGCCTTGTTCCACGAGCACCGAGTACTGCGACTGGCCGGCATGCCTGCGCTGGTGCACGACGAGTTGCTGTGCTGTACGCCGTGCAATGCCCGGGCCCAGATCGTCCTCGACCAGCGCAAGCGCGAGGTCGATCCCGGCGGAGATACCCGCCGAAGTCCAGACCTTGCCATCGCGGATGAACATCCTGTCCGCATCGAGGCGTACCTGCGGGTAGCGCTGGCGGAAACGTTCTGCGGCGGCCCAATGCGTCGTTGCGAGTCGGCCGTCGAGCAGCCCGGATTCCGCGAGGAAGAACGCGCCAGAGCAGACACCGGCTGCGCGCCGCCACCCATCGCCGGCGAGCAGGGCAGCGATACCCGGCTGGCCAGCTTCCACCTGGGCCAGGTTGCCGCCCGCGACGATCACGGTATCGAAGCGTCCGCCGTCCAGGGGCTCCGCGGTGAGGCTCACGCCGGACGAGCTGCGGACCACACCACCACCGGGCGCCACCACCCGGATGGCGTAACTCTCCGGGCGGAAACGTTCGGCCATTTCGAACACGGCGATCGGCCCCGCCGCGTCCAGCAGCTGGAATCCGGGGAACACGACGATGGCGATATCGCGGCGCATCCGCGGAAGGTGGCGCATGCGGGTCGCGGGCGTCAACCCAACGTAAGGGCCTCAAGTTAGGGGCTGTCGGCGCGCAATCTGGGGGATATCCCCGATGGCCGGAGAGGCCCGTCTACGTAGATTGGACTCGCAGCCCGCCATTGGGCTGTAACCCCCCACGGAGAACCTCCCATGCCTCGTTATATCGTTGAACGCGCTTTCCCCGGTGGCCTCGATCTGCCCACCAATGAGACCGGCGACCGGATGTGCCGGAACATCGTCCGCACTAATGCCGAAGAAGGCGTCACCTGGGTGCACTCCTACGTGAGCATGGACCGCACCCGCACCTACTGCCTGTACGACGCCCCGACCCCGGAGGCGATCCGCGAGGTCGCGCGCCGGAACCAGCTGCCGGTGGGCAGCATCACCGAGGTCTCGGTGCTGGACCCGTACTTCTACCTCGGGGTAGGCCACTCGGGGAACGCATCGGCGGCACGCTCGCGGTTGCGTACCCCCTGGCTCCCTTTCAGCTACCTCGCTGCCTGAGGCATGAACGTGCAAAGGCCGCATGCGGCTTCACTTGGCCGGAACCTGCCTGGTGCCAGAATGGGGCAGGTTCCGGGGAGCCTGTACGGTGGAACTCATCGAACGCGATTACGCCCTGCAACGCCTGCACGAAGCCGTCGGGCGCGCAGGGCAGGGGTCGGGACTCACGGTCCTGGTCAGCGGCGAGGCGGGCATCGGCAAGACGGCCCTCGTCCGCAGGCTCGTGCGCGATCGGGCCGTGGATGGCGACCGGGTCCTCTGGGGCAGTTGCGAAGCACTGTTCTCCCCACGCCCCCTGGGCCCGATCTACGACATGGCCAGCGCCTTCGACGCGGATGTGCACGACATGCTGGGCGTCGATGGCCATCGCGCACGGCTGTTCAGCGCCTTCCTGGGCGACCTGCAGCAATCCCCACGCACGACCCTGCTGGTCCTGGAAGACCTGCATTGGGCCGATACCGCGACGCTCGATCTCGTCAAATACCTCGCGCGGCGGATCCATCCGTTGCGCGCCATGCTCCTGCTTACCTATCGCGACGATGAAGTCGGTGACAAGCATCCGCTGAAGCTCGTCCTCGGCGACCTGCCTGCGGATGCGGTGGTGCGGATTCCCCTGTGGCCGCTCTCGGAGGAAGGCGTGGCCAGCATGGCGCGCGAGTCGGGCTGCGTCCCGGACGGCATTTTCGCGACCACCGCGGGCAACCCGTTCTTCGTCACCGAGGTGCTGCGCGCCGACGGCGTGCCGGCGAGCGTGCGCGATGCGGTGCTCGCCCGCGCCGCCAGGCAGACGCCCGCGGTCCGCGCGTTGCTCGACATGGTGGCGATCGTACCCGCGCGCATCGATGTCGCGACCCTCGATGCTGTCCTCGCGCCGTTGGCCGAAGACGTCGCGGCGGCGCTCGCGTCGGGCCTGATTACCGTAAGCGACGGCTGGTACGCGTACCGCCACGAGCTCGCGCGTATCGCGATGGAGGATGCGCTCCCTGCGCCACACGCCACAACCCTGCATGCGTGCATGCTCGCCCACCTGGAGGTGGAAGAAGACGTACCCACGGCGCGGTTGGTACACCACGCGGCGGGTGCGGGCGATGTCGCGGCCGTCCTGAAATATGCACCCCTCGCGGCCACCGAGGCGCTCTCGCACAACTCGCATTGCGAAGCGGCGAAGCTCTACGGCGTCGCGCTGGCCCACGGCGCCTCGCTGTCACCCGCGCTACAGGCGGATCTTCTCGCCCGGCGCTCCTACCAGTGCTATCTCACCGACCAGTCCGAAGAGGCTATGGCCGCCAGCTTGCGCGCGCTCGCGATCTGGCGCGAACTGGGCGATCTCACGCAGGAGGGGCGCACGCTGCGCTGGCTGTCGCGCCTGCACTGGTTCGCCGGTTGCAACCGCGAGGCCGAGGCCTATGCGGACCAGGCCATCGCATTGCTGGAGCCGCTCGCGGAAGACAGCGAGTTCGCCTGGGCGCTGAGCAACCGCTCGCAACTGGACATGCTCGCGGGCCGGACGGGCGAGGCGGTGGCGTGGGGCACCCGGGCGATCGAACTGGCGAAGCGCATCGGCGACACCGAAGCGCTCAGCCACGCCCTGAACAACGTCGGGACCGCGATGTACGCACGCGGCGACGATGACGGCCGCACCCTGCTCGAGGAGAGCCTGGCGATCGCACTCGAGCACGGCTACGCCGAGCAGGTCGCCCGCGCCTACGTGAACCTCTGTTCCACCGAAGTCACCGTACGTGCCTATGACCGCGCGATGCTTACCATCGACGATGCGAATCGATACTTCGCCGATCGGGACCTCGACGCGTGGGCCAATTACACCCTCGCATGGAAGGCGCGTGTCGACTTCGAGCAGGGCCGCTGGGATGAAGCGGCGCGCCTCGCGAGCCAGCTGATCGTTCGCGACGCGGTCGCCCCGGTCACGCGCATTCCGGCCATGGCCGTGCTTGCACGCATTCGCCAGCGACGCGGCGACTCCGGTGCCGACGCGCTGCTCGACGAGGCACGCGGCCTTTCAAGCGACACGGGCGAACTCCAGCGCATGGGCCCCGTTGCCACCGCGAGGGCGGAGGCCGCCTGGCTCCGCGGCGAAACGCGGCTGGACGACGCGTGGGTGCGCGAAGTCTGCGAGATGGCCCAGGGTGTCGGCGATCGTCGCGAACTCGCCGAGCTCAGCTTCTGGTGCTGGAAGCTTGGCGAAACACCGGGCCCCCAGCAGGTGGCCGACGACCCCTACGCATTGCAGTGCTCCGGCGACTGGCAGGCTGCGGCCGATGCGTGGGAACGCCTGGGCTGCCCGTACATGCGGGCGATGGCCCTGTGGGATGGCGATGAAGGCGACAAGCTCACCGCGCTGGCGATCTTCGAAGCACTCGGCGCCACGGCCACGATCAAGCTCTGCCGCGAACGCCTGCGGCAAGCCGGTGTACGCGGCGTCACCCGCGGGCCGAGGGCGGCCACGGTCGCCAACGCCGCCGGCCTCACGACCCGCGAGATGCACGTCATGGGCCTGCTCGCGAAAGGCCTGTCGAACGCCGAGATCGCGCAACACATCGTCCGCTCGGAGAAAACCGTGGAACACCACATCTCCGCCATCCTCCGCAAGCTGGATGTATGTTCCCGCGGCGAAGCCGTAGCCATGGCGAGCCGCCTGGGCCTCCTCACCGACCGCTAACCCCCTCCTTGTGGGAGCGCGCTTGCGCGCGATGTCGCCGCGACAACCACGCCCATCCACCACACTACGCATACTGCGCAACCCCATTCCCAAACGACCAGTTCTCCTTCGCCGTCTCCACCAGGTTGATCAGCACATCCTCAGGCCGCAGCCCGGGGCTGGCCGTCAACTGCTCAACCACCGCCGCGTAAAACGCCTTCTTCTGCGGAATGCCACGGGTGTTGTTGCAGGTGACCTGGATCATGACCAGGTCATCGGTGCGATGGATGCCCAGGTAATCCGGGTCATAGTCGAACTCATCGGCATCGTGCTGGTGCACGACGATGAACCGGTCCGCCTCCGGCACCTGGAAACTCTGGTGCCTGGCGGTGTAAATGCCGTCACGAATAGCCTTGATGTGCGCGGCAGGCTTGCCGCGGCGAAGATCGATGCGAACGAGTGGCATATAAGCGTCCTCGGGTGGGGCCAGACTTGGTTGGGTTAGGAGATGTTGCCGACTGCGTAGGCATCGGGCATCGGAATGCTTCGCGCATCAACTCCGGGCGCCGCGAGGCGGGTTGACGGGTAGAGCTTAGGCTCGGATGATCGTTTTGAAAATCAGAAAGTTCTGGATCAACGATCCCGAAAAACAGGACTGTACGCATGAGCCGTCTCACCTTCGATCTCGATGTGATCCGCAGCTTCGTCACGGGCGTCGAACTGGGCAGCTTCGCCAAGGCGGCCGAACGGCTGGGCCGGTCGACCTCCGCGGTAAGCGCCCAGCTGAAGCGCCTGGAAGACCAGATGGACGCGCCACTCCTGAAGAAATCCGGTCGGGGCCTGGCCCTCACGGAATCCGGCGAAATCATGCTGGCGTACGGGCGGCGGCTGCTCGAGTTGAATGACGAAGCGGCCACCGCGATTCAGGGCGCACACCTCGCCGGCCGCGTACGGCTCGGCCTGCAGGAAGACTTCGGCGAGAGCGTCTTGCCCGAGGTGCTTGGGCTGTTCCGCCGCGCGCATCCGCGCCTGCAGTTCGAAGTGGTCCTGGCCCGCAACACCGCGCTGATGGATGCGTTGAGAGGCGGCCGTCTCGATATGGCCCT
>NZ_JBQCFT010000174.1:0-9980 GCF_051958795.1 Luteibacter sp. | reverse complement strand
CCGGAATGGCCCCAGATACCGACGCGCTCACCATCGATCCACGGGTTCTGCTTCACCAGCTGCTTCACCGCCGCCACCTGGTCGGGCAGCGTGTTGTCGCCGATGTTCTGGAAGTACGCATCGTGGAACGCCTTCGAGCGCAGCGGCGTACCCATGCCATCCACCGCGACGACGACGAAGCCGAGTTCGGCCAGCGCCTGGTTATCGCCATGCGAGGGCGCGAAGCTGCGCGTACGCACCGAACCCACCTGCGGGCCCGGGTAGATGTAGACGACCAGCGGGTACTTCTTCGACGGATCGAACTTCGACGGTTTGAACATCTGGCCGTAGAGGTCGGTCTTGCCGTCGCGGGCCTTGACCGTGAACGAGGTGGGCGCGACCCAGCCAGCCGCCTTGAGGCGCGAGATGTCGGCCTTCGCCACTTCCTTCACCACGGCGCCCGTATCGCTGCGACGAACCACGGCGACCGGCGGCGTATCGATGGTGCTGTACGAATCGAAGAAGTACGTGCCGTCCTTCGACATCGATACCGTGTGGTCGGACTTCTCCGGCGTCAGCAGGGTGAGGTTCGAGCCATCGAAGTTCACCTTGTAGAACGACTGGTAGTACGGATCCACGCCCTTCTCGCGGCCGACGCCGCGGAACCAGATCGCCTTGGCCTTCGGATCGACGTGCAGCACCTGGGTGACGTTCCAGTCGCCCTTGGTGATCGCGTGCTCGAGCTTGCCGGACTTCAGGCTGTACATGTACAGATGGCCCCAGTTGCTCCGCTCGGAGAACCAGATCACCTCGTCGGTTTCAGGCACGTACTGCCAGTTGGCCTTCTCGAAACCGCCTTCAAAATACGTCTTGGCCTTTTCGTCGAACACGGTGCGCACGTCACCGGTTTCCGGATTGGCGATGCGCACCCACTCATGGGTGTGGTCGCGCGCAGTGGAGACGAACGCAATGCTCTTGCCATCGGCGGACCAGCGCACGTCATCCCACACGCCCGGGCTGCATGAGACATCGTCGCAGACCGTGGAACGGTGCTGGTCGGGCTCCATCTTGAAGCGGACCATCTGCTTGCTCGGCACGTCGATCACGACGCGCTCGATCATGGTCACGTCCTTGTCGCCCGGCAGCGGGTACTTCCACGTATCCACCTTCGGGTGGCCCACGTTGACGCTGACGAGGGTCATTTCACCCGTCTTGCGCTGGTCCTGCTGGAACGTCGCGATCTTCTTCGAGTCCGGCGACCACACCAGGATCGCCTCGTCGGTGTGCTTCCAGCCAGCGTTGTCGGTGGCGTAGCCATAATCCTTGACGCCGTTGGTGGTCAGCTGCGTCTCGGCACCCGTGGCGACATCGCGCATCCACAGGTTCCAGTCGCGCACGAACGCTTCCGACTTGCCATCCGGCGACTTCAGGCCCGGCTCTTCACCGTACGCCTTGCCGTTCGGGTCCTTCTTCACTGCAGCCAGGTCGCACTTACCCATGGCCTTGTCGCAGGTGTAGTGCTTGCCGCCGGAGGTGATGTCGAGGCCATCATCCGGGCGCACGACGAAATCGGTCACCGGGAGCTTGGCCGGGTCGACCTTCTTGCCCGTGGCAGCCGAGAGCGCCTTCGCCACCTGGTCGCGATCGAACGCGCGGGTGACCTTGCCGGTGCTCGCATCCATGGTGAGGAACTGGTCGCCATCCTTGTCATGGTCGCGATACCAGAAGTGCGTATCGTCGATCCACTTCACGCGCTGGACGGAGTGATCGACCAGCGGCATCGTGTTGTTCGCCAGCATCGCATCGGCGCGGCGGTAGTCGTCGGTACCGACCGACTGGGCGGAAGCAGCCCCGGCGAGGCCGAGGAGGATGGCACCGGCAAGCGCCGGGTAGTGCTTGTACATGGGTAACCCCTTGGCGGAACGTGTCGGCGCGGAGGGCGCCGCGAACCGGACGAGGCTAGCCCCCGGCACCGCCCCGGGCGTATGCCAGAGGTCATGGATCATGCCGTCACGGATCAGCCATGGCTCCCCGGGGCGCCCTCGCCGTGGACCCGGAAGCGCCGGCCCTGGCGCTCGGTCAGGGCCAGGCCCAGCCGGTCCGGCAGCAGCTTGAAGAGCGCCTTGATGATCCGGTTGACCCGGCCGTTGACGTAGACCGGGGTCCCGGCGTCCACGGCATCCAGGCCCTGCCGGGCCACCGTGGCCGCATCCATCCACATGAACGCAGGCATTTTCGAGACCAGCGGGCGTGCCCCGTTCACGTCGTGGAACTCCGAATAGGTAAAGCCGGGGCATAAGGCGGTGACATGGACGCCGGTGCCTTTCGCCTCCAGCGCCAGCGACTGGGAAAACCGGATCAGGTAGGCCTTGGAGGCGCCATACAGGGTGTGGCCGGCCGAGCCCGGGACATGCCCGGCCAGCGAGGCCACGTTGATGATCCGGCCATAACCACGGGCCTTCATCCCGGGGAGCAGGCGCCAGGCCAGTTCGGTGGGCGCGGTCATCATGACCTGGATAAATGCCGCGTGGGCCGCCCACGGCTGTTCGTCGAGGTAACCCGTGAGCCCGTACCCGGCGTTGTTCACCAGCAGGTCGATGTGAAGGCCCTGCTCCGTCAAGGCACCGACCAGCGCCTCCGCCGCATCCTGGCGGGCGAGATCCAGCGGCGCCACGATCGCCTCGATCGCATGGCGCTCGCGCAGCTCGGTCGCGAGGGCGTCGAGACGATCGGCACGGCGCGCGGTGAGCACCAGGTCGAAACCGCGGCGCGCAAGCTCCCGCGCAAAGGCTTCACCGATACCGGCGGAGGCGCCGGTGACCAGCGCGCGACGATTGGATGCCATGGTTCGATCTCCTTAGTGAAACGTGACGATGCAGTATGCCTGCCGCGAGGATGAACGAACGCATCGTGTCATGGGCCACGCCACGTGGCGTTCACGGAATGCAGCCGCCCGCAGACGCGATGCTGGCCTCCCGTAACCACTTCCCGCCAACAAGGAGCTACGCCGATGACTGCAACGACCGAACACGATATCAAGGTCCTCAACTCCCTCATCGAGACGACGATCGATAGCGCAGAAGGCTACGGCGAGGCCGCGAAGGATGCGCACAACACGCGCTATGCCGCCTCGTTCCAGCAGCGCGCCTCGGAGCGCCGCCAGGTCGCGCAGCGCCTGCAGCAGCAGGTGCGCTCGCTCGGCGGCAACCCGGAAGATGACGGCACCGTGCTCGCCAAGGCACACCGCATGTTCGTGGAACTCCGCGCGAAGATGAGCTCGAAGGACGACACGGCCATCGTCGATGAAGTGGAACGCGGCGAGGACCACATCAAGGCGAAGTACGAAGATGCCCTGAAGGACACCGACGTCACCGCCGGCACGCGCTCGCTGATCAACGAGTCGTACGTCTCGGTGAAGAGCGGCCACGACCAGATGCGCGACCTGAAGCACGCACTGCACGGCACGAACTGATCGTGCGTTGAGGCGATAAGCAAAGGCCCCGGTCTCGCGACCGGGGCCATTTCAATGGAACCGTTGTAGGAGCCTACCCTGTGGGCGACGCCTCTCGCGGAAGAGCAACAGTTCCTGCAGCTTTATCGCGAAAGATGTCGCCCACAGGGTGGGCTCCTACGATGTCACTTGGCGGCGCCGTCGTCTTCGCTCATCAGCTGGTTGATCTCAGCCTTGTGCGATTCGTAGAAGGCGACGTTCTTCTGGTTCACCTTCGACTGGTCGACGTACTGGGCCATCTGCGGATTGTTCTTCGCTTCCGAAGCAATCGCCGCGTTGGTCAGCGCCAGGTTCGCGAGCATGAAGTCGCGCGGGCTGAAGCCGTTCTTCTGGATCAGCGGCCCGATGCGCGCATCGGAGTCGGTAACCGTCTTCGCGAGATCATCCAGCGAGTGGATCTTCGAGAAGTCGGTCTGCGCATCCTTGGGCTTGATGCCCTGCTTCTTCGCTTCCTTCGAGACGGCGACCAGGCGGTGGAACACGTCGTCGTTGAGGTTGTAGTTCTGGATCGCGGCGCGATCGGACGCCGGGATCTGCGACGCCGGGTTGGCGGCGGGGGCCGGCTGCTGCGCCGGAGCGGCCTGCTGGGCGAACGCGCCAGGGGCGATCGAAGCGGTGGCCAGCAGCGCGGCGAGGATGTAACGAGACTTCACGGGCATCTCCTTTCGTTGCGGTCCGTGGCTGGACGGTGCGCCAGCATAAAGGGCCAAATGTTAGCTATGTGTCTGCGTGGTCACGTTTTCTTCAGGAACCTTGGGCACGTTCCAGCCCAGGGCGTTGTACACGTGGTAGCGCCACACGCCCACGTATTCATGCAGGGCGAAGTCGGCGAAGAACAGGTTCTCGGTGCCCGGCAGCCAGTCATAGCGTGCACGCACATAGTCGCCACGCACCGGTTCGCCGCGGATGCCGAAGTGGGCGAAGTACAACATCGCGCGCTTCAGGTGCACCGCCGACGACACCAGCACGATCTTGTCCGCGCGGTAGCCATCGAGCAGCGGCTTGCTGTTCTGCGCGTTCTGGAACGTGTTCATGCTGCGCGACTCGAGGATCATGTCGGCTCGCGGGACGCCCAGCCGGTCTAGCGTGAGCGCATAGGTGTCCGCTTCGGCGTGGCCATTATGCGCTGCGTCCCCGCCGCTCACTTCCAGCTTGCAGTCCGCGCCCGTGTCCTTGCAGGCACGGTAGAGCTCGACCGATCGCAGGATCCGCCCGTTAGCGTAAAGGCTCGGTTCCACGCCGCCGTTGCTGCTGCGTACCGTGCCGGCGCCCAGCAGGATGATGACGTTGCGCTGGCCCCAGCCGTTGAAATCCGTGCGGAAACCGGATTGCAGGTTATCCAGCAGGAGACCCGCCACGGGCCCGCAGCCCACCGCGAACAGCCATGCAAAGGCCAGCACGATGAACGAACCGGCGGCGCGGCGACGACGGCGCCAGCCGCAGAGCAGCGCCACGAGAAGCAGGATAAGGAACAGGGTCAGGATCATGGGGCCGGAGCGTATCAGACCCCGATGGAAACGACGCTACCGCACGGCGAGCGCCCGCTCCAGGCACGAGACCAGCGCATCCCCGGCGAACGGTTTGCCGAGATAGCAGAACGCGCCTGCGGCCATCACGCTATCGCGCACGGCATCATCGAGGAAGCCTGAAACGAAAACGATGGGATAGGTGCGCCCGCGCGCCAGAAGCCGGCGCTGCAGGTCGGTGCCGTCGATGCCGGGCATATGCACGTCGGTCACGAGGCAATCCACGCCTTCATCGCTGCCGGGGCGGAGATAGTCTTCGGCGGAGGCGAACCCCCGTGCTTCGTGTCCCAGCGACCTGACCAGGCTTACGGTGGCCTGGCGCACCGCATCGTCATCGTCAACGATCGCCACAATCCTGTTCGCGGCCAAACCTGTGATCCTCATCACGCGCCTGAGCGGTGCGGGGCCTACAGTGCTCCCCCGGCCCGTGGATGGGAATCATACGGAGGTGTGCGGTGCCGGGATCTGTTCAGGCCCAGGCCTCAGGCCTGGCCGGCCAGCGCCTCGGCCTGGCGCACCAGGTCGGCCAACGAGCGCACGCCCATCTTGCGCATGACGTTGCCGCGGTGGATCTTCACGGTGATCTCGGAGAGGCCCAGCAGCGCGCCCACCTGCTTGTTCATCAGGCCGGCGGTCACGTGCTGCATCACCTCGCGCTCGCGCGGCGTGAGCGAGGCGTAGGCGGTTCGGACCGTGGACAAGGCATCGGCATCGCGACGGCTCGCCGCATCCCGCTCGATCGCCGCCGACACCGCATCGAGCATGTCCTGGTCGCGGAACGGCTTGGCCAGGAAATCCAGCGCGCCGGCCTTCATGGCGCGTACCGACATAGGAATGTCGCCATGGCCGGTCATGAAGACGATGGGCAGGCTGTTATCCATGCCGGAAAGCTGGGCCTGGAAATCCAGCCCGCTCACGCCAGGCAGGCGGACGTCGAGCACGAGGCAGCCCGGGGCGCCTGCGTTGTCGCGGGCAAGGAAATCGGCGGTGCTGCCAAAGGTGGCGACGCTGAGGCCCACCGAGCGGAACAAGGACCCGAGCGCCTCGCGCACCGCCTGGTCGTCGTCGACGACGCAGACGATCGGTGCCTGGGCAACGACGGGTAGCGGACGATTCATGCGCGGGCCTCCTCGGCCACCATCACTGGCAGCGTGAAATGGAAGGTCGCTCCCCCCTCAGGGCGATTGGTCGCCCAGAGGCGCCCGCCGTGAGATTCCACGGTCGAGCGGCAGATGGCAAGCCCCATGCCCATGCCGCCGCCACGGCTGGTCACGAACGCATCGAACAGGTTGGCCGCGATGTCCTCGGGAATACCGGTCCCGGTGTCTTCGACTTCGATCATCAGGGCATCGCCATCGACCTCGCGGGCGCGCAAGGTCAGCTCGCGACGGCCAGGGACACTGCCCATCGCACGGATCGCGTTGCCCATCAGGTTGATCACCACCTGCTGCAGCTGGACGCGATCGCCACGGGGCAGCGGTGCGTCCTCGTCGATATCGATGGTCAGGCCGACGCGGTGGCGGGCCATCTCACCGTCAAGTAGCAGGGCACACTCGTCGGCGAGCGCGTGCAGGTCGAAGCGCACGTGCTGGCGTGGCTCCTTGCTGGCCAGGCTGCGCACGCGGTTGACCACTTCACTCGCGCGGCGCGCATCGCGCACCAGGCGCTCGATGCCATCGCAGGCCTCGCCGAGATCGGGCTGGTCACGGCGCAGCCAGCGCAGGGCGGCTTCGCCGTGGGTGACGATCGCGGCCAGCGGCTGGTTCACTTCATGCGCGATGGTGGCGCTCATCTCGCCCAGCGCCGTCACGCGGGCGGCCTGGGCCAGCTCGGACTGCATCGCCATCAGGGCGTGTTCGGCACGCTTGCGGTCGGTGATATCCACGACGCTCACCAGCACGCGGTCGTAACGCGCGGCGCCCAGCGGCATGCTGATCGCGAACAGCACGTTGAGCCGCTCGCCCTTCAGGTTCACCAGGTGGGTCTCGCCCTCGGCCGTACCGGTCCCTTCGAATACGGTGAGCAGCACCTGGGCAAACGTGCGGTCGCTGCCAGGCAGGAACCGATCGAGCGGGCCGATGAGGTCTTCGCGGCGCTGCGCGCCGAGCAGGCGCACGGTGGCGGCATTGACGTCGGTCACCATGGTCAGCGAGCACGCATCGCGCACGAAGGCGGGGTGCTTGTGCAGGTAGGCGGCAAGATCCACCACACCCTGCTGGCGCAACACGGCGATGCGCTCCATGACGAGGGTGTAATCCTCTTCCCAGAACGAGAACCGCGCGCTTTCGAAGATGGCGCGGTAACGGCGCTCACTCTCGGCCAGCGCGGCATCCGCCGCACGACGCGCGGTGATGTCCGTACCCGCTTCCAGGATCATCTGCGCGCGGCCCGCGCCATCGCGCAACAGCGCGCAGCGGGCCTCGACCAGCACGATGCGGCCATCGCGGTGCTGCTGGATCAGCTCGCCCTCCCAGCGGCCTTCGGAAAACAACTCGGCATCCATCTCGGCGCGGTTGCCCGCGAACGCGGTCGCCAGCAGTTCGCTGGCGCGGCGGCCGATGGCTTCGCGCGCGGTCCAGCCGTAAAGCGCTTCCGCACCGCCGTTCCATTCGACGATCACGTCGTCCGTATCGCGGACGTAGATCGAATCGTGGGTGAGGTTGATCAGGCTCGCCTGGCGGATGATGGTGACCATGCGCGCGCGGGCGCGGAGCGAAAGCACGCCCGTGACCACGATGGCCGCCAGGCTGACCACGCAACGCAACAGCGCGGCGTCGGGCTCGGGCCAGCCATGGCCGCGCACGTACGAGGCGATGGTGAGCAGGCTGCAACCGGCCACGGCGGCATGGATGGCGGCACGGCTACCCGATGCGGCGACCAGCAGCACCACGACCAGGTAGACGACCGCAACCGCACCCTGCAGCGGCGTGAAGGTGTCCACGATGAATACGGCCACGGCAAGCAATGTCCCGGCGGCCGACAGCCAGCCGGATGCGCCATGGCGCGGACCAATAAGGGTCCCGGCGGGCGCATGGCGAGAGGGCATCGTTGCTGGCATCAGTGGCTCACGTGGCGGCAGTCTTATACAGATTCGGCCAGAATCGTGGCGAAACACGTCATAGCAGTCTTGCACGCCGGTGATGGTTTTTGACCGTTACGGCACGACCGTTACAAGAAAGGTGTCATTGCTCCAAATCATCCTTAGGTATGGGCCCCCAGAGCCCAACGTAGAATTCAGTCGACCCCCTCTTCGCGCATAGGCTGCAAGCATGGGCGACGTGCCCATGTCCCCGCCCCCTCCGTGGAGCCAGACCATGCGCTACGAATCGAACGCCTATGCCACGCCCGGCCCGACCGCCGATGCGGTGCATGCCCTGAACACGTTTGCCGTGACCGCCGCCCAGGATGAGCCGACCGTGGCCCGCCTGCTGGAGCAGGCCCTCACCGCGGTGGAAACCGACCTCGCCACCACCCGCGCCTGCGTGGCCCGGGTCGCCGCGCTGCTCGAACAGGCCGATGCGCCGCAGGCGCCGGCCGCGGTGGCGCCGCGCCGTCGCGTCGGTGCCGGCCTGGCCCCCTGGCAGGCACGGCGGGTGGCAGCGCATGTCGATGAGAACCTCGGCTTTGCGATCACCATCGACCACCTGTCGACGCTCGCCGGCCTTTCCAGCAGCTATTTCTGCCGCGCGTTCAAGGACACCTTCGGCGAGCCGCCGCACGCCTTCATCATGCGCAAGCGGGTGGAGCGGGCGCAGCAGCTGATGCTGCAGACGCGTGAGCCGCTGAGCCAGATCGCCCTGGCATGCGGCCTCTCCGACCAGGCGCACCTGTGCAACCTGTTCCGCCGGCTCGTTGGCCAGAGCCCCAGCCACTGGCGCCGTTCGCAGTGGCAGGAGGCCTGAGGGATCGTCAGCCGAACAGCTTCGCGGCCGTTTCCGCGATGAGCTTGCCCTGGAACCGCGCGCCCGCCAGCTCGTTCTCGCTGGGCCGGCGCGAGCCATCGCTACCCGCGATGGTGGTGGCGCCGTAAGGGCTGCCGCCGGTGATCTCGGCAAGGGTCATCTGGCCCTGGAAGCTGTAGGGGAGGCCTACGGGGATCAGCCCGAGGTGCAGCAGGTTGGTGATGATGGAGAACAGCGTCGTTTCCTGGCCACCATGTTGTGTTCCCGTGGAGGCGAAGGCGCCGCCGACCTTACCGTTGAGGGCGCCGCGGGCCCATAGCGGTCCGGTCTGGTCAAGGAAGTTCGCCATCTGCGATGTCATGCGGCCATAACGCGTGCCGGTGCCCACGATGATCGCGTCGTAGTGCTCCAGTTCCTCGACACGGGCCACCGGTGCTTCCTGATCCAGTTTGAAATGCGCGGCCCGTGCCGTGTCTTCCGGCACAAGCTCCGGCACGCGCTTGATGTCTACGCTGGCACCTGCTTCACGTGCGCCAGCCGCCACCGCCTCGGCCATCGTTTCGATGTGCCCGTAGGCCGAGTAGTACAGAACCAGAACCTTTGCCATGGGACGTTCCTCGCTGAAAGGACCAGGACAGGGAAGGTAGGCAGTTTGCCGTGGAAGTCATGTGTGGACGCCACCCCGGGCGGCCACCACGTCGAGGTCATCCGTATGTCGTACGCCACCGTCATCGATATCCGTTCCGCCGCCACCACCCCGCCCAGCAAGGCCCATGCGTGGCAGGTGCTGCACGAGGCCGCGCGCATCGAACCGGACGAATCCGCGCGCATTGCCTGGTATCGCGAACAGCCGATCCATGCCGTCGGTGGCCACACCGCGGAATCGCTGGTGACGATGGGACGTTACGAGGAAGTACTCGCTTTCCTGCGCCGCGTGCGGGTGGACCTTGGCCTTGAAGCGGCGCATGGGTTTGGCGCGTTCTGAACTGAGGCAAGAACCATCGCGCGCAAGCGCGCTCCCCCAAAACCCGGCCCTGGGGGAGCGCGCGTGCGCGCGATGGG
>NZ_JBQCFT010000173.1:0-13783 GCF_051958795.1 Luteibacter sp. | reverse complement strand
GACGAGCGTGTCGCCCTTGCGCACCGTATAGCTCTTCGCCCCGCCCGACGATTTCGCTGACGAGCCGCTGCCGTACTGGTACTGCGGGCCCGGGCCATTGGGGCCGTTCGCGCCACCGCTGGCCAGCGCGGCCGAAGTGGCTGCGGGTGCGGGCGGCGCGATGATCTTTACTGCGTTGTGCAGGTCACTGGCCAGGATGGGCCACGGGCCATCGGCGCAGCTGGCGATGTAAGCCTTCTCGAGCTGCTTCGGCACGTCGAGCCGGGTACCGGCGGGCTGGCTCATCTGTGGATCCAGGCGCGGGTTGAGGTTGCGCAGCGTGCGGAACCAGCCCTCGGGCATGTCGTCGGCCGAGCCCAGGCAGACGGTGAGTTCGGTCAGCGAGGCCGGCCGGGTCAGGGTGATCTGGCCGGGCACGCCATCGACCTTCGGCCATTTCAGGTGGTAGCTATCCGGGTGCAGGAACAGCCACGCGGCCGCCAGCACCATGGGCACGTAGTCGCGCGTTTCCGCGGACATCTGCCCGTAGATGGAAGGGTCGTAGAAGCCCGCGCCCGGGCTGGCGGCCGCGATACGGCGCATGCGGCCCTCGCCCCCGTTATAAGCGGCGAGCGTCATCTCGAGGTTGTTGTTGAACGCGCCAAGCTGCTCGTTGATGTACTCGGCATTTGCCTGCGCGGCCAGGGTCGGGTCGAAGCGCTGGTCGAAACCGCCATCGCTGGAAAGGCCGAAACGCAGGCCAGTCGCGTACATGAACTGCAACGGGCCGGACGCGCCCGAGCGCGATACCGCGTGGACCTTGCCGCCGGATTCCTTGGCCATGATGCCGAACAGCAGCGCTTCCGGCAGGTCGCCCTTCTGGTAAGCCGGCCACATCTTGTAGCGCATCATCTGGTAGTTGACGTACGCATCCATCAGGTTCGGGCGCAGCTGGGTGAGCCACATTTCCAGCGCGGCCTTCACCGGACCGTTCATCACCATCATGTCGGAGAACTTCTGCCCCTTGAGCAGCGTAACGCTGCGCTGGGCTTCCGGCAGCGCGCCGACCACGACCGAACCGGCGGCGTCGCCCGGCTGGGCACCCACTTCCGCGGCCTGCTCGGTGTCGTCGGCGTCCTCGCCCTCGATGAAGCTGCCGTCCTTCAGGCGCAGCAGGCGGTCGAACACGGCAGCGAAACGCTGGGGATCGCAACCCGGGGTAAGGCCACAACGGGCCGAGGCATCCTTCAGCTGGTCCAGCGCCTGCTTGCGGGTCGTCGCCGCCTGCTGGGTATCGCCACGGCGGGCCTGGTCGATCGCGGCCTCGTACCCCTTGCTTGCCTGGTTCATCCGGTCGTACAACGCATTCACTTCCGGTGTCGCCTTGCCGGGCTTGCCGGGGCGGGGCGAACCGCCGGAAGCGCAACCCGCGAGGATCGCCAGGGGGAGCAGGAGAAGGGCGTAACGAGCGTGCAGCGACATGCAAGGGACCAGGTCAGGCAATGCCGGCAACGTTACGCCGTAACCCTACGTGACTCAAGCCGCCGCGCCGAAAATTCTCCGTAGCGGCGCATCCTTGCGTAGACTTGTTCAGGACATTCTTAAGGAACGGACATGCCAGGCATCCTGATTGGCCGCAACGACACCACCGCCGTGGAACTGGACCCGCGCTACGGCAACCGCCATGGCATGATCGCCGGCGCGACGGGTACCGGTAAGTCGGTGACCCTCATGCTCCTGGCCGAGGGCTTTTCCCGCCTGGGCGTGCCCTGCTTCCTCGCCGATGCGAAGGGTGACCTCGCGGGGCTTTCCCAGCCGGCCGGGGCGCCTTCGGACAAACTCAAGGAGCGCCTCGCGAAGCTGGGCCTCTCGACCTGGGCTCCACAGGCCAACCCCGTGGTGTTCTGGGACATTTACGGCAAGCTCGGCCACCCGGTGCGCGCCACCGTCTCCGAGATGGGCCCCACCCTCCTCTCGCGCATCCTGGAACTCAACGACACGCAGGAAGGCGTGCTCGAGGTGGTGTTCCGGGTCGCCGACGACGAGGGCCTGCTGCTCCTGGACCTGGGCGACCTGCGTTCGATGCTGGGCTTCGCCGCGGAACATGCGAAGGACATCTCGGCGAAGTACGGCCTGATCAGCGCGCAGAGCGTCGCCGCGATCCAGCGCGCGCTGCTGAAGCTGGAACAGGATGGCGCCGACCACTTCTTCGGCGAACCCGCGCTCGAACTCACCGACCTGATGCGCCAGGACATGAGCGGCCGCGGCGTCATCAACGTGCTTGCCGCCGATACGCTGATCCTGAAGCCGCGGCTGTATTCCACGTTCCTGCTGTGGCTGCTCTCGGAACTGTTCGAGCAGTTGCCGGAAGTCGGCGACCTCGATGTGCCGAAGATGGCGTTCTTCTTCGACGAGGCGCACCTGCTGTTCGACGATGCGCCGCCCGCGCTGCGCCAGCGCGTCGAGCAGGTGGTGCGGCTCATCCGTTCCAAGGGTGTCGGCGTGTATTTCTGCTCGCAGAACCCGGACGACGTGCCGGGCGAGATCCTCGGCCAGCTGGGCAACCGCGTGCAGCACGCGCTGCGTGCGTATACGCCGCGCGACCAGAAGGCAGTGAAGGCCGCCGCGGAAACCTTCGCGAAGAACCCGAAGCTCGACGTGGTGGAGACCATCGGTACGCTCGGCACGGGCGAAGCGCTGGCGTCCACGCTTGGCGACGGCGGCGTACCTTCGCCCGTGCAGAAGGTGCTGGTGGCCACGCCGTGCTGCCGCATTGGCGCCATCACGCCCGACGAGCGCGCGACGATTCGTTCGCGCTCGCCCGTGGGCGCGAAATACGACAACGCGGTGAACCGCGAATCCGCGGAAGAGATGCTCGCCGCGCGCGCCACGGCGAAGAACAGCGACGATGCACCGCCGGTGAAGCAGGCGGGCAAGGGCGAGGATGAAGGCAACGGCTGGGGCGGTGCCGTGCGCGATGCGGTATTCGGCACCAAGCGCCGCCAGGGCATGCTCGAAACCATGGCCAAGTCGATGGTGCGGACCGCGGGCTCGCGCGCCGGCCAGCAGATCGTGCGCGGCATCCTCGGCAGCATCTTCGGCGGGAAGCGCTGAGCATGCCGCGGGTTGCGCTGGCCGACGCGTCGCTGCCGTTCTCCCGCCGCATCGTCGCCGGGCTCGGCTACCCGACGCGGGGCTCGGCCATCGTGACGATCCTTGGGGTCACCGCGCTCGACCTGCTCGCGTTCATTCCCATGTTCATGCTGCGGCTGCTCGTGGTCACCGTGGGGTGGATCGCGCTCTATCGCTATGCCTTCGCGTGCCTGCGCCATACCGCCGACGGCTTCGAAGCACCGCCCGAGATGGCCATGCACTCGGAGGGCGATGCGACGAAGGCGCTGATCCTGATCCAGATGGCCGGCAATGCGCTGGTGTTCCTGGTGCCGTGGCTGCTGGAGAAGCCCGGGCTGCAGCTCCCACTCGCGGTCGCCATGGCCTTTGTCCTCCCCGTCGTCACCATGTCGCTTACCTTCGATGGCGCGGGCACGGCGCTCAATCCGCTGACCTGGTTCGCCGTGATCGGCCGCCTTGGCGGCGATTACTTCAAGCTGTTCGGCGTGTGCCTCGTCGCCGGCGTCGCGCAGGCGTCAGCCCAGTACGCCATGCAGCAGCATGGTCCCTCGTTCCTCGCCACGGCCATCTATTACCTGATGGCGAACTACTTCGCGATCTACACCTTCCACCTGATGGGCGCGCTGATCCATCGCCACCACGAACGGCTGGGTTACCGGCCGGAAAGCGAAGCGCTGGTCGAGGCCACCCGCGAGGACGATGACAGCGCCCTGCTCGCCCACGTGAACGAGATCGCGCGCGACGATGTTCCTGGCGCCACCGACATCCTCACCGAGCGGCTGCGCGAAGGGCTGGCACCCGCGCCGCTGCACACCCGATATCGGCAGCTGCTGCGCGCGCAGGAGCGCATGCCGGAGTTGCTGGTGCATGGGCAGATCTGGATCGCGGCGCTCGTGGCCGGCGGCGAAACGCGGCGCGCGCTCGGTGTCGTGCAGGATTGCGTCGGCATCGACCCGGCCTTCGTCCCCGACGCACCGAACACGTGTGGCCCGCTGGCGGATACGGCTGCGCAGGGTGGCATGCAACGCCTCGCGCTGCAGCTGGCCCTGGGCTACCTGCGCCTGTGGCCCGGCGATGCCGGCGCACCGCACTATGGGTTGCTCGCGGTGCAGATGCACTTCCAGCAGGAGCAGCGCGAGCAGGCCGCCGCGCTCGCGCGGTCACTGCTGCACGCGTATCCCGGCCACCCCGTTTCCCAGGACCTCATGGATTTGCTCGACATGCTTGACCCCTCCCGCCCGGTGACTTCGTGAGCCGCTGGCGCCCACCCTCCCCGTCCTCCACCGCGATCATCACGCGCGATGGATTCGAACGGCTGAAGACCGAACTCGATCATCTGTGGCACACGGTCCGGCCCGAGGTGGTGAAAGCCCTCGCCGCCGCCGCGGCCGAAGGCGACCGCTCGGAGAACGCGGAATACACCTATCGCAAGAAGCAGCTCGGCGAGATCGACCGCCGCGTGCGCTACCTGAGCAAGCGCATCCCCGTATTGAAGGTGGTCGAGGCGACGCCATCGCAGGCGGATGCGGTGTTCTTCGGTGCGATCATCGAGCTGGAGAACGTCGAGAGCGGCGAAACGGTGCGTTACCGCATCGTCGGACCCGACGAGACCGATGCGAAGCAGGGCTGGATCAGCATCGACTCGCCGCTGGCGCGTGCAGTGCTCAAGAAGCGCGTGGATGACGAGTTCGAAGCGGTGCTGCCCGGCGGGCCGACACGCTTCGCGGTGATTTCCGTCGAATACACGTAACCCCCGTCTTTTTTGTGGGAGCGCGCTTGCGCGCGATGGGTGCTCGCGATAGGCCGCCATCCCGCGAGCACCCATCGCGTGCAAGCCCGCTCCCACAGCGCGCTCCTACCGGGTGTGTGCTTCGAGCTGTTCGGTAAACGTCTCGACGTTGGCAGCAAAGCGGCGAACCGCATCTGCATCGAGTGGTACACCTTCGCGCAATCCGAGCTCCAGCGCTTCGCCCTCGCTCGCGACCGCCGACTCTCCGAACACGTTGACGCCGCCCAGCACGTGGTGGATCCATCCGGCCACGGCATCGGGATCGCCACCGGCGATCACTTCGTCGAACCGGGCCAGCGCGTCGCGGGTCGCCGCCACGCCGGCCTGGATCACCGTCGCCACGTTTTCGTCGGAGCCGAACGCGCGACGCATGCGCGCCATGTCGATCAGCGGTGCCGGTGCGGCCGGCTCCTGCGGCGCGGCCGGTGTTCCCACCGCTGCCCCGAGCCAGCGCGATACCGCCTCGTGGAACGCCGCGAGCCGGATGGGCTTGCGCAACAGGTCGTCCATGCCAGCGGCCAGGCAACGTTCGCGCTGGTCGGCCCGGGCATCGGCGGTCATCGCGACGATCGGCAGGTGACGGTCCGTACCCTGCTCGCGCCGGCGGACTTCGCGCGCGACCTCATAACCGTCCACCTTCGGCATGTGGCAGTCCACCAGCAGCAGGTCGTAGTCGTCAGCGGCCAGCGCTTCCAGTGCGGCCTCGCCGTCATCGACCATGTCGCAGGCGAGGCCATGCATCGCCAGCTGCGCGCGGACCAGTTGCTGGTTCACGGGATGGTCTTCAGCCACGAGGATGCGCGCCGTACCCACGGAAGACGGCGCGCCCTGCGCCGGGGACGCTGTCGCGGCAGCCGCTACGCTGAGCGGATCCGCGATCGGCAGTTCCACGGTCGCGGTCACGATCGTGCCCTTGCCCGGCTCGCTATGGATGACGATATGCCCACCCATGCGCTCGATCAGCCGGCGCGAGATGCTGAGGCCGAGCCCGGTGCCACCGAAGCGGCGCGTGGTCGATGACTCGGCCTGGCTGAAGGGCGCGAACACATGGCGTAATTTGGCCGCGTGGATGCCGATGCCCGTGTCGCTGACGACGAAGCGGATCCGCTGGCGGCCGCCGTGTTCCTGGTCGACGTGCACCGCCACGATCACGTGACCCGCGGCCGTGAACTTGATGGCGTTGCCGACCAGGTTCAGCAGCACCTGGCGCAGGCGGCCGTCATCGACGACGACGGCCTGGGCCAGCGCGGCATCGATGTCCACCTCGATCGCCAGTCCTTTCGCCTCCGCCTGCGCCGCCATGATCGCCACCGCGTCTTCGACGAGCGCGCGCGGATCGGCAGGCCGTGGGTCCAGGGCGAGATGGCCGGCTTCGATCTTCGAGAAATCGAGCACGTCATCGAGGATGTGCAGGAGCGCCTCGGCGGAATGCTCGATCGTCGCCACCATCCGCCGTTGTTCGCCGTCCAGCGGCGTGCGTTCGAGCACGTCGAGCAGGCCGATCACACCGTTCATCGGCGTGCGGATCTCGTGGCTGATCGTGGCGAGGAAGTCGCTCTTCGCGCGGGTCGCGGCTTCGGCTTCGTCGCGCGCTTTCGCCATGCCGCGCGACGCAAGCTCCTGCGCGGTCACGTCCACCCAGTAGCCGTTCCAGCGCACGTTGCCGTCGGCCGCCGCCAAAGGCACCGCGTCCGAACTGAGGTAGCGCACGCGCTCGCCCACCTGCGCGCGTACCGTGACATGCAGCGGCGAGGTCTCGCGCGCGGAGCGCTCGAACGCTTCGTGCAGCGTATCGCGATCTTCCGGGGCCACCGGCGCAAGCAGGCCATCGCCGCCCGCGAGCAGTTCGCCTGGTTCCATGCCAAGCAACGTCTGCGGATCGCCGCCCACGTACGCCATGCTGTAGCGGCCTTCCGTATCGCGCACGGCTTCATACACGACGGCCGGGACGTGTGCGGTCACCTCGGCGAGGCGCCGCTCCGTTCGTTCGCGCCGGCGGGTTTCCCGGCGCAGGTTGAGGTAGGCATAGCTGATCGCGATGAGCGAAGCGAGCAGCACCGCGACGAACGGAAGGATGCGGCTCGCAACCTCGCGCCAGGTCGGGCCGACGACATAGTGCGAGGCGAACCAGGTATTGCGGATCTCCTGCTGGCGATGCGTCGGCAGGTTCACCAGCACGCGGTTGATCAGCGGCAGCAATGGCGCCAGGTCACGGCGCACGCCGATGGAAATGGCCTCGCTGTCGCCGGTGGGCGCGGCGACCTTCACCTGGCCCAGGAAGTGTTCGCGGATCAGGTAATCGACGGACGCCAGGTTGCCGACGAAGGCATCGCCCTCGCCCGCTGCCAGGCGCCGGAGGCCTTCTTCTTCGGTGCCTACCGGTACCACCGTCACGCCGGGGATGCGCGCCAGCAGGCGGCGGATGGGTTCGCGCGTCGTGTTGCCGAGCACCTGCTTTCCGACGAGGTCATCGCGCCCCGCGATCACGGGCGCGCCCTCGCGGGTGACGATCATGATCGGGAAGTCCAGGTAGGACGTGCTGGGCTCGAGATAGGGCCAGGTGGCGCTCTGCGGATTGATCGCGGCGACAAGGTCGACCTCGCCGCGCTTCACGCTGGCGACGGTCCCTGCCCAGTTCTCGCTCGGGACCTGGACGAGGCGCAGGCCGAGCTCGGCGGCGATCTCGCGGACGTAATCGAGCGCGAGGCCCTCGGCCTGGCCCTGGCCGGTGATCAGGCTGAAGGGGGCGTAGCTCGGGTCGACGCCCAGCCGGAGCGGCGGGAGGTCGTGCAACCACGCCTTCTCGCGCTCGCTGAGCGGGATCGCGAACTGGCGGGGGCGCGGGGCGATATCCCGGCCCACCCAGGGCGCGCGCAGACGCCCGTGGTCGGCGGCGGTCAGGTCGGCCAGGGCATGGTCGATCGCGCGGCCCAGGGGCGCCTCCGTACTGGGCACGGCAAACGCCAGCGCGCTGATCGGCAGGGCCAGCGGCTCGCCGATATGCAGCTCATGCTCCATGCCGAGCCGCGAGACGAATTCGCGTGCGGAGTACGGGTTGTCGATGTAGGCGGTGACTTCGCCCATGCGCACCCGCTGGAGCGCTTCCGCGGTGGAGCCGACCTCGACCAGGGTCGTATCCGGCAGCTCGCGGCGCAGCGCGGCCATGTCGAAATAGCCCGCGTGCACGGCGAGCCGCTTGCCCGCCAACTCACTGGTCCGGTGGATCACCGGCGCATCGTTGCGCTGGACCAGCGCGGGCAAGGATTCAAAGTAGGTGGCCCCTACCCGGATCCCCGGCATGCCGAGTTCCAGCGGGGTCACGCTGGTCGCCACGTCGATCTCACCCCGGGCGAGTGCGGCGAGCAGCTGCGGCCAGGTATCGAACACACGGGTCTGCAGGGTCACGCCCAGCTCGCCGGCCACTTCGTGCAGGTAATCGGGCCCCAGGCCCTCCAGCTGGCCGCCCTGGAGCTCCTCGAACGGCGGGTAGCCCTCCCGGTACGCCCCCACGGTCAGGACCGGGTGGTGGCGGAGCCACTCGGCATCCTCCTTGCTAAGAGGCACATCCGGGGCCGCGTAGGCCACGGCTGACAGCACGAGTAGCATTAACGGAAGCAGATATCGGGTCACAGGCGGGCTTCGTCGTGAGGGCCATCGTGGGCATAATCGTGCCAACCACACGGCGTCGCTAGTACGTAAGGAGAAACAGACACATGCCACTTAAAGTCATTCTGGCAGACGACCACCCGCTGGTACTCGTCGGCGGGGCTCTGGCGCTGGAGAATGCGCACGTCGAGGTCGTCGGCAAAGCCAAGGCGGCCGACGAGCTGCTCGAGATGCTGGCGGAACGCCCGTGCGATGTCGTCATTACGGATTTTCTCATGCCGAGCGATCGCGAAGACGACGGCTTCGCCCTGCTCGACACCATCAGCAAGAAGCACCCGACCCTCGGGGTCATCGTGCTGACCATGGTCAACCGGCCGGCCGCGCTGCAGTCGATGCTCACCCGCGGTGCCCGCGGCATCGTCGACAAGCGCGCCCCCATGGATGAACTCGCCGTCGCGGCCAAGGCCGTGTACGAGGGCGAGACCTACCTCAGCGAAACCCTGCTGGACATCCTCAACGAGGCGGACGATACCTCGGTCGCGATGCCGGGCGCCGAGCTCTCGCCGCGCGAGAAGGAAGTCATCAAGGCCTTCGTCAACGGCCAGTCGCTGCAGCAGATCGCCGACCGCGAAGGCAAGTCGGTCAAGACCATCAGCCGGCAGAAGCGCGATGCCATGCGCAAGCTCGGCGTGGACCACGATAGCCTGCTAGGCGATTACGTCCGCGATCACGGGCTCGTCTGAGCCCGGCAAGGCGCCAAGGGCGGCTGGGTAGAGCCGCCCCGCCCTGATCGGCTGGAAGCACGGCGCCGTCGTGTAGAAAGCCTCATCCGCGGTCCCTGCGTGCCAGCCCGGCACGCCCGACACCGGTAGCGGCCGAAGTTCCTGCGGATCGTTGAGGATGCCACCGCCCGCGATGGCGCGCGTGCAGGCCTCGACTGCATCACCTCCGCCCATCACCACCAGCGCCTTGCCGACGAGCAACTTGTCCGGCGTCAGCGCATGCTCCAGCAGCGCATGCCCGAAGATCTCCACGCGCGCGTCGCCGCGCACCCATGCTTCGCGATGCGTCCAGAACAACGCGTGCCAGTCGTGCCTGTCCCACGCGGCGAGCATGCGTGGATCACGCAGCGTGACGATGATGCCGGCTTCGTCGAAATGCGTGAGCGCGCACTGCGGGCGTGACCGCTCGCGCGGGCCCATGCGTGCGATCTCTTCCACCTGGCGCGCATTGAGCGCGCGCTTCAACGCCGGGTAGCGCAGCCACACGAGTGCGTTGAACAGATCGTGCCAGTTCCCGGGGCGCGTGGCGACGGCACCGCGCGCGATGCGCTCTTCGTAGTGCAGCCCATCATCCAGGAGCGCCTTGTCCTGGGTGACGAAATGCTGGCTGGAGCCGGCGGGCAGGAGTGCGTTGAGCTCGTCCGTGACCGGCCAGGCCTGCGCCGCGATCAGCGGTTCGTAGGCCTGCCAGTGCGCCAGCGGTGGCACCGCCAGCACGCGGCGATCGAACGCCTCACGCGTGGGTGCCACGTGGCGCATGGGGCTTAGGCCAGGCGACCGTAGAGATCGTGGGCGTCGGCTTCTTCGACCACGACGTCGACGAACTGGCCCGGCTTCAGCAGCTGGCCGTCATCGATACGCACGGCACCGTCGATTTCCGGCGCATCCGCGCTGGAACGGCCCCAGGCACCTTCAGCGTCGATCTCGTCGACCAGCACCTTGATCGTCTTGCCGACCTTACGCTGCAGCTTGGCGGCCGAGATTTCGGCCTGCACCGCCATGAACTGCTCGAGGCGGTCTTCCTTCAGCTCTTCGTCGATCTGGCCCGGCAGCTCATTGGCCTTCGCGCCGTCCACCGGCGAATAGGCGAACGCGCCCACGCGATCGAGCTCGGCTTCGCGCAGGAAATCGAGCAGCTCGTTGAACTCGGCATCGGTTTCGCCGGGGAAGCCAACGATGAAGGTGCTGCGGAGGGTGAGATCCGGCACCTGGCGGCGCCAGTTCTGGATGCGCTCGAGCGTCTTGTCGACGTTGCCCGGGCGCTTCATCAGCTTGAGGATGCGCGGGCTCGCGTGCTGGAACGGGATATCGAGGTACGGAAGAAGCTTGCCCTCCGCCATCAGCGGCATCACTTCGTCCACGTGCGGGTACGGATACACGTAGTGCAGGCGAGTCCAAACGCCGAGTTCCGACAGGCCCTCGCACAGTTCGGTCATGCGCGTGCGGTAGTTCTTCCCACGCCATTCGCGCTCGGCGTAACGGGTGTCGACGCCATAGGCGCTGGTGTCCTGCGAGATGACCAGCAGTTCCTTCACGCCACCCTTCACCAGCTTCTCGGCTTCCATCAGCACCTGGTCGACCGGGCGGCTGACGAGATCGCCGCGCATCGACGGGATGATGCAGAAGCTGCAACGGTGGTTGCAGCCTTCGGAAATCTTGAGGTACGCGTAGTGCTTCGGCGTGAGCTTCACGCCGGTGTCCGGCACCAGGTCGAGGAACTTGTTGCGCGCCGGCGGCAGCGCTGAATGCACCGCGCTCATCACCGAGGCGTAATCCTGCGGGCCGGTGATCGCGAGCACGTCAGGGTAGCTGTCGCGGATCAGCTCCGAGCGTTTGCCCAGGCACCCGGTGACGATGACCTTGCCGTTCTCATGCAGGGCTTCGCCGATCGCATCGAGCGACTCCTGCACGGCGGAATCGATAAAGCCGCAGGTGTTCACCACCACGGCATCGGCCTCGCCATAGCTGGGCACGATCTCGTAGCCCTCGACCTTGAGCTGGGTGAGGATGCGTTCGGAATCGACGAGCGCCTTCGGGCAGCCAAGGCTGACGAAACCGATCTTCTGGGACTGGGCGGCCTGGGACATATGCCGTGGGTACCGGGGGTGGGAAACCGGGCATTATAGCCGGAGCGGGTGGCTTGCTGGCGAAGCAGTGCAGACATTGATCTCACGCACTGCGAGATCACTGACCGCTCGGGTTATCGGCCCGACGCGACAGATGGCCCGTCGAGGGAGATACGAGGGAAGGCTAAAAGATGAAGGGACGTTCGCCGTAATAACGGGTTAGACACCGAAGGCAGGCGCGTCGATCGAAGGGGAGTTACGCGGCAAGCTGCCAGCCGCCATCGGTCTCGACGAAATTCAACTCCGTCTGCTGACGCTCGCGGTCCAGGTGGTTATACCGCTCCACCGCCGCCATGAGTCCGGCATTGCCCAGAACGATCTCACGCACGAGGCCGCGCACGAATTCCGCCGCATAGCGCGGCACCTCCAGCTGGCCGCGCTCCCACTTGGATACGGTCTGCTCCTGCACGCCGAGGATCTCGCCAAGCGCGCGCTGGCCCATGTCGGTGTACTTCCGCAGGAAGCGGAACGTCTTGCCGTCAATTTCACCAGAACGAGCTGCCAGCGCACTGGCAATTGCCTTGTCCAGGCCTTCGATGTCGTGAATCGAAGTGGCCTTTTCGCCGGATTTAAGGGTCATGATCTCGTACCCGTTTTGCAGGTAGATGCCATCAATTCCTGCGCCGCGATAAGGAATCATTTCGCCTCTCCTAGATAACAACTACAGTAACTACCAGCATCATGAAGCCCATGCGGTCGACATCCACGGCAACCACGACACGCAGGTTGTCGCCTGCTGTGATGGCCTCCATGGTGATTTTCCAGTCACGGTCCACCGTGAAAACGGGGGCAGCAGTAACGTTGCCTCGCCGCAAAACCTGGATCACCTGTCGCACCGTTACATCGCGCTCATCCATGCGCTGTTCGGCGTGCTCGCTCCAGATAATCTTTCCGCCGTCATCAAGGATGCCCAGGACCAGGGCCGCTGCCTCGTCGCGCGTCAGGGTCTTTGGAAGCTGAGGCCGCATGGGCACGACGTTGCTCATGACCCGTATTATGTACGGGTCACTCAATCGATTACAAGGTACATACGAGAGACGTTCAACGGGTCGCGGCCGTGAGCGCTCCCAGCGGACGGTTGCACCGCTAAGCTTGGCGAATTCCCCACACTGCCGGAGATTCCCCCATGGGCCGCACCCTGATCCTCGACACCTCCCGCCCGCACGAAAGCATGGACGCCTACCTGGCCGAGCCGGAGGGCGCGCCCAAGGGCGGTGTCGTCGTTATCCAGGAGATTTTTGGCGTCAACGCCCATATCCGAAGCGTGGCCGATCGTTTTGCGGCCGAGGGGTACGTGGCCATCGCCCCTGCCCTGTTCGATCCCGTCGAGAAGGGCGTTGAGACCGGCTACGACCAGGAAGGCATGACCAAGGGCGTGAAGATGGTCGCCGAGCTGGGCCTGCTCCGTCCGCAGCAGGATGTGGCCATCGCGGCGAAGTGGCTTGCCGATACCTACAAGGTGAAGGTGGGTACGGTCGGCTATTGCTGGGGTGGCACGGTGGCCATGCTGGCCGCCCTGCGCCTCGGGCTGCCCTCCTCCAGCTACTACGGGTCGCGCGACGTCCCCTTCCTGACCGAGCCGGCGAAGGCCAGCGTCATCTTCCATTTTGGCGAGCGCGACCATTCGATCCCGCCGGAGATGGTGGAGAAGCACCGCGAACTGAAGCCGGAAATGGATACCTGGGTGTACCCGGCCGACCACGGCTTCAACTGTGATGCGCGCGCCAGCTACGACGAGCCCAGCGCGACGCTCGCCTGGGACCGCACCCTGGCCTTCTTCGCCCGCGAGCTGGCGTGAGCGCGGCGTTCGAACTGGATGCACGGCTCGCCGGCGACACCCTGGTCGTCGGCGACCTGCCGCTTTGCCGCGTACTTTTGATGCGGGATAGCCGCTTCGCCTGGCTGGTGCTGGTGCCCCGGCAGGCGGGGTTGGTCGAAGTGGCCGACCTGGGCGAGGCCGAGCGTGCCGCGCTGTGGCGCGAAGTGGATCAGGCGGGCGCCGCCCTGCATGCGGTCGCGGCGTGCGACAAGCTCAATATCGGCGCACTTGGCAACATCGTGCGGCAGCTGCACGTGCACGTCGTGGCGCGGGTGGAGGGCGATGCGGCGTGGCCGGGGCCCGTCTGGGGATCTGGGAAGGCTGAGCCTTATGCGGATATCGAGGCGATGGTTGGGCGCATTCGAAACGCACTGGCGTTGTAGTTGTGGGTGGGGGGGGGGGGGGGGGGGGGGGGGGGGGGGGGGGGCGCCCCCCGCCCCCCCCCCCCCCCCCCCCCCCCCCAACCCCCCCAACCGGCCGCCCCACCGCGGGCGGGCGGGGGGGCGGGGCCGGGGGGGCCGGGCGCCCCCCCCCCCCACACCCCCCCCCC
>NZ_JBQCFT010000172.1:0-4434 GCF_051958795.1 Luteibacter sp. | reverse complement strand
CTTGACGTCGAACGCCGTGTCGCCGACCGACTTGCCGTTGAGCGAGATGGCGACCTTGTACTTGCCTTCCGGCCACTCGTTCGGGTTCTGGATCTTGAACGTGGTGACTGCCGGGCCGTCGGTGCTGATCGACTGGCTGAGATCGCTCACGGTGGTGGCCGTGTCGCCGTCCTGGTAGGTCCACTTGGCGTTCAGCGTGGCGCCGGCGCTGGTGCCTTCGGTGGCGACCGAGGCGTAGATGGTCTTCTCGTTCGGGGCGAAGGTGGTCTTCGCCTTGGCGACCTTCTTGTCGGCGCCCACGGCGCTGCCCAGGGTGACCGAGCCGACCTTCAGCGTGTCGCTGGCGGCGACCGGGGCCGGAGCGGCGGCAGCAGGTGCGGCCGGAGCGGCGGCAGCCGTGGTGGCCGGAGCCGGAGCGGCGACCGGAGCGGTGCTGGCCGGAGCCGGAGCAGCGGCCGGAGCCGGCGCCGTCGAGGCGGCGGCCGGGGCGTTGGTCTGCTCTTCCTTCTTGCCGCAGGCGGTAAGGACCAGGAGGCCGGCCAGGGTGGCCGTGGCGAGGACAGGCGTGCGGAAGGAAAGCTTCATGTCTGGATTCCGGAAATAGAACAGGTCAATGCGTGGTCGGGACGAGGTCATCCCTCGGCCGCGGCAGGTTACAGGCTACACAACTAAAGGCAATACCAATGAAGAGCGCATGAATGCATGGTTCATCTACTGGCGGGCACCGCGCGGGTTATCCGGCACGGCGGCCGGATCGGTGCTGCGGAATGGATTGATATCCAGGCCGCCGCGGCGGGTGTAACGGGCATAGACGGCCAGCTCGCGCGGCGCGCAGCGTTCGCGCAGGTCCATGAAGATCCGCTCGACGCACTGCTCGTGGAATTCCGTATGGCGACGGAACGAGACGAGGTAGCGCAGCAGGCCCGCGCGGTCGATCGGGGCGCCGGTATAGCTGATCTGCACGCTGCCCCAGTCTGGCTGGCCGGTGACCGGGCAGTTGGAGCGGAGCAGGTGTGAGACCAGCACTTCGCGGGCTTCGCCTTCGTGGGTGCCCAGGAAATCCGGGCGCGGCGGGCCGTAGCTGTCGAAATCGAGCTCCTGGTCGTCCAGCAGCACGCCTTCGGGCTCATGCAGAGGCTGGCCGTTCAGGTCTTCCGGCGCATGCAGGTCCACGGCGACCGGACCACCCGACGCCGCCGACAGGTCGCGCACCAGGATGTCGCGCAGGGCGTCGCGGCTGGCGATCGTCTCCTGCGCGAAGCCATTCAGGTACAGCTTGAACGACTTGGATTCGATGATGTTGGGCGTCGTGGCGGGGAAACGGAACGCCGCGACGGCCACCATGGGCTTGCCGCGGGGATCCAGCCAGCTCAACTCGTAGCCGTTCCAGATATCCACGCCGTGGAACGGCAGGGCACCACCATCCACGCCGATCTCATCGCGCTTGGCCTGGCGGGGAATGGGGAAGAGCAGGCTCATGTCGTAGCGGTCGGCGTACTCGGTGGCCTTGCCCAGGGGCGAATGATCGGGGGACGACATGGCGGCGTGCCGGACAGGACAAACCGCCATTATACGGCCGCGGATCAGGCGTTGATGGAACCCATCATGTTGGCCTGGTAACGGTCGCCCACGGCCGCATCCGGCGGGAAGACCTCGTCGATCTCGGCCAGCTCGCTGGCGCTGAGCTTCACGTCCATCGCGCCGGCGTTTTCCTCGAGGTACTTCACGCGCTTGGTGCCGGGGATCGGCACGATGTCCGGCCCCTGTGCCAGCACCCATGCGAGGGCCAGCTGGCCGGGCGTGCAGCCCTTGTCGGCCGCGAACTTCTTCACCTTGTCGACCAGTGCGAGGTTCTTCGTGAAGTTCTCCCCGGTGAAACGCGGGTTGTAGCGGCGGTAGTCGTCCTCGGCGAAATCATCCGGCTTCGTGATCGCGCCGGTGAGGAAGCCGCGGCCCAGCGGGCTGTAGGCGACGAAGGCGATGCCGTGCTCACGGCAGGCCGCCAGCGTGCCGGTGGTTTCCGGGTCGCGCGTCCACAGCGAGTACTCGCTCTGCAGCGCGGCGATCGGGTGCACCTGTGCCGCGCGGCGGATGCTTTCCGCCGAGGCTTCGGAGAGGCCCAGATGGCGCACCTTGCCTTCCTTCACCAGCTCCGCCATCGCGCCGACGGTCTCTTCGATCGGCACTTCGCGATCGACGCGGTGCTGGTAGTAAAGGTCGATGTAGTCGGTCTTCAGGCGGCGCAGGCTGCCTTCGACGGACTTGCGCACGTACTCCGGGCGGCCGCTGATACCGCGCGCCATCGGGTTGGCGGGATCGCGCACGATGCCGAACTTCGTGGCCAGGAAAACCTTGTCGCGACGGCCCTGCAGTACGCGGCCGAGCAGCTCTTCGTTGGTGTGCGGGCCGTAGGCGTCCGAGGTATCCCAGAACGTAATGCCGAGTTCGAGCGCGCGTTCGAGCGTGGCGATGTTCTGCGTTTCATCGCCGGGGCCGTAGAACTCGCTCATGCCCATGCAGCCGAGGCCCTGCGCCGAGACGTCCGGGCCGTTCGTGCCGAGTTTGCGGGTGATCATGCTTGCTTCCTCCGGGGAGTGGGGGCGGTGTCATCGTTGCTGTCCACGGGCGTGGCGGCGACGGGCGCAGGGGCGCCATCCGCACCGTAGATGGAGCGATAGAGGGCGATCTTTTCGTCGAGCCGCGCGATGGTCTCGGTCAGCGAGACCAGCTCCTCGCGCAGGTGGGCGGCGTGCCGCTCGAGCAGGTCGCCGCGGCCCACGATGCTCTCGGCGGTTTCACCAAGGCGGCGCAGGCGGACGTATTCCTGGATATCGCGCATGGGCATGCCCGTGCCGCGCAGCCGCAGCACGAACTGGATCAGGCGCATCTCAGGCTCGCCGTAGATCCGCTGGCCGCCGCGGCGGGGTACCGGGTCGATCAGGCCGATCTGCTCGTAATAACGCAGGGTGTAGGTGGTGAGGCCGGTGGCGAGAGCCGCCTCAGCAATAGTCAGGGATGTGGGCATGGGAGAAGCGTACGGCTTCGAGTGCGCTCTAAGTCAACACCCGGTCGAGGGACTTCGGGGCTTCAGCAGATGCAGTGGGTGAGGACCATGCCGCCGGGCAGGGACTGCCAGTACAGGCGCTGCCGGTGCCGGGCGGGCAAGGAGGGCGCGAGGTCTTCGACGACCCGTGCGTCCAGGCAGCCGGCTTCCATGTCACACGCGGCGATCCGCAGCGCGGTGAAGTCGAAGAAGCGCCCCACGGTCGCGGCGGTGGCCTTATAGAAGCTCTCCTTGGCGGAGAAGGCCACGGTCAGGGCGAAGGGCCAGCCCATGGCGGACGCGAGCGCTGTGAGCACCGAACGCTCGGCGTCGTCGATCACGCTGGATTCGACGGCCGGCAATTGCCCCGGCGGGATGACCTGTTCGATGTCGATGCCGATGCCGCGCACGTCCGCGGTGGGCCGCATGGCCACGGCGACGGCAAGGCCGACGGCGTGGGAAAGGCTGCCGATATACCCCTGCGGCCAGGCAGGCGCCCGGCTATCGGTGATCGCCAGGTCCTGGGCGGTATGTCCCGCAGCCTCGAGTGCTGCGAGTGCGACACGCCGGCCCGCGAGGTATTCCGCCTGGCGCTTCGGGACGCTACGCAGGATGGATGGCGGCCGGGAGATACCGTACCGGGCGAAATCATCCTCGCTGAAAACCTGCACATCGAAGGGCAGGGCGAACGCATCCGGCACGCCGGTATGTCGCGAGCTGAGCGTCAGCCGCGCGAAAGGATCGTTCGCTGTCTGGGGCAGGTCGATGAACGACGTCATCGACCAAGGATAGACGAGTTCGCGCGGGGCTTGCGCGCGGGCTCAGCCCTGCGCCGGGAGGGATTCCACCGCGGTCGGCTTGTGGTTCTCGTCCAGCGCGATCATGACGAAGGTGCCGCGGGTGCACAGCTCGCGCTCACCGGTGATCAGGTCTTCGGTGTACATGGCCACGTCCACGTTCATGGAGGTGCGGCCCACGGACACCACGATGGCGATCAGCTCGACCATCTGCCCCTTGCGCACCGGCACATGGAAATCGACCTGCTCGGAGCGGGCGGTGACCACGATCTTGCGCGAGTAGCGCGACGCCGCCAGGAAGGCCGCCTTGTCCATCCAGGCCAGCGCCTGGCCGCCGAACAGCGTGCCGAGGTGGTTGGTGTGGTCCGGGAAGACGATCTCGAGGACACGGGCCTCGGTGGGGCGGGCGATGGGGAGCATGGTGGTGGACTTGGTCATGATGCCCCATTTTACTGCATTGCAGCATTTTTCGTCAGGCCGTTGTGGGGGGGGGGGGGGGGGGGGGGGGGGGGGGGGGGGGGGGGCGGCGCGCGCCCCCCCCCCCCCCCCCCCCCGCGGCGGGGTGGGAGCCCCAGCCCCCCACAACGCCCCCGC
>NZ_JBQCFT010000171.1:0-4787 GCF_051958795.1 Luteibacter sp. | reverse complement strand
CGCCGCCATCATCGACGGCGCCATCGTCAACGGCTCGGCCGGCCTCGTGCAGCGCATCGCGAGCGGCACCCGTCGCCTGCAATCCGGATTCCTCTTCCACTACGCCTTCGCCATGATCCTCGGCCTCATCCTGCTCCTGGGCGGGTACTGGCTGATCGGGCAATAAGGGAAACGAGCTCTATGTCGAATCACTTGCTCAGCCTGCTGATCTGGCTCCCGGTCGTCGGCGCCATCCCGGTGCTGCTGGCCGGCGCCGGTCGCCCAGGCCTCGCCCGCTGGATCTCGCTGCTGGTCGCGGTTGCCACCTTCGCCGCCAGCCTGGCCCTACTGCCTGCCTACGATGCCGCGACCGGCACGATGCAGCTGTCCGAATCGTTCAGCTGGATCCCGTCGCTGGGTATCAACTACTCGCTGGCGGTCGACGGCATCTCCGTCGCGCTGATCATCCTTACCTCGTTCACCCAGATCCTCGTGATCGTCGGTGCGTGGGAAGTGATCCAGAACAAGCCGCACCAGTACATGGCTGCCATGCTCGTCCTCGAGGGCTGCATGATCGGCGTGTTCTGCGCGACGGACGCGTTGCTGTTCTACGTGTTCTTCGAAGCCATGCTGATCCCGATGTTCGTCATCATCGGTATCTGGGGTGGCCCGCGCCGCGTCTACGCCACGCTGAAGTTCTTCATCTACACGTTCTTCGGCTCGATCTTCATGCTGATCGGCCTGATCTACCTGTACCACAAGACCGGCGGCAGCTTTGCCCTGGCCGACATGGCCAAGGTGCCGCTTACCCTGACCGAGCAGAGCTGGCTGTTCTTCGCCTTCCTGCTGGGCTTCGCCATCAAGGTCCCGATGGTGCCGGTGCACACCTGGTTGCCGGATGCCCACGTGGAAGCGCCGACCGGCGGTTCCGTGGTGCTGGCGGCGGTCATGCTGAAGATCGGTGGCTACGGCTTCCTGCGCTTCTCGCTGCCGATCGTGCCGGATGCTTCCGAGCATTTCGCCGGCCTGATCATCGTGCTGTCGCTGATCGCGGTGTGCTACATCGGCTACGTGGCCCTGGTCCAGGGCGACATGAAGAAGCTGGTGGCGTACTCGTCCATCGCGCACATGGGTTTCGTGACCCTGGGCATCTTCATCGCCTTCATGCTGGTGCGTGAAGCCAACAACCCGGATGCCGCCCGCCTGGGCATGCAGGGTGCGATGGTGCAGATGATCTCGCACGGCTTCATCTCGGGTGCGATGTTCAGCTGCATCGGCGTCCTGTACGACCGCCTGCACTCGCGCCAGATCAAGGACTACGGCGGCGTCATCAACGTGATGCCGATCTTCGCCCCGTTCTACGTGCTGTTCGCCATGGCCAACAGCGGCCTGCCGGGCACCAGCGGTTTCGTCGGTGAGTTCATGGTCATCCTGGCCGCCTTCAGCGCCAACCCCTGGATCGCGCTGTTCGCCGCATTCACGCTGATCATCGGCGCGGCCTACACGCTGTGGATGGTCAAGCGCGTGCTGTGGGGTGACATCACCAACCCGCACGTGAAGGAACTGACCGACGTCAACGGCCGCGAGATCTTCATGCTCTCCGCGTTCGCCGCCGGTGTGCTGCTCTTCGGTATCTGGCCGGAGCCGCTGGTCCACCTCATGGATGCGTCGGTGTCTCGTCTTGTCGAGCAGCTGGCCATTACGAAAGTCTGAGCGGGAAATAGTCCATGCCTGGTATCAATGACATCCTTATCCTGCTCCCCGAGGTTTACCTCACGGTCGCGGCGTGCGTCCTGCTCCTGCTGGATGCCTGCCTGAAGCCGGACCAGAAGGGCGCGGTGCACTGGCTCTCCGTGCTGGTGCTGCTGATCGGCGCCTACCTCGTCGTGAGCGGCCAGCCGGACGGCAGCGCCACGGCGTTCGGCGGCATGTTCGTCCGCGACGGCGTGGCCGAAGTGCTGAAGCTGTTCTCGCTGCTGCTGATGGCAGTGATCTTCATCTACGCGCGTCCGTACCTGAAAGAGCGGGCCATTCCGTTCGGCGAGTTCTACACGCTGTCGATCTTCGCCACGATCGGCATCATGTTCCTCGTCGCCGCGGGCAGCCTGGTCACCGTGTACCTGGGCCTCGAGCTGCTGACGCTTTCGTCGTACGCGCTGGTTGCCCTGAACCGTGATTCGCGCCTGTCCTCCGAAGCGGCGATCAAGTACTTCGTGCTGGGCGCGCTGGCCTCGGGCATGCTGCTGTACGGCATGTCGATGGTCTACGGTGCTACGCACACGCTGGACCTGCACGGCATCCACGCCGCCATCGTCGGTACGGAGTGGCACACGCTGCTGCTGTTCGGCCTGGTGTTCATGATCGTGGGCATCGGCTTCAAGCTCGGCGCCGCCCCGTTCCATATGTGGATCCCGGACGTGTACCAGGGTTCGCCGACCGCCGTGACCATCTTCATCGGTTCCGCGCAGAAGCTCGCCGCGTTCGGCATGGCGTATCGCCTGCTGTCGACCGGCATGGGCGACATCGCCGGTGGCGCTTCGGGCCTTGCCGCGCAGTGGCAGCTCATGGTCGCCGTGCTGGCCGTGCTCTCGCTGGCCATCGGTAACCTGGTCGCGATCGTGCAGACCAACCTGAAGCGCCTGCTGGCCTATTCGACCATCTCGCACATGGGTTACCTGCTGGTCGGCCTGGTCAACGCCGGTCCGGAAGGCTATTCGGCCTCGATGTTCTATGCGGTCAGCTACGCGCTCACCAGCGCCGCTGCCTTCGGCATGATCCTCGTGCTGTCGCGCGCGGGCTTCGAGTGCGAAGAGATCGACGACCTGAAGGGCCTGAACCAGCGTTCGCCGTGGTTCGCCTTCATGATGCTGCTGGTGATGTTCTCGCTGGCTGGCGTGCCGCCGCTGTTCGGTTTCTTCGGCAAGCTGCTCGTGCTGAAGGCCGCGATGGATGCGGGTTACCTGTGGCTGGCCCTCGCCGGCGCGGTGTTCGCCATCATCGGCCTGTACTACTACCTGCGCGTGGTGAAGGTCATGTACTTCGATACGCCGAACGAAGGTACCGATGTGCGTGCTACCTCGGACGTCGCTTCGCGCTGGATGCTCTCGATCAACGCGCTCGCGCTGCTGGTTCTGGGCTTCACCTGGGCCCCGCTGTTCGCGTGGTGCCAGAGGGCGTTCGGCGGCTAAAGGATGTTTTGCAGCCCTTTCTTCATGAATGTGTAAGAAAGGGCTTGCAAGAATCCGGCCACGTCGCTATACTTTTTTTCTCTGATGCGGGGTGGAGCAGTCTGGCAGCTCGTCGGGCTCATAACCCGAAGGTCGTAGGTTCGAATCCTACCCCCGCTACCAGTTTCAATAAAAAGGCGCTGACTTTGGTCAGCGCCTTTTTTCTTGCCTGGACTACACGGATTATCGCCCTGGGCTGACATCGGTTTTTTTGGCAGGCGCTTACAGTGGGCGTCCCTTTGCCGAGGTCTGCCCATGAGTGTTCTACCCGATGCCCCCTTTGTTCCCGCGCATGTCAACGTCGAGATGCTCGTTGGCATCGCGTCCTCTATCGCGCGCCTGGAGGCGAAGTTCGATGCAGTCGACGCGCGCATCGGTTCCCTCGAGACAAGGATGGGGTCCGTCGAAGTCTCGATCGCCGAGCTCCGCTCCAAGGTAGGCACGATCGAAACCGACGTTCGAAAACTGCTCGACTGGAAGCAGCGGCTGTGGGGCATGTTCCTCCTCATCAGCCTTGCTGCAGCGGTCGCGCCATCGGCCTGGCGGTCAGTGACTGGCGTCCTTCCCGCCGGTTTGTCGAACGACAACCCAGCGGCTACTGATTAAATTCGCTGTCATGTTGGCCTTTTGGCCTTGACGTGCTGTCGCCGCATGTCGTTTATGAGGAATCCAACGCAGAAAGGATTCCCATGCGCGTTTCGCATGCTGTTGTGGTGGGTTGGCTCTGCCTTGCGCCTGCTTGCGCGCTGGCGACCGACACATGGATGAGCGTCATGCTCGACGGCCAGAAGGTCGGCAAGGTGCACGTCGAGCGGGATGTGCAGGGCGACCAGGTGGTGACGACGCAGACACTGGATCTTCGTGTCGCGCGGTTCAAGACACCGCTGATAACGCACAGCGATGCGCGGCTGGTGGAGTCGCTGGATGGAAAGCCGCTCGCGTTTTCCACGAAATCAGGGCAGGGGGCCGAGGCCACCGAAGTCCTGGGCGAGCCGCACGGCGACAAGGTGTTCCAGGTGACATCCACCCTGGCGGGCCAGACCAGGGTCAGCCTGATGACGTGGCCCGACGGCGCAACGCTGTCGGAGGGTCAGCGGATCGCGATGAAAGCGCACGGGTTCGCTCCGGGTACCACGTACACCATGCGTACGTTCCAGGCTGACCGCCAGCAGGTCGCTAACCTGGACGTGACCGTCGTGGGCGATGAACTTGTCGACCTGCCCGGGGGCAGGGAGCAGCTGCACCACCTGCGCGAGGAGCTGACGGGGTCGAACGGCTCGCAGTGGACCGACATCTGGGTGAATGACGAAGGCGCCATTCGTCGATCGGTGGCGCCGATGTTCGCTTATCGCATCGAGATGGCGGCATGCGACGAAGCCTGCGCATTGGCACCCGATGCCGATGTGGATGTCCTCCGCACGGCCATGTCGCCTTCGCCACGGTTGATCCCCGGGGCGCTGCGCGTCGCGCCGATCCGTTACCGCATTGCCGTGAAGGGCAATCATCCATCGCCCTTCATCGACACGGACGAGCAGCGCGTCAGCGACGTCAGTGACGGGGTGTACCAGCTGGACGTTGGCA
>NZ_JBQCFT010000170.1:0-6974 GCF_051958795.1 Luteibacter sp. | reverse complement strand
GGGCGTCCCCCCCCCCCCCCCCCCGCGCCCCCCCCCCCGCTCCCACAAACAGGCACAAAAAAGGCCGCCCTGCGGCGGCCTTTTCCATTCCGGACAGTGCCGGGATTACTTGACGCCGAGGCGCGACTTCAGCGCGTCGATGACGCGGCGGACGCCGCTGGCATCGCCCTGCGCACGCACTTCGGAACCGGCGCCGCTGGGGTTCACGGTGAGGACCACCGAGTGCTTGTTACCGCCACCCTGCGTTGCCTGCGGGCCGCCCTCGATCGCCTCGTCCGGGTTCTTGTTGCCACCACCGAACATACGCTTGAAGAAGCCCCGCTTCGCCTCCGGCGCACCGGCGGTGGCGGCGATCTGATAGGTGTGGGTGTCATCGTCGTGGGCGGTCACCGAACCGACGTCACCGACCGAAAGAACCTCACCGATGCGCTTGTAGGCGGCATCCGGGGCGTCGGCCAGGATGAAGCCATCCGAGACCGGGGCGGCTGCCGAGGCGCCGGCGGTCGTGCCCGAGCCGGAGCCCGCATCCGGGATGACCAGCGCCGCGCTCGTCGACGGCGTATCCAGGCCCGGCGGGATTTCCAGCGGGGCTTCCTGCTTCGCCTTCTCCCACTGCTTGGTGGAGCGGAACGCGCCGCAGCCGGAAACGACCAGGACGGACAGGAGCAGTGCCGGGACGACCAGCGCGTACGAGGTTTTCTTCATGAACAAAGGTTCCGTTGGAATCCGTTTAATTGGGTTGCTCAGGCGGCAGTCGCCAATGGTGCCAGAGCCGCGAGCGTTTCGCGCACTTTTGCCAGCGCCGGGCCGGGCTCGAGCTCGACCAGGGGCAGGCGGGGCGCCGCCGAACCCAGCCCCAGCAGGGCCAGGCCGGCCTTGACGGGAATGGGGTTCGGCGCACAGTTCAGGGCGTCGATCAGCGGAGCCAGGCGGGCCGCGGCGCTCGCCGTGCGCTCCGCGCTGCCCGAGCGGGCGGCGTCACAGAGTTCACGGAAAGGCCCCGGCACGAGATTGGCCACCACCGAGATGGTGCCCGCGGCGCCGGCCAGCATGGCCTGGTGGGCCGAACCGTCGTCGCCGCTGAGGTAGACGAAATCGGGGCGGATAAGTTCCGCGATGGCACGGATGCGCTCCGCGTCGCCGCGGGCCTCCTTGATGCCGATGATGCCGGGATGATCGCGAAGCACCGCCACGGTTTCCGGGGCGATATCGCAACCCGTGCGCGGCGGCACGTTGTACAGGATGACCGGCAGGCCGCCCTGGTCGGCGACGGCAAGAAAATGCCGGCGCATGCCCTCCTGGGTGGGACGGACGTAGAACGGCGCCACCACCAGGGCGGCATCGGCGCCCAGCTCCTTCGCCAGCCGCGTGGTGGCGATGGTCTTCGCGGTGCCGGCTTCACCCGTACCGGCGATGACCGGGACGCGTTTATCGATGTGCTTCACGGCAAACGCCAGCAGGCGCTTGAACTCATCATGCTCGAGGAAGTGCGATTCACCCGTCGAACCCGCGACGACCACGGCCTGGGTGCCGCCAGCGAGCTGCTGGTCGAGCAGGCGGCCGAACGCGTCGAGATCGAGTGAACCGTCGGCGGCAAATGGAGTTGCCAGCGCGGTGATGCTTCCGGAGATATCCAAGGTGAAACCCATTGAGGAACCAGCCCTTCGCATGTTACCGGGGCGTTTCCGGGGAGTCCATTCGCGCGCGGCGCCCCACGCCGGCCCATGGTGTCTTGCTACTGTCCGATGGCGCCCGTTAAGCTCAACCCAACAGCGACGCCCCGCGCCCCGCGGGCCGCGCCAAGGGTAGTGAAGGCCTTGAATCGTTCCGTAGCACGCAGCGCCGCCGATAACCAGCTACTTGTCTCGACGCTGTCGCCGGCGCACCGCGCGCCCATCCTCGCCCTCGCCAAGCGCATCGCCGACGCCGGCTGCAACCTGGCCGATGCCCGGGTTTCGACCATCGGCAACGATACCTCGGTCATGCTGCTCGCCTCGGGCTCGTGGGATGCCGTGGCCAAGCTCGAGACCGCGGTCGGCAAGCTGGCGCGCGACGAGGAACTGCAGATCGTGCACTACCGCACGACACCGCGCGAACCCACCGCCCACCTGCTGCCTTACCTGGTGGAAGTGATCGCGGCCGACCGGCCCGGCATCCTCGTGAAGATCATCGAGTTCTTCTCGCGCCGCGATATCAGCGTGGAGCAGCTCTCGTCGATGCGCTACCAGGCCATGCAGACCGGCGCTGAAATGTTCCAGGCGCAGATCACCATCGGCATCCCATCCGAAACGCATATCGCCGCGCTCCGCGACGATTTCCTCGAACTGTGCGATGGCCTCAACCTCGATGCCATCATGGACCCCGTGAAGTTCTGACGTAAGGGACGCAGACGTAACGCATGATCGGCAAGGGCAAGAAGGTTCCGAAACTCAAGGGCACGCTCGGCGATGGTTCCTCGCTGGCGCTGTCTTCCCTCTCCGGCCAGTGGGTGGTGGTGTTCTTCTACCCCAAGGACAACACGCCGGGTTGCACCAACGAGGCGAAGGATTTCCGCGACCATTACGCGGCATTCCAGGCCCGCAACGCCGAGGTCATCGGCGTCTCGCGCGACTCGGTCCGCTCGCACGCGAACTACGCTGCGAAGCACGAGCTCCCCTTCCCGCTTGTATCCGACGCCGATGAAGCCTGGTGCCAGGCTTTCGACGTCATCCACGAGAAAGTGCTGTACGGCAAGCGCTACATGGGCGTCGTACGCAGCACCTTTCTCATCGACCCCGACGGCAAGCTGTATGCGGAGTGGCGCGGGGTGAAAATCCCCGGCCATGCGCAGGCCGTCCTTGAGAGCGTTCCCACCGCGTGACGGACACCGCGCCACGCGGCTCCTTCCCCCGGCCACGGCCACATGGCCGGGTTTCGCAACCTCCGCATGAGGTCACTTCCGCATGACCGGAAGCAAGCGCATCTACGCCCTCGACACCAACGTGCTCCTGCACGATCCGACATCGCTGTTCCGTTTCGAGGAACACGACGTCTTCATACCGATGACGGTGCTGGAGGAACTGGACGACAAGAAGAAAGGTGGCTCGGAAGTTTCACGTAACGCGCGCCAGGTCAGCCGTTTCCTCAACGAGCTGATCGAACGTGGCGGCGTGGACGGCCTGAAACAGGGACTCGAGCTCGAGAATCCACAAGGCATCAAGCTCAAGCGCGGCGCGGTGGGCCGCCTGTACTTCCAGCAACGCGCCAGCCATGGCAATGGCAAGGCCGATAACCAGATCCTTGCGTCGGTGATCGATCTCCGTGACCAGTATCCGGATCGCCCGGTCATCCTGGTGACCAAGGACATCAACCTCCGCATCAAGGGCTCGATCTACGGCATCACCGCCGAGGATTACGAGAACGACCGCGCCCTCGACGACTTCGCCCTGCTCTTCACGGGTTCCGACGCCCTGCCCGAGGATTTCTGGAACCTCCACCCGGAGGTCCGGTCGTGGAACGAACGCGGCCGCACGTTCTACGAACTGGAAGTACGCGAAGACGAGCATTGGTATCCGAACCAGTGCCTGTACATGCCGGGCGAAAACGACGTGGAACTGCGCGTGCTCGAACTGCGTGGCCCGGAGGATGCGCAACGCGCCAAGCTCGTCCTGCTCGATGACCATACCCATGCCGCACATGGCGTCTGGGGCATCGCCGCGCGCAACCGCGAGCAGAACTTCGCGATGAACCTGCTGATGGATCCCGACGTGGATTTCGTCACGCTGCTCGGCACCGCCGGCACGGGCAAGACGCTCCTTGCGCTCGCCGCCGGCCTGGCCCAGGTGATGGACCAGCAGCGTTACCGCGAAATCATCATGACCCGCGCGACGGTATCGGTCGGCGAAGACATCGGCTTCCTTCCCGGCACGGAAGAGGAAAAGATGACCCCGTGGATGGGCGCGCTCACCGATAACCTCGAGGTGCTCGCCAATCCGGAGGAAGGCGGTTCGTGGGGCCGCCAGGCCACCAACGACCTGCTCGCCTCGCGCGTGAAGATCCGTTCGCTGAACTTCATGCGCGGCCGCACGTTCCTCAGCCGTTACCTCATCATCGACGAGGCGCAGAACCTGACGCCGAAGCAGATGAAGACGCTGATCACCCGTGCGGGCCCGGGCACCAAGATCGTGTGCCTCGGCAACGTCGAGCAGATCGACACGCCGTACCTCACCGAAACCACCTCGGGCCTGACCTATGCGGTGGATCGCTTCAAGATGTGGGCGCATTCCGGCCACATCACCCTGAAGCGCGGCGAGCGTTCGCGACTGGCCGATTTCGCCTCCGAAGCGTTGTGACGAAGGCCAGACCCAACACCCTCACCATCGCCGGAAGCGATTCCGGCGGTGGTGCGGGGATCCAGGCCGACCTCAAGACCTTCCATTCGCTGGGTACGTACGGGCTCACCGCGATCACCGCCGTCACCTCGCAAAACACGCGCGGCGTCACCGCCGTGCACACGCTGCCGCTTGCCCACGTGCGTAGCCAGATCGATGCGGTCTTTGCCGATTTCCCGATCGCTGGCGTGAAAACCGGCATGCTCGGCAGCGCCGCCGTCACGCGCCTCGTCGCGAAGGAAATGGCCTCGCGGCAACCCGCGTGGCTCGTGGTCGATCCGGTGATGGTCGCGACCAGCGGCGCGCGGCTGCTCAACGAGGATGCGCTGGAGGCGCTCGTGACGCGCCTGATCCCGCTCGCCGACATCCTCACACCCAACCTCCCGGAGGCCGAGGCGTTGCTCGGCCGCCCGATCGGCAAGGCGTTCGACGAAGCCGGGGCCGACCTGCTCGCCATGGGCGCGGGCGGCGTGCTGCTCAAGGGCGGCCACGCAGGCGGACGCGACATCGTCGATCGTTACTACGATGCGAACGGCGTGCTGGCCTTCCGCCATGCCCGCCTGCCCTTCGAGGGCCACGGCAGCGGCTGCACGCTCGCTTCGGCCGTGACGGCCCACCTGGCACGGGGCAAATCGCCGCATGCGGCTGTCAGGGCCGCCATTTCCTGGCTGGAAAAGGCATTCCGCGGCGCCTGGCGGCCAGGCGGTGGCGCCAGCCACGTGCTGGCCCACTGAGGCAGGAGTAAACTAGGCGGGTCCTTTTGAGTGCAACCCCATGAATCTCCTCGGGCCCCGCTTCATCGTCCTGTACGTGCTGATCCTCTTCACGCTCTGCGTGTTGCTGGTGCACCTGCGCGGCCGCTCGCGCCTGCGCTTCGATCGCCAGCTTGTCGATCACTCGGCACTCTTTGCGCCGTACAACCTGCTGATGTATGCCTTCTCGGCCGTGCCAGCCCGCCCGATCCTCGACCGCGCGGGCTTTCCCCAGCTCGACCTGCTGCAGAACAACTGGCAGACGATCCGCGAGGAGGCCATGCACCTTTTCGACGAGGGCTATATCCGCTCGGCGGAGAAGCACAACGACGCCTCGTTCAACTCATTCTTCAAGCAGGGCTGGAAGCGCTTTTACCTGAAGTGGTACGGGGAGCCGCTCGCTTCGGCCGAGGCGCTATGCCCGGAAACGGTGAAGCTGCTGAACTCGATCCCGAGCGTGAAGGCTGCCATGTTCGCGCTGTTGCCGCCGGGCAGCCGGCTGAACCCGCATCGCGATCCGTTCGCCGGCTCGCTGCGCTACCACCTCGGCCTGATCACGCCCAACTCCGATGATTGCCGCATCTTCGTCGATGGCGAAATGCACGCCTGGCGCGACGGCAAGGACGTCGTCTTCGACGAAACCTACGTGCACTGGGCCGAGAACCGCACCGACCAGACCCGCGTCATCCTTTTCGCCGATGTCGAGCGCCCGCTCAAATTCGGCCTGATGACGGCGATCAACAAGCGCGTAGGCGCCTTCATGGGCTCGATCACCGCCTCGCCGAACAGCGACGACGGCAAGGAGCAGGTCGGCTTCGTCAACCGCATGTTTGCCCTCAACCAGCGTGGCCGCGACCGCACGCGCAGGTTCAAGAAGGCGAACCCGAAGCTGTTCCGCGTGATCAAGTACATCGGCATCGTGGTGATGGTCTGGCTGGTGTTCCTGGCGCCCTACCCCTTCTTCCGGGGTTAAAGAAGATTTCACACGCCGCGATTCCTTGCGGGGTGATACTCCAGCCGGGGTGAGCCTGCATGGAGAAACGGGCATGAAACGGTTCGGCTGGTTCCTGGCTTTACTGATTCCCATGGCTGCGACGGCGGCTGAGAAGCCCGTGCATACGCCGCCACCGGGCACGCCACCCATGGCCGTGGCGCCCGCTTCGAACACACCATTGGACCTGGCTCCCGTCGTGGACCAGCTCGTCGCGAGCCTGACCACGGACTCCCGCACGCAGGCCAGGTCGTTCCGGATGCTGATGGGCCTGGGCAGGCCGGCGGTGCCTTATATCGTTGCCCACCTGGGTGATAGCCGGTCGTTACCCGAGCAGTCGATCTGGGTGCAGGCGCCGACGGGCCGCGCCGATACGCAGTACCACCCGTGGTACGTGCACGATGGGTTGCTGGCGGTGCTGAAGGAAATCACCGGGTTTTCGCGGGCGCCGTTGACGGGACATCTTTTGCCTTCGCAGCGGGCGAAGAGCGTGCGCAAGTGGGTGACGTTCTGCGTCGAGCGCTATCCGGCGCAGGCGGCTGTCTGCCAGCGTGCGCTGCAGAACACGTCGATCACGGACAACGGCACACCACCACAGATCGCCTCGCGCGAGCCCTGACGATAGGGCTCGCCTTCGGCCTCGCGCTATCGAATCGGTCCATTCGCTGAGCGCGAATGCATGTGACCAGCGGCTTGCGCCGCCTCGCGCTCGGACGTCTATGGAAAGAGGCCTTGGGGCCCACCCTCGCTGCTCAGACAGGTCCTCCGCGTTCGTAAAGGAGTGCGCCTCCGGCGCAAATGTACTTATTGGCCTACGGCCGCTCTCTTGTGCGGAACTCGCCTCGAGGGTGGGCCCCAAGA
>NZ_JBQCFT010000169.1:0-10236 GCF_051958795.1 Luteibacter sp. | reverse complement strand
CGGCGCCCGCGCGCCTCGCCCCCGCCCCCCCCCTCCCCCCCCTCGGCGGCCGCGTGCGGGGGGTGCGGCCGGGGGCGGCGGTGGGGGGGCCCCCCCCCCCCCCCCCCCCCCCCCCCCCCCCCCCCCCCCCGGGTCCGGGTAGAATGCGCCCGTTCGGGTGTCCGTCCTGGCTACAGCCAGGAGGATTAAACGGGAAGCCGGTGCGCCACGTCGTGGCAAGGCCGGCACTGCCCCCGCAACGGTAAGCCCCAGGGGATACCACCCCGCCTGGCCGGCCATAGCCACTGCCTGAGAAGGTGGGAAGGCGCCGGCAGTTCCCCGTTCGTGCGGGGTGAGGCAAGTCCGGAGACCGGCCCGAAACGCCCCCGCGCCAGCCATGGCCGCGGGGTCGACCTGTTTCGGACGATTCGCGGCGGGCGGATCCGGACAGCCCGGGTCTCGCCCGTGCGCCGTTCGCCTCTCCCGTGACCGTCCTTGTTGTGAGACTTGCCGGTAGCCGGCATAAGGACGAACCATGAAGAAGACCCTGCTCGCGACGGCCCTGCTGTCCTCCATCGCCATGGCGCACGCCGCGGATGCCCCGGATAACCTCCCGGCGGTGGTCGTGACCGCGAACCGCGCGCCCACCCCGCTCGACGAGGTGCTGGCACCGGTCACGGTCATCACCCGCGAAGACATCGAGCGCCTGCAGCCGATCAGCGTCCAGGACCTGCTGACGGGCCTGCCCGGCGTGGTCATGGCGAACACCGGCGGCCTCGGCCAGCAGACCTCGATGTTCATGCGTGGCACGAACTCTGCCCACACCCTGGTGCTGGTCGATGGCGTGCGCGTCGGTACCGTCGGCGCCGGCCTGCCCGCCTACGAGCAGCTCCCGGTCGAACAGATCGACCACATCGAAGTGGTCCGTGGTCCCCGCTCCACCCTGTACGGCTCCGACGCCATCGGTGGCGTGATCCAGATCTTCACCCGCCATGGCCAGGCCGGCGAAGCGCCGACCCCGTCGGTGTCGGTCACCGGTGGCAGCCATGGTTACACCGCCGGCCAGGTCGGCGTCTCCGGCGGCACCACGCATGGCTGGTACAACGCCAGCCTGGGCGGCCAGTACACCGCGGGCATCAACGCCTGCCGCATCGGCGCGGGCACGGCCTTCAAGGGCTGCTTCACCGACGAACCGGACCACGACGCCTACCGCACGTACAACGGCGCCCTCTCCGGCGGCTACCGCTGGGATGACGGCACCGAGCTCACCGGTAGCTGGCTGCGCAGCAAGGGCACGATCGAATACGACGGTGATTTCCAGAACCTGACCCGCCGTTCGCAGCAGGTGGCCGGCGGTAAGCTCAGCTTCGACGCCATGGCCGACTGGCGCATGTCGGTGAGCCTGGGCCAGAACCAGGACCGCGCGGACAATTACCTGAATGGCGCGGACAAGACCCTCGACTTCGTCAACTATGGGGTCGACAAGGCGCGCGTGGGTTACCTGTACTCGAAGCGCAACCAGGCGGCCTGGCAGAACGACTTCACGCTGGCCCCGGGCCAGACGCTGAGCGCCGGCGTGGATTACCAGCAGGAGAAGCTGGACAGCGACACCGACTACCTCAAGACCACGCGTAACAACACCGGTGTGTTCGCCCTGTACCAGGGCGTCTTCGGTCCGCACGAGATCCAGCTCTCCGCGCGCCACGACCACAACACCCAGTTCGGCAACCACACCACCGGCGCGGCGGCGTATGGCTTCCGCTTCGAGAACGGCATGCGGATCACCGCGTCGTACGGCACAGCGTTCCACGCGCCGACCTTCAACGATGAGTACTACCCGTACGGCGCGCCGGTCGCGCTGAAGCCGGAGAAGTCGCGCACCGCCGAGATCGGCCTGAGCGGCGCGCCGGGTATCTGGAACTGGGCGGTGAATGCTTACCAGACCAAGGTGGATGACCTGATCGGCTTCGACGCCGCCTTCCTGCCGATCAATGTCAGCGAGGCTCGCCTCCGTGGCCTCGAAGGGCAGCTCGGCGCCGATGTGGATGGCTGGCATCTTCGCGCATATGCCACGCTCCAGCAGCCTTTGAATCGTGACAATGGCTCGCAGAAGGACAATCTTCTGGCCCGCCGCCCGCGCCGCACCGGCCGTGTCGATCTCGACAAGGACCTGGGCATGTTCACGCTCGGCGGGTCCGTGTACGCGGCCGGCTACAGCTACGACGACGCGGCGAACACCACCCGCCTCGGCGGCTATGCGACCGCTGACCTGCGCGCGACCTGGCATGTCGACAACGCCTGGAGCGTGCAGGGCCGGGTCGCGAACGTCGCGGACAAGCGTTACGAGACCGCCGCGTACTACAACCAGCTGGGCCGCACGTACTACCTGACCGTGCGCTTCGCGCCCGCTCCGTAACAGCTAACGCAGCACCATTGTAGGAGCCCACCCTGTGGGCGACATGTTTCGCCTCGACGCAACAGGCCCTGTTGCCCATCCGCGAACGGCGTCGCCCACAGGGTGGGCTCCTACATATTTCCGAAAGCCTGCTTAAACAGTCATCCCCTGCCTTTCGGCAGGGGGCTGACGGACGGCACAGGCGACACGAAGGGCCCTCACGGCATAAAGTGCGCGGCGCGGGGCGTCCCGCTGTCACAGGATGTGTCGTGAACTTTTTTGCTCCCTTCATTCGCCGGCCTCGTGGAACGTCGCTGCTCGCGGCGGGCCTCACGCTGGCTGGCATACTGGCTTACATGCTGCTGGGCGTGGCCGCGCTGCCCTCGATCGAGGTGCCCGCGGTATTCATCCAGGCGCAGATGCCGGGTGCCAATGCGCAGACGATGGCCAACACCATCATCGCGCCGCTGGAACGCCACCTGGGCCAGATCCCGGGCGTGGACCAGATGTATTCCAACAGCTCCGAGGGAGCCGGGTTCGTCCGCGTCCGTTTCACCATGGATCGTTCGACCGATGCGGCAGCGCGCGATGTGCAGGCCGCCATCAACGCGTCGGTCGCCGACCTGCCGGCCGGCATGCCCAGCCCACCGCAATATTTCAAGTTCGATACCGGGCAGATCCCGGTGCTGCTCGTTTCGTTCACCTCGAAGACCATGCCGGCCGACAAGCTGTTCGACGTGGTCGACACGCTGATCCGGCCCACGGTCTCGCAGATCGATGGTGTCGCGCGCGTCCAGGTCTTCGGCGGCACGCCGCATGCGGTGCGCGTGGAGCTGGACACCAATGCGCTGGCGACGAAGGGCCTGACCGCGAACGATGTCTCGAACGCGCTGCAGGCGGCCAACGTCAATTCGCCGCAAGGCCTGCTCTCCGACGGCCGCTCGCAGATGACGGTCATCGCCAACGACGGCCTGCGCGAAGCCGATGACTTCGCGCACATCCTGATCGCCATGCGCAACGGCGTCCCGGTACGCCTCTCTGACATCGCCACCGTAACCAGCGGTCAGCAGGATATCTTCCAGAAAGCGTGGTTCCAGGGCGAACGCTCGGTGACCATGCAGATCAGCAAGCGGCCCGAAGCCAACTCGATCGAGACGGCCAATGCGATCCGTGCGGCGCTACCGCGCTTCCGCGCGATGCTGCCGGCGGATGCGGTGGTCACGCCGATCTTCGACCTCACCCAGACGACCCAGTCGGCGCTTCACGAGGTGAATGTCGCGCTGATGATCTCGATCGTGATGGTGTGCCTGGTCATGCTGGTGTTCCTGCGCCGGCTCGGACCCACGCTGATCGCGACGCTGAGCGTGCCGCTGTCGCTGGCGGGCGCGTTTGTCGTGATGTGGAGCCTGGGCTACACGCTGAACACCATGTCGCTCATGGCGCTCGTCCTGTGCATCGGCTTCGTGGTGGACGATGCGATCGTCGTGATCGAGAACATCGTGCGCCACATGGAGAACGGATCCGGGCCCATGCCCGCGGCGCTGGAGGGCGTCCGCGAGATCGGTTTCACCGTTATCTCGATCACGATCTCGCTGGTCGCCGTGTTCGCACCGTTGTTGTTCGGCAACAACATGATCACCAAGCTCCTGCGTGAGTTCTCGGTGACCCTCGCGGCAGCGGTGCTTATCTCCGCCGTCGTCTCGCTGACGCTGACGCCCGCGCTGTGCGCGCGCTACCTGAAGCATGACGAGCCCGACCGCGTGCCCGGCCGCATGGAAAGGGCCCTGGAGCGTTTCGACAAGGGCTTCCTGCGCCTGTACGAGCGTGGGCTCGACTGGGCGATGCGCCACCGCCGGATCATGCGCTGGCAACCGATCACCCTGCTGGTCGCCACGTTCCTGCTTGCCATGGCCGTGGTGAAGACCGCAGGCGGCAACTTCATGCCCGATGAAGATACCGGCATGCTGCAGGCCGAGATCAATGCCGACGCCAACATATCCCCGGACGAGATGACCCGGCGCCTGAATCGGGTGGCCGAGATCATGCAGAAGGATCCGACCGTCGCCGATGTCACCGCGATCCTTGGCGGGGACAATGGCGGTGCCGTGGGCAGCAACGGCCTGATGTTCATCGACCTGAAGCCGAAGGGGAACGGCCCCGGCCAGCGGAAGGAATCGATCAAGGAGATCATGGACCGGATGGGCAAGGAGTACGAGAAGATCTCCGACGTCCAGGTGTTCTTCAACCCGGTGCAGTTCCTCGGCGGTGGCGGCGGTAACAGCAACCGCGGCCAGTATTCGTTCCAATTGATCAGTACCGGCGGCCAGAGCCTCGAACCGTGGACGCTCAAGCTCGTACAGATCATGCGCGGCATGAAGGAATTCCGCGACGTCGGTAGCGACTTCGATGTGGTGGGCAAGCAGCAGATGCTACAGGTCGACCGCGATGCGGCCAGCCGGCTGAAGGTCGGCATGGGCATGATCGATACCGCGTTGTACAACGCGTTCGGCCAGCGCCAGGTGTCGGTGATCTATTCGGATATCAACCAGTACTGGGTGGTCCTCACGGCCGCCGCCGCGCAGTCGCTTTCACCGGATGCGTTGTTGAATACCTACGTGAAGAACAGCGTGGGCAACATGATTCCGCTGAGCGCTGTTGCGCACATCGCGCCGCGCTCGACACCCAGTGCCGTTACCCACCAGAACCAGCTTGAGTCGGCGGATATCACGTATAACCTCGCGCCCAAGATCACCCCGGACAAGGGCAACACCCTGGTCGAGCAGGCCGTGGCGCGGCTCAACCTGCCTGAAGGCGTGCGCATGGACTTCACCGGCGCGAACCAGCGCCTGAAGGATGCGCAATCCAACGGCATGGTGCTGCTGATCGGTGCGATCCTCGCGGTCTACATCGTGCTGGGCATCCTGTACGAGAGCCTCGGCCACCCGCTGACCATTCTCTCCACGCTGCCGGCGGCAGGTGCGGGTGCGTTCCTCGCGATGCTGATCACGCAGACGCAGCTCACGCTGATGGCGATCATCTCCGTGCTGCTACTGATCGGTATCGTGAAGAAAAACGCGATCCTGATGGTGGACTTCGCACTGACCGCGCAACGCGAGAAGGGCATGTCGCCGGTGGAGGCGATCCGCCAGGCCGCGCTCGTCCGCTTCCGGCCGATCACGATGACGACGCTGGTGGCGATGGGCGCGGCGCTGCCGCTGGCCATCGGTTTCGGTGTCGGCTCGGAGATGCGCCGCCCGCTCGGTATCGCCATCGTCGGCGGCCTGCTGGTGTCGCAGCTGCTCACGCTGCTGAGCACCCCCGCGATCTACCTGTGGAACCACGACCGCAAGGAGCGCGTGGCGAAGCGGAAGTACCGGCGGATGCTGAAGCGCCGGTACAAGACCTGGAAGACGATCCGGAAGCTGCAGCCGGTGTGATGCGTAGGAGCCCACCCTGTGGGCGACGCCGTTCGCGGAAGCGCTACAGGGCCTGTGGCTTTATCGCGAAAGCTGTCGCCCACAGGGTGGGCTCCTACGGTGGTTGGATCAGGCGTGCAGCACTACTGCCGCCAGGCTGCGCACGTAGTCGCGCACATCTGCGGGCCACGCTTCGGTCAGGGCATGGAAACGCTCTGCCTCGCGCCGGTGGAACGCGCGCGAGGCTTCTTCATACCCGGCCAGGTTGCCGGCCAGCGCCAGCATCACGCGGTCCACCGCTTCGCTGGCCTGGCGGACGCGGTCGGCATCGAGGTTCTCGCGGCTGGCGCTCTCGACCAGGCGGCGCAACGCCACCGAGGCACCGCCGGGCTGGCTGGCCAGCCAGTCCCAGTGGCGCGGGAGCAGGGTGACTTCGCGCGCCACCACGCCGAGCTTCGGCCGGCCCGGTCCGCGGCGAGCCGCCGGGGCGTCGTCGGTCGCGGGTAGGCGGGCAAGCACCTCATGGGTGGTTCCGCGGTAATCGACATCCACCGGGCGGCCGGTGCTGTCGTCGTAGATGATCGGGCTGGCGTTCGGTTCGCTATCGAGCAGCGCCTTGCAGCGTTCGGCCACGATGGGCAGCGAACCCGCGGCGAGCCGGGTGGTACCGTCGAACGCGGTGAAGTTCAGAGGCATGGGGTCTTCCTGTAACCGGGACCCGCCAGATATTACCCGGTAAAAATTAGCCGTCAATAGTGCCCGGGTAAAATATCCGACCTAATGGACGCCCCAGGCGTAGCAGTCCATGGAAAGCACGCCATAGGTTATGCCGCCATCGATGACCAACGGCTTGTCGTTGCCTGCCGCGGCCGCCGCGACCAGCAGGGGCAGGTAATGCTCGTCGGTGGGGTGCGCGCGCAGCGCCGAGGGGGCGTGGGTGCGGTAATCACGCAGCGCCTCGGTGTCGCCGGCGAGCACGGCGGAGCGCGCCCAGGCGGCGAAGGCCTTTGCGTACTCTTCCGCCTCACGGGTCACCCGCGCCTCGCGCAGGTTGTGCGTGAGGCTGCCCGAACCCACCACGGCCACGCCGCGGTCGCGCAAAGGGGCAAGCGCCTTGCCCAGGCGCAGCGCGGAATCGACATCGAGGTTGTGCGGCATCGAGACCTGGAGCACGGGGACATCCCCACGCGGGCGCAGGTAGCGGAGCGGCACCCAGGCGCCGTGGTCCAGGCCACGCTCGCCATCGACCAGGGCAGTGAACCCTTGCTCGATCAGCAGCCCCGCAGTCTCGGCAGCCAGCGAAGGCAGCCCGGGGACCGGGTAGGTCAGCGTGTAGAGCTCGGGGGCGAAACCGCCGAAGTCATGGATCGTCGCGGGGCGCGGCGCACCCATCACGCGCACGCCGCAGGTCTGCCAGTGCGGCGACACCACGACGATCGCCGTGGCGCTATCCAGCCGCTCGCCCAGCGCCGTCAGCTGGCTGCCGAGCAGGCCGGGCTCCAGCGCGAAGGTGGGAGCGCCGTGGGAGACGAAGAGGGCGGGTGCGCGTTGCATGGCGGGTGCCTGGGTGTGCGTGGGGATAGCCACCAATGTAGGCATCGCGGCGGCGCGGATAAATCACCGCGCGGCGAACGGATTGTTCAGCGGGCGAACGCTGGCGCCCGGCCCAGCTCGTCGAGCGGCACCGGCCGCGAGAACAGGAAGCCCTGCATGGCGCGGCAGCCCTCGCGCTCGAGCCATTCGCGCTGGCTCTGGGTCTCCACGCCCTCGGCGACCACCTGCAGGTTCAGGCTGCGGGCGAGGAAGATGATCGAGCGGCAGATGGACGCGTCCGCCGTGTCCTCCAGCAGCGTGGTCGTGAAGTGCCGGTCCACCTTCATCTTGTCGAGCGGCAGGCGCGACAGGTAGGTGAGGTTGGAATAGCCGGTGCCGAAGTCATCCAGCGCGATGCTTACGCCCATGGCGCGCAATTCATGCAGCGTGCGGATCGCGCGCTCCGGTTCGTGCATGAAGGCGCTTTCGGTGAGCTCGAGTTCCAGCGCGGAGGCGCTCGCGCCCGTTTCGCGGAGCGCCTGGCGGACCTCCGAGACGAGATCCGCGTGGGCGAGCTGTTGCGCGGAGATGTTCACGGCCACGCGGCAGCCTTCGCCCAGGGCTTCCACCACGCGGCGCTGCTGGCGGCACGCTTCGCGCAGTACCCACTGGCCGATGGGGACGATCGCGCCGGTTTCCTCCAGCAGGGGAATGAGCTGGTCGGGCCAGGCGAGGTCGCCCGGTGCCGTGGGCCAGCGCAGCAAGGCCTCCACGCCGATCGGGCGGCCGGTCAGGCTGTCATGCTGGGTCTGCCACGCCAGCGCCAGTTCCTGGTCGAGGTTCGCGGGGGCCAGGCGGCTGATCACGGTAAGCCGCGCCATCGCGGTCGCGTGCATTTCCGCGGAGTAGCGCTTCCAGGTGTGTCGGCCGGAACGCTTGGCGTCGTACATCGCCGTATCGGCGTTCCGGATCAGCGTATCCGCATCCGCGCCGTCGCGCGTGGCGAAGGCTACGCCGATGCTGCACTTCAGCCGCTGCAAGGTGCCGCTGACTTCCAGCGGCTCCTCGATGGCGCGCTGGATCCGTGGCAGCACGTCGAGCGCCTTCGCGGGCGGCCCGGTAAACGGAAGCATCGCGACGAACTCATCGCCGCCGAAGCGGCCGATATGGCCGAGGCCGTCGAGCGTATCGCCCAGCTTGATCGCCACGTCGCGCAGGACCTGGTCGCCCAGCGCATGGCCGAGGGCATCGTTGATGAACTTGAAGTGGTCCAGGTCGATGAACAGGACCATCAGGCCGCTGTTATCGCGGACGGCATCGTGCACGAGGCCGTCGAGCTGCTCGCGCAACGCCCGGCGATTGGGCAGGCCGGTGAGCTCGTCATGCGTGGCCTGGTGGTTCAGGCGTTCTTCGTAAAGGCGCTGCTCGGTCACGTCACGCACGATCACCAGCGTGCCGCGGCCGCGCGAATCCTTGTAGTCCGAAAGCGCCAGCTCCGCTTCGAACGGCATCCCGCGCATCGGTTCCAGCCATGCGGTAACGCCCGCGTTTTCACCGCTGCCCGCGCGAATCGCGGCCAGGGCGTCGCTGTCCATCAGCGCGGACGCGTCGCGTCCGGTCAGGGTTTCGCCGCTCGTGCCCAGGCGTTCCTCGGCGAGCGGGTTGGCGAAATCGATCCGGTCATCGCGCACCACGAGCAGCGGCACCGGCATGCGTGCGAGCAGCTTGCGGTAGGCCGCCTCGCTGGCGGCGAGGTCGCGATCGGACTCGCGCAGGCGCTGCCGCGTCTCGTGCAAGGCGGTGATCTCGCTGATCGTGCCGGCGAGGACCGGCGTGCCTGCCTCGTTGGTGATCCGCGCAGCCCGCAGGTTCACGCGCACTTCGTTGCCATCGGGACGGCACAGGCGGTGTTCCATCTCGTAGGGGCCATCGCCGTGGGCGAAGCGGTCGAGCCAGGCCACGATGGCCGCCTGGTCTTCCGGGTGCACCAGCTTGTAGTACGTCCCCAGCCGTCCGCCCATCTGCGCCAGCGGCAGGCCGGTGATTTCGTGCACGTGGCCGGTCCACAGGATGGTGCGCGAATGCAGGTCGGCTTCCCACAGGCCGATGTGCCCGCTGCGCTGTACGTCGCCGAGGTGGCGCGCGCTGCGCGTGAGCGCTTCCAGCAGGGTGCCCTGGTGGCGGTAGGCACGCCCCAGCCATGCCGCCACGCCATTGAGGATGAGCAGGAGGATCAGGGTGGCGAGCACCGTGGCCTGCGCCTGGTGCAGCCACTCGGCACGGATGGCGGTGCGATCGATGCCGACGCGGACCACCAGGGGATACGTCGCCGATGCCGTCCAGGCGTAGGTGTAATCGCCTTCGTCGTAGCTGCCGCTGCCGCCCGGCGCGATGTCGTGGAGCGTCCACTGCTGGGCCAGGCCGGCGCGGTTGGTCGCAAACAGTTGCCCGCTCGTCGAGAACACGCTGAGCACGCCGGTGGCGCTGAGCATGGAGTGGCGCAACATCTCGCTGGCGCGCTCGCCATCGATGCGCGCGCCAAAGCTCGCCGGTTCCGCGACGCGGGAATCCACCACCACGCGCACGGTCGGCGCCAGGCCGTCATGCGCGGCGGTCACGCTCACCCGCACGCTGGCGCCCAGGGCATGGTGCCTTGGTGCCGCGAGCGCACTCCGCCAGTCGGTCGGGCGGGGAGGCCGGGTGTAGGCAATGACATCGCCGGCCTGGGACATCGCCACGAGGTTGCCCAGCTCAGGGTGCCGTGCGTGTACCTCGGCGAGGGCCGTCTGCAGTGGGCCCGGATCCGCGCTGGTCACGCCGATGCGCAGGGCCAGCAGCGGGCCGAGGGTGGCATCGATGTCCTGGTCGAGCGTGCGGATGACGCCGGAGGAGGCGCCAGCGATCTGCCGCTGG